>JBKJJE010000138.1:0-6120 GCA_046598075.1 Stagnimonas sp.
ACACTTAAGCAACGACATCTCGGTGGGCACTGGCCTGCTGAAGCCCAGCCACTACGACCTCGCCACACTCTCGGCGCACAAGCCCGCAGCCTTCATCGCCACGCCCGTGCTCAAGGCGACTGGCCCGGTGCAGATCCCCGCGCTCGACGAAAAATCAAAAGTGTTCTCGTGGTGGGATGTGAACCAGCGCGAGACCTATTTCATCTACGGCGGCTACTGGCTGGCCGACTACGAATCGCCCAAAGGCTTGCAGTTCAACAGCACCTACGGCCGCAGCAGCAATCAGGAGATCGTCAATGCCTCTGCTGCAGTCGGGCTGAACGTGGATGACCAGGTATTTCTGCGGCCGCAGCAGGTCGAGAGCGTGCTGTTGCAGTTTGGGGATTTGATTGCGGTGCGGGGCGGCAAGATTGTCGATTATTGGCCTGTATTCAGCTAAGCGTTCGCCAGTCGGTCGACGTTCTACAGGGCTTGCAGTGCTTGCTCGGCCTGCGTTGTCGAGGCGGTCAAACGCAGCTCCAGCGTCAGCGCCTGAAGCTGCAGACAGTCGTCCCGGACCCAACCCGGCAACTTGCGGCCGAGGTCGTCAATGAGCGGGTCCGCCCAACACAGCTTCATCGGCACGCCAGACAGATATGCCACCCTGACATGGCCTGCTTTTCGGTGACCACTGCATGAAACGCAACCTGCTTTTTGCTGGCGCGCTGATCGCCACCCTGCTGGCGGCCCTGTGCGCACGCATGAACCCTTTCTGGAACGGTGCGCTAGCGGTGTTTTCTGCCACCGCAGTCATCTGCGCTCTTGATTTTCTGCGGCGCTACCCGGCTATCAACCGTTATCTGCCTTTTCTGGCGGTGCTGGTTTCGGCCGCTGTATTCGCGGTGGTCGGCGCTATGGACTACAGCTGGGTGCCGCTGTTTGCGGGCTTCTCGGTGCTGGCCTTGCTGGGACTGCTGGATCTGGTTCAGGCGCCGCACAGCCTGCGTCGCAACTACCCGCTGATCGGGCGCCTGCGCTGGATGTTCGAGGCCATTCGGCCGGAGATCAGGCAGTACCTGTTCGAGAGCGACACCGATGGCAAGCCGTTTTCGCGCGAGCAACGAGCGCTGGTCTACCAGCGGGCCAAGGGTGCGAACGCCGCCCACCCGTTCGGCACCGAGCTGGATGTATACGGCGATGGTTATGAGTGGATCGCGCACTCGGTGATGCCACGAAAAAAGACCGATGCCGATCCCCGAATCACCATTGGCGGCGCGCAGTGCCGCCAGCCTTACTCGGCGTCTGTCTACAACATTTCGGCGATGAGCTTCGGTGCGCTGTCGTCAAACGCCATCCGCGCACTCAACCGGGGTGCGAAGGCCGGGGGTTTCTATCACGACACGGGAGAAGGTGGCGTATCGGCCTATCACCGCGAGTTTGGTGGCGACCTGGTGTGGGAGATCGGCAGCGGCTACTTCGGTTGTCGCAGGAAAGATGGCGGATTCGATACTGAGCAGTTCAAAACCACCGCGCAGCTGTCGCAGGTCAAGATGATCGAGATCAAGCTGTCGCAAGGGGCAAAGCCCGGCCATGGGGGGGTGTTGCCGGGTCGCAAGGTGACCCAGGAAATCGCTCAGGCGCGCGGTGTTGCCGTGGGTGAAGACTGCATTTCACCGGCGGCGCACACGGCCTTTGATACACCGATTGGGCTGATGCAATTCGTTGCTCAGCTGCGGCAGCTTTCGGGGGGCAAACCAACCGGCTTCAAGCTATGCATCGGTGATGCTGTCGAGTTCATTGCCATCGTCAAGGCGATGATCGAAACCGGCATCATTCCGGATTTCATCGTGGTCGATGGTGCCGAAGGCGGCACCGGTGCGGCGCCGCTGGAACTCTCCAATCATGTCGGCATGCCGCTGCGTGAGGGCCTGATTTTCGTGCTCAACGTACTGACCGGCGCCGGGCTGCGCGAGCAGTTGTGCGTTGGCGCTGCTGGCAAGGTCACCTCCGCTTATGGCCTGGCTGCCAACCTCGCACTGGGTGCCGACTGGTGCAACGCGGCGCGTGGCTTCATGTTTGCCATCGGGTGCGTGCAATCACTCTCCTGCCACACCGACCGGTGCCCGACCGGCGTAGCCACGCAAGACCCTCGTCGCGTCCGTGGGCTGGTAGTGTCTGACAAGGCGGAGCGAGTCACCAGCTTTCACCGCAGCACGGTCGAGGCGCTGACCGAGATTGTCGCCGCCGCAGGTCTTGAGCATCCCGACGATCTGCAGCCGGCGCACCTCTGGCAACGGACTGGCTCACACCAGATCTGCAGCGCCGAAGACTGCTATGAGTTTCTCGCGCCCGGGGCCTTGCTTGAAAACCCGCCGGCGCACTGGCGGCAGCGCTGGCAAGCGGCCCGTGCGGATCGCTTCCGCTGAGCTGTTCTGTTCGGCCCGATGCGATCAGGCGAGACGTTGGAGCTTTACCGGCAGGCGATCCTTGGGGATGGGCAGGCTGGTGAAATCCTGCTTCAGCTGGTAACCGGCATCGACACTGAAACGAAAACGCAGCAGCAGGTGGTGCAGCACGGCCTTCACTTCCATCTGCCCGAAATTGAGCCCGATGCACTTGTGCGCGCCACCGCCGAACGGCAGCCATAAAAACGGGTGCTGGCGATCTTCTGCGCGTTGCGGCAGAAACCGTTCGGGGTCGAACTGCTCTGGCTTGCTCCAGTACTGCGGCAGGTAATGGCTGAGCCAGGGACTGATGGCAACCAGGCTGCCGGCTTCGATGCGATAGCCCTTGAACTCGCAGTTGGCCGCCGCGCGCCGTGGCAGCATGGGCACGGGCGCGCACAGGCGCAGTGCTTCTTTCATCACCAGCGTCATGCCGTCGAGCCGGTCGAGGTCGTCAAAGGCCAGCACGCTGGTGTTGAGCGCGACACTTTCTGCGCGCAGGCGCTCTTGCCAGGCGGGATGCTTGGCAAGCTGGTAGATCATGTTGCTGAGGGTGATGGTGCTGGTGTCGTGCGCAGCCATCAGTACGAAGATCATGTGGTTGACGACGTCGGCGTCTGAAAACAGCGCACCGTCATCGGTCGTGGCCTGGCAGAGGCGCGAAAATAGATCGCGACCGGGGTTGCTGCGCTTGGCGGCAATACCCTGTTCAAAGTGGCTCTGCAGCAGCTTGCGGCCCCTCAAGCCGGCGTTCCAACGCGTGCCTGGCAGGGGGTAGCGAATCAGACCGGTACCGGCCTGCACGGTGTCGAGAAATGCCTGGTTGAGCTGGTCGGTTTCTGAACCCGACGTCTGGCCTGCGAATACCTCGCTGCCGACATTCAGCGTCAGCGTCTTGAGCGCGTCGAACATCAAGAAATTGTCGTGCGCCAGCCATTGGTCCAGATCAAGGCTGATGCGCGACTGCATGGCATCGAGGTACGCCACCAGCGCCTCGCGCGCGAAGGCGGTTTGCATGATGCGCCGGTGAAAGCGGTGCTCGTCGAAGTCGAGCAGCATCAGACCGCGCCGGAAAAACGGGCCGATCAGGTCTTGCCAGGCCGCGTTGGCAAACAGGTCGCCCTGGTTCTGCAACACGAACTGGTTGGCATCCGGCCCCAGCAGCAGGTGAAAGCGCATGCCGAACGCACGAATCGCGCAGGCCTCGCCGTAGCGCGCGTGCAGCTGAAGCAGCAGGCCGTGCGCGTCGCGAATGTAGGCGAGACTGTCGCCAATCACAGGCCAGCTCGGGTGCAGCGGAATGGCCTTGAGCATGCTCATGCCTTGCGCGCCCTCAACGGCGTTCGACGAGGTGGGCAATCCACCAGGTCAAGCGCGGTGAAAAGCGACGCAGCCAGGCACTGAGCCGGGTCAGCGGGCCGGGCAACACCCAGAAGGTGCCGCGCGCCAGCGCCTTGTCGATGGCGATCAGCACTTGCTCGGGCGCAAGCGGCGGAATCAACGAGAACAATCGCGGCCACACCGTGTTGCGCGCCTGCTGCAGCAAGGGCGTCGCCACCATCGGCGGGCAAACGCAGGCAAACCGAATCTTGCTGCTGCGGTTTTCCTGATAAAGCACTTCGGTGTAGGCGGCAACCGCAAACTTCGAGGCGTTATAGGCGCCAACGTAGATCGCCGGAATCAAGCCGGCCAGCGAGCAGAAGCTGACAAATGCCCCATCGTTGCGCGCGAGCATCCTCGGCAGTGTCGCCTGCGCCACATGCACCAGGCCGCCGTAGTTGATGGCCATGATGCGCTGCGTGAGGGCGGCCGGCTGTGAAAGTGCCAGGCCCAGCGGCATGATGGCCGCGGCGTTGAACACCCGCTGGATGGCTCCCAGCTCGGCCTCGGTGCGTCCCACCGCATGGCTCACCGCTTCGGCATCGCAGACGTCCACCACCAGCTTGAGCAGGTCGGGCGAGTCGCCGAGTGCGTTCAGGCCTTCGGTGTTGACGTCCAGTGCCGCGACCTTCCAGCCCCGGGCAAGGGCCTGGCGCGCCGCCAGCTGACCCATGCCGCTGCCTGCGCCGGTGACAAACAAGACCTGTGTTGCCATGACATCACCTGGTTTTCGGATTGCGAACAAAGTATAAATGCGACTAATTAGTCGCATACAAGTCGCATCACTGAGATGAGAAAAAAGCCGAGGCAGGACCGATCCAGAGTCATGGTGGCAACACTGCTGGATGCCGCTGCGAAAGCGATTGGACAATACGGGTTCGGCGGCGCCACATCGGCAAAGATTGCCGAACTGGCAGGTGTCAGTGTCGGTTCGTTCTATCAGTACTTCGACAGCAAAGAGCAGCTCTATGACGCCCTGATGGATCGCATGATCGAGGATGTGCTGGGCGTCGTCGAGCATCAGTTGCCGCAACTCGAAGATGCGAGCTTGAGAGACAGCATTCGCATTCTGATTGAAGCCGTATGGGACTTGCTGGAGCAGAACGGTGGCATTTACAAGGAGGTGGTCCGCCACTGGGCCGAGCTCAATTTCGAGCACGTCATGGATCTGCTCGAGCGCAAGCTGTTCGAGGTCCTGACCATGAAGTTGTTGGCCAAGCCGCCGGTAAAGCGGGTCGAGCGGGTGCCTTACAAGCTCTATCTGCTCAGCAATGCCACGGTGTTCACATTCATCCGCTATGTCAGCTCGCCGCCGACGCAGCTCAAACGATCGCTGCTCTCCGATGAGCTGGCGGATCTTTACGGCAGCTTGTTGAGTTGATGCTCAGGGGTGCTGCAACGGCTGCCGGGCGATCGCCCAGGCCTCGACGCGTGCCGCACCTGCCGCCTTGCAGGCGCGGGCTAGTTCTTCCAGCGTGGCGCCTGTGGTCATCACGTCGTCCAGCAGGGCGATGTGCTGGCCGGCGACGCGGGCAGAAGCAGCAAACGCGCCCTTCAGATGTTGGCGTCGTTGCACGGCGGTCTGGCCAATCTGATCAGGCGTGGCGCGCCGGCGTTTGGTAGCCGTGGGGTCGACGGCAATGTCGAGTTTTGCGCCGATCACCCGTGCCAGTTCCAGCGACTGGTTGTAGCCGCGCCGCCACTGCCGTCGCCAATGCAGTGGCACCGGGATCAGCAGCGTCGGCAGCGGCTCGGCGCGGGTGCGCAGGCGTGCCGCAAAGGCTGTCGCCAGCAATGAGGCCTGCTGGAACCGTGCCTGGTACTTGAGCGCATGGATGCCCTCCTGCACCGGTGTCGCCAGCACGAACGCGGCGAACGCAGCGTCGAAGGCGCGTGGTCTGTGCAGGCAGGCCGGGCAGGGCACCGCCTGTGCGGCGGGCAAGGCGCAACCGGGGCAGGCGGGGCTGTTCCAGGGCAGTTCGGCCGTGCAGGGCGCGCACAGCAAGGCGCCGCTGGTGATGGCACCGCACAGGGTGCAGGCGGGTGGCAGCACGACGTCTGCAAGGGCGCTGCCGTAAACCCTGAGTTTGGTGAGCAAGTTGACAGCCTCCCTGCGGCTGCGAACACTTGCCGCACTTTAAGGGAGACCCCGCATGGCCGCAGACTCTGGTTTCGAGACCCCGCAGGATGTTCGGAGTAACTGGACCAAGGCCGAGGTGGAGGCGCTGTTCGCGCTGCCGTTCAACGATCTGCTGTTTCGCGCCCACACGCTGCACCGCCGCCATCACCAGCCGAACACGGTGCAGCTCTCGACCCT
>JBKJJE010000155.1:0-8875 GCA_046598075.1 Stagnimonas sp.
ATGTAAGCACGTGAGGGTGAGCACCTGTTCGCGCGAAGCACCGCTTCGCGAGGTGCGAACGAGCACCGCACGACGAAGCGGACGGGCTGCGCAGTAGCCTTATTCATGCGCGGGGCAGGCCGAGCATGCGCTCGGCAATGATGTTACGTTGAATCTCGTTACTGCCGGCGTAGATTGGCCCGGCCTGCGCGAACAGAAAGCCATCCAGCCAGGGACCGCTCTCGGTGGCTGCGGCGCAGTCCGGCATCAGCTCGCCGCTGGCGCCCAAGATGCGCATCGCGGTTTCGTGCATCTGCAAGTCCAGCTCGGACCAGAAGATCTTGTTGGTGCTGGCCTCGGGGCCGATCTGGCCACCGCGCAGCAGACGGCTGGCGGTCTGGTAGGTGGAGAGTGCATAGGCTTCGGCATCCATCCAGCTCTTCATTACCGCATCGCGGATCGAGGGGTCGCGATCGGCGCGCGCCTGGTGCTTTTGGTAGAGCGCGATCAGGTTCTGCGCGGTCTTCTGGAAGCGTGCCGGCGAGCGCAGCATCAGCCCGCGCTCGAAGCCCGCCGTGGCCATCGCCACGCTCCAGCCCTGCCCTTCAGCGCCCAGCCGATTGGCCACCGGCACGCGCACGTTGTCGTAGAAAATCTCGGCGAAACCAGCGAGCCCATTGAGCTGCTTGATCGGGCGGATGGTGATGCCCGGCAGATTGAGCGGATGCAGGATGAAGCTGAGGCCGTGGTGACGCTCTGACTCGGCATCGGTGCGGAACAGACCAAAGCACCAGTCGGCAAACACCGCACGGGTCGACCAGGTTTTCTGGCCGTTGATGACGTAGTGATCGCCCTGAGCATCACTTGTGAGAATGGCCTTGGTGCGGATCGCCGCCATGTCGCTGCCCGCACCCGGCTCACTCCAGCCCTGCGCCCAGATGTCCTGCCCCGCCGCCATGCGCGGCAGGAAGCGCGCCTTCTGTTCGTCGCTGCCGTATTCCATCAGCGTCGGTGCCAGCAGAAACACGCCATTCTGATTGACGCGCAGCGGCGCACCAGCGCGCCAGTATTCCTCCTCGAAGATCAGCCAGTCGATGAGGTCACAGCTGCGGCCGCCCAGCTCTTTTGGCCAGGTGACCGCACTCCAGCGGCCTTCGCTGAGCTTGGCCTCCCAGGCGCGGTGCTGCGCAAAACCTTCTTCGGTATCGAAGCTCTTGAGCGCCTGCTTCGGCACCTTGGCCTGCATCCACTCGCGCACTTCCGCACGAAACTTTTTTTGCCGCTCGGTGTATTCGAGTCTCATCTGAACATCCTGTTCAAGACCGCCACATCCCTGTAGCGGGAATTCAAAACAAGCCCCTTCTCATTCATGGCTTTTCTCCAAATTCTGCGTCGCGCTTTTCGACAAAGGCGCGGCGGGTTTCTGCCGAGTCCGCACTCATGTAAGCCTGCAAGGTGAAGCCCTGCTCCCAGCGGTATTTCGCTTCGAGATTGCCGTCCTCGATGCCGTTCAGCGATTCCTTCGCGAGCTTGATCATGGTCGTGCTCTTCGCAGCAATCTTGCGAGCGATCACCAGAGCGGCCTCGCGCAGCTCAGCCCTCGGCACCACTTTCTCTACGGCACCAAGTCGGTAGGCATCGGCGGCAGTGATGGCATCGCCGGTGAAATACATCGCACGCACCTTTTGCACCGGGAACAGCCGCTGCAAATGCGCACCACCACCCATGGCACCACGATCCACTTCCGGCACGCCGAAGGTCGCACAGTCGCTGGCGACGACGATATCCGCAGCACCGGCCAAGCCAATACCGCCGCCCAGCACGAAGCCGTGCACGGCCACGATCACCGGCAGAGGATTGCGATGCACGGCCTCGAATGCGGAATAGTTGCCGGCATTGACCGAGACAATGCGATGCGGCTCCTTGTCCAGCTCTTTGATATCCACTCCGGCGCAAAAGCCACGGCCTTCGGCGCGCAGCACGATGACTCTTGCGCTCGGCTGGCGGCCGAGTCGCTCGATCTCGTCGGCCAGCGCGTGCCAGCCGGCGTCGTTGAGGGCGTTGACCGGTGGCCGATTGATGACCAGCTCGGCAATGCCATCAGTGATCGTGGTGGTGAATCCCATGGTGCTCATGTGCGGCTCCGCAGTGATTAGGTTGCTCTGCTCTGCAAAGAGGCGAGGCGCGCTTCGGCCTCGCTGACGATGGTCTGGATCAGTTCGGCGACGCTGGGCAGCGACTGGATGTTGGCGGCGACCTGCCCTGACGGCAGCACGCCTTCGTCGGGCCGGCCTTCCACCATCGCGCGCTGAATCAGCACCGGCGCATTAGCGGCCATCATGGTTTGTATGGCGCCGTCGCCTTCGCGCAGCGCGGCGAAGAAGGTCTTGACCATGTGCGACACCGACATGCCAGTGTGCGCCCGCCAGGCCCAGGCGCTGGACAGCGCCACGAACAGCCGACGCAGCAGGCCACCGCGTTCGAGCCGGAGCAGGAAAGGGTTGTCGATCATGCGCTGTGGCATGCCATCGACCGCGGTGGAGGCGCGGATGTGGGATGGCTCTTTCACCGCGACGTATTTCTGCAAGGTCGCCGCTGGCACCGGCGAGTCGCTGGTCATCAGGAAACGAGTGCCCATGGCAATGCCAGCAGCACCAAATGCCAATGCCCCAGCAAGGCCACGGCCGTTGTAGAAACCACCCGCCGCAACCACCGGCACCTTTACTGCATCGAGTACTTGCGGCAGCAGCAGCGTGGTGGGCACCGAGCCGGTGTGGCCGCCACCTTCGCCGCCCTGCACGGTGATGATGTCGGCACCCAGTTCGACTGCCTTCTGTGCATGCTTTAGCGCGCCAACGGTGGGCATGCACAGCACGCCCGCGTCCTTGAAACGCTTGATGATCGCCGCGCTCGGGCCGCGCCCGTAGCTCACTGCGCGCACACGGTCAGCGTTCTGCAGCACCAGCTCGATCACCTCGTTGGCGTTCGGCTGAAACATGTGGAAGTTCACACCGAAGTTGGCGGTGGTCGCAGCGCGCACGGCGGCGATCTCGCGCTTCAGCAAGTCGGTAGACATTACTGCAGCGGCGAGAAAGCCGAAGCCGCCGGCGTTCGAGGTCGCGATCACCAGCTTGCTGTCGGCCACCCAGCCCATTGCGGTCTGCACTATGGGGTAGCGGCAGCCCAGCTGGTCGCAAAGGACGGTATGCAGCGCAGTGCTCATTCCTTGTCTTTTTGCTTCTTGTTGGCGGCGGCCATGCTCTTGGCATCCTGTCCGCCCAGGCTATTGCCGTTGACGAGATCGCTCTGCGCGTGTGCGAAGTGGTGCATGTGGAACACCGCATCCATCGCCGTGCGCTTGCCGCGCAGCTCCTCGACGTGATTGATCGCCTGCTTGGTGAGCCACAGACCGAGCCGGCCTTTCTCGGCGAGATTGGCCGCCATCTTTGCAGCCTCGTCGTCGAGCTGCTCGCGCGGGACGATGCGATTGACCATGCCGAAGTTGTAGGCGCGTGCGGCGGGCATACGTTCGCCCAACATCAAAAACTCCTTGGCGACACGCGGCGGCAGCTCGAAGGCATGCGCGAAGTATTCGACGCCGGGGATGCCCATGCGCTGCACCGGATCCTGAAAGAAGGCGTCTTCGCTGGCGACGATCAAATCGCAGACCCAAGCCAGCATCAGGCCGCCGGCAATGCAGCCGCCCTGCACCACCGCAATGGTCGGCTTGCTGATGTCGCGCCAGCGGCGGCACATGCCCAGGTACACCTCCTGCTCGCGGGTGTAGAGCAGCTCGGCACCCGGCTTGTTGGTGTGGTCGGGCACCAGATGCTTGCGCTCGAAGGTCTTGTGCAGGTCGCGACCCGGCGTGCCGATGTCGTGCCCAGCGGAGAAGTGCTTGCCCGCGCCCTTGAGCACGATCACCTTCACGGCGTCGTCGTTCACCGCGCGCGCAAAGGCTGAGTCGAGCGCGTAGGTCATCTGCGAGTTCTGGGCGTTGTTGAAGCTGGGGCGGTTCATGGTCACCCAGGCCGCACCGTCCTTCACCTCATACAGAACCGGCTCTTCGGTTTCGTAGCTGATATCGACTTTCTTTGGCTCGACCAGGTCACTCATGTGCGTGCTCCCGACGCGGGCGGATCGTTCTTCAGTACCATGCCGCGCAGATTGTGCGGATCGAGCTTGCGGATGAGCGCGAGCTGCTCGTCGGTGGGCAGCGGTGTTTCGCCCAAGTTGTCCGCCTTCAACAGCGGGAAGCCCGTCGCCGCCTGCACCTGTTCGAAGCTCACGCCGGGGTGCAGCGAGCGCACACGGATCGCGTGATCGGGGCCAGCGAAATCCAGCACGCACAGGTCGGTGACGATCAGGCGCAAGTCCATGTAGTCCGCCTTCATGCCCGGCAACCAGCGCTCGGGCTTGTAACCGGCGCCGGAGACCATATCGACCTCGCCCGCAACGAACACCCGCAGGCCGTGGTTGGGCACAAAGAAGCTGTTGGGATGGCAGATGCTGTTGCCGGGCAGGCCGCGCACGCCGAGCACGGCGGACTTAGGCCTCGCGTAGTCGGGGCCGACGGCCGAGAGATTGGTCTGGCCCCAGCGGTCGATCTGCGTGGGACCAATCATGGCGTGGCGCTTGCCGCCCCAGACGCAATCGAACACGCGCTCGAAGCCCAGGTAGCCCTCGTACTGCGGCACGTAGTCGCCGAGCGGGCCGAGCGGCACCGGCTCGCTGACTAGGTAGGCCTCGCTGTTGGTCATCAGCAATTCCGGCGAGTGCGTCATCTTCGCCAGACTCGCGCCGAGGCGCGGGATGGTGGTGATGCCGGAGGCGAGCAGCTCGCCGTTGTCGCGCCAGGCTTCGCTGGCGGCGACGATCATCAGTTCTGCGAGAGTTGCAGTAGTCATTGTCAGAACACCGGCAGCTTGAGCTTGGCAAGGCGTTCAGCGCCGCCAATCTGGGCGTGGTAAGCGGCTTCGCCGGCAGTGACGAACTCATCCATGTATTTCTGCCAGCCGCCCTCTTCGGTGGCCGAGGCGTTGTAGCGCTTCAGATGCTCCATGTCCCAGCCGTAGTCGGGGCCGAAAAGCGTCGGGTGCGCTCCACCAGGTATGTGCACCACGCTATGCACGAGGTAACGTTCAAAGGGGTTGAGCTTCGCCGTCGCGGCGTCGAGCGCTAGCTTCTCGTGCATGACTTCGGTGCTGACGATGACGTGATCCGCCGCGCGCGCATACAGATGATCGAAGAACGTATCGTGTCCACGCAGCAGGGTGTTGCCCAAGCGGTCGGCCTCGTTGACGTGCAGCAACGCGGCATCGAGCTTGAGCGCCGGCATGGCCACGTAGACCTCGCCGTCGGCATAGGGCGAGCTGATGGTTTTCAGCGCCGGATTTCGGGACAGCACATCGGTGGCAAGACCAACCCGCGTCGGCAGAAATGACATGCGCATTCCCGCCGCGCGAAGCCCCCACTCGAACATGCCCTCGTCGTATTCCTCGACTGCAATGGCACCGCTTTCGCGCGCCTTGCGGTAGTACGGCTCCAGTGGGATTGCGTCCATGGTGACGAAGGCGAAGATCAGCTTTTTCACCTTGCCGGCGGCGCAGAGCATGCCCACGTCCGGTCCGCCGTAGGAAACGACAGTGAGGTCTTGCAAGGGCGAGCGAAGGATCTCGCGCACCAGCGCCATCGGCTTGCGGCGCGGGCCCCAGCCACCGATGCCGATGGTCATGCCATCGCGCAGATGGGCGATAGCTTCTGTCGCTGATTTTTGCTTATCCAGCATGGTAAAAACTCAACCGCAGATTGCGCAGATGACGCAGATTAGAAGCAAGCGTGAGAACGCAGTTAGTTATTGGTTTGTGCATCTGAGTAATCGGTGAAATCTGCGGTTATAAAGTCTTTTCAACGGAAGCCGACCGAGAAGTCGTGCCCCCAGATCGAGACCTGCTTGGTGTAGGTGGTTTCCCACACACCCGGCTCGACACTGATGCCGCCCCAGCCGTATTCGAGCGGGAAATTGCCCGGCGTCATCATGTAGAACGAGGTCATCTTGTCGTTTTCGTGCTGGCCCAGTGTGGCCATCAGCTTCACGCCGGCCCGGTCGCGACGCAGTTCCCCGCGATCGACTTCGTCCTTCTCGTTGACCTCGACCATGACGTGCACGCAGCCGGAGGGGCTGGGCATTTCCGCCAGCGCCAGAGAGTGGTGACGACCCGCACCGGCATGCAAAAAGTAGATGCGCATCACCGGTGCATCGGGACCAGGCTGAAAGTTGAAGACATCGGAGAGGCCGAAGCCGAGCACGTCCTGAAAGAACTTCAGCGTCGCGTCAAAGTTGAGTGCGGGCAGCACGGTATGGCCCATACCCTGCACGCCGGTCTTGAAGCCGGCCACGCCAATCGGCGAGATGAAGGGCGCACTACCACCGGTGTAGCCCAAGGTCAGCTCGTGGCGGTTGCCGGAAGGGTCGGTGAATATCGCGAGCTCAGTCACGCAGCGTGCTGTCTTCACCGCGGCGCTGCCGGCTTCCACTGTCACGCCCGCCTTTTCGATGGCGGCGACGGCGGCGGCGAAGTCAGCCGCATTTGCCACCTCCCACCCGGAGGCCAGGTAGCGATTCGCTGATCCAGAGACCACAGCCATGCGAAAGCGGCGTTCGTCCAGCTTCACATAGAGGCCGCCATCGGGGGCGTCGGTAGTCGCCGCGCCCAACACCTGCTCGGCATAGTTTTTCCACGCGGCAACATCCGCTGATTCGGCGACGATATAGGCCAGCGACTGGATCAGCGGTTTCTGTTGACTCATCGAGTCTCTTCCGAGGGTGGTGTGAATGGGCAGAATTATCGGCAGACCGGGCTGCAAGAGCTTCATCCGTTTTGATGAGGGGTGAGGGATCGCACGCTCGGCGAGAATTGCTCGCCGCGATCCCGAACGCCCGGACGCGTTTGGCCTGGATCGGGACTGACTCAATGGCAGTCCCGCTTGAGCCAAACGCTGTCCGGTCCGGGGGTAGATCAATTAACTGAAGTTGCGCCAGGGACGGTAAACGAATCTGACTCTCATCAAAACGGGTGAAGCTGGCCCGTCGCGCCGATGCAAATAATGCAGGGCACTCACAAACACGCGCTCACCCGCTCGGCCGCAAATGCCCAATCAGTCCGCCCTTATGTCATCCACTGATGCGCCACTGGCTGTGGATGCCGCCAGTGCGATGTGGGATCAGCACTGCGATGTGCTGGTGCTGGGCTTCGGCGCGGCAGGGGCCGCTGCGGCCATCACTGCCAGCGAGGGCGGCGCCAAAGTATTGGTCGCCGAGCGTTTTGAAGGCGGCGGCGCCACCGCCATGAGCGGCGGCGTGGTCTACGCCGGCGGCGGCACCAAGCAGCAGAAAGCCGCCGGCTACGACGACACGCCGGAGGCGATGTTCAACTACCTGCGCATGGAAACCGGCGAGGCGGTCAGTGCAGCCACGCTGCGCCGCTTCTGCGAAGACAGCGTCGGGATGATCGAGTGGCTGGAGTCGCTGGGTGCGAACTTTGACTCCAGCGCGCCACCGCCGAAAACCTCCTACCCCAAGGACGGCATCTACCTCTATTACTCCGGCAACGAGGGCGTGAAGGAATACGCTGCGGCGGCCAAGCCAGCACCGCGCGGACATCGCACCCGTGGCAGCTGGCTGTCGGGCAAGGCCTTGCATGAGTTTCTGAAAGCCCGCGTGCAGGCGCTAGGCGTGCCCTTGCTTACGCAGAGCAGCGCCCGCCGTCTGATCACCGATGCTGCGACTGGTGCGGTGCTGGGCGCAGAAATCTGGCAACTACCGCCAAGCTCGCCCGCCGCCGCGCAACACCTGAAGTGGATGCGCCGCGCCGAGAAGGTGCACAACTTTGCGCCGAAGTGGGCCGATGGCCTGCGCGATAAGGCACGGGCGCTGGAGGCTGCCGAAGCAAAGCCGCTGCGCATCCGCGCTGCATGCGGCGTGGTGCTGGCGACCGGCGGCTTCATTTTCAACCGCGAGATGGTGACCGAGCACGCGCCGAAGTATTTGCAGACCATGCGGCTCGGCGCGACTGGCTGCGATGGCAGCGGCATCCGTCTGGGCGCCTCGGTGGGCGGGGCCACTGCGCGGCTCGACAAGGTGTCGGCCTGGCGCTTCATCAATCCGCCAGAGAACTGGCCGCGCGGTGCCGTCATCAACGATCAGGGTCAGCGCTTCTGCAACGAGCAAGTCTACGGCGCCAAGCTTGGGGTTGAGATGTGCGAGCACCACGGCGGTCGCGCCTGGCTGGTGCTGGATCACAAGCTGCGCGCGGCTGCGATCAAGGAGGCACTGTTCGGCGGCCTCTGGTTCTTCCAGAGCGTGCCGGCGTTCTTCCTCATGCTATTCGCGCCGCGCGCCAAGACCATTGAACAGCTGGCAGCCAAATTGAAGCTGCCACCAGCGGCACTCAGCAGCACCATCAGCCAATACAACGCCGGCGCAGCCAGCAACAGCGATGCCTTTGGCAAGAGCCAGAACATGCTGGCGCCATTGGCACAGGCGCCGTTTTACGCGCTGGATATTTCGGCCAGCAGCAAGACCTTCCCCTGCCCGGCGATCACGCTCGGCGGCCTCAAGGTGGATGAAGAAACCGGCGGCGTGCTCAACAGCCAGGGGCAGGCCATTACCGGTCTTTATGCCGCAGGGCGCGCAGCCGTGGGCATCGCCTCCAACGGCTATGTCAGCGGCCTGTCGATTGCCGACTGCCTGTGGTCTGGCCGTCGTGCCGGCACCCAATCCGCAGGCCGCAAGGCCTGATCAAACCAGAACAACAAGCTAAGGAGAAAACTTATGGGACGAGTTCAAGACAAGGTGGCAATCATCACCGGTGCCGCCAGCGGCGTGGGCAAGGCC
>JBKJJE010000017.1:0-5871 GCA_046598075.1 Stagnimonas sp.
GATTGCGATCGACCTGGGTGTCGGCAAGAAACGGGGTCGCCATCGGGTAGTTATCGACCAGGAACAGCGTGTAGTGCTCGGCGTCGGTGAAGGAAAGGAACCGGAAGCGATAGCCCAGTTGCTCGAAGCCCGTGATGGCGTTGGCGGGATCGCCAAGATTCTGCGCCACCGGGCCGGGGTACGGCACCAGCTCGTCCTCGACTGCATTGAGATTGAGGAACGGAATGTTGCGGACATTTTCGAGAATCAGATTGGTCAAGGTCGATGCCCCGCCGGTGGGCGCGGTGCCCGGCACCCATTGCAGCTCGCCTGGCGGGCCAACCTGCGAAAAGGCCTTGCCGAACAGGTCAGGGTAAAACACGCCGTAGCGATAGGTCGCATAGCCACCCATCGAGTAGCCGGTGACCGCACTGCGGTTGGCATCGACCTTGAAGCGCCGGGCGATGTCGGCCCATACCTCGAAAGTATCGGCCTCGGCGGATTCGTCATACCAGTTGCGCGGCCCACGCCCCAGCGTGGTCGGCACATAGGCGCCGAGCGCCTCACCCACCTGCTGCACATACTGGCTGCCGTTGTACTGCCAGTGCTGCTGACCGTTGCTGTGAAAGGCCCAGTGCATCGGGTGCGGCCTGCCATCCACCGCGGCGGTCGGGATGTAGAGCGAGTACGGTTGCAGCGCACCGAGATACACCGGATCGTTCTGTGCCAGATCCCGCCCCTCGCCCACCGGTGGCAGCGCAAAGCGGCTGGCGTAGATGGGCATGATCGTGCCTGTGGAGGGCACCGTGCTGCGGTTGGCCTTGGCGGCGAGATCGGCAAACTTGACGATGTGCTGATACTGCGTCGGCTGCTTGATGCGGATCGCTGCCGACTGCAAGGTATCGGCGGGCGTGTTCTGGCCAATCACAGGCTCGTTGAAACGGAAGCCCAGGTTGAAAATGCCGGCAGGCATGGGGTCAAACAGCGTGCCGTCCTTCACCGCACCCGGCTGAGTGGCCGTCGGTGCCGCAGCGGGCTTCAGCCAGCCACCGGTGGCGGGGTCATAAAGGCCCGTCGCGACGGTAATGGCGACATCACCCAGCGGGTTGTGCACGCCCTTCGGCACAAACACCCACTGCTGGTTGGCGACCAGATCGGTGGTGATGGCAAGCGGCGTCACGGTCATCGCGCCCGCTGCACCAAACTTCACATGCTCGGCACCGCTGCCCCAGAGGTAGATCACCTCGTCGGTGCCAGGGAAAGGCGCACCGGGATCGCGGTTGAGCGTAGCCACCCCGGTCGCCGGGTTGCGATCCATGTCGAAGACGATGGCGGTGATGGTGCTGTCTTTCTCCAGCAGCGTATTGAGCGCGATGCGATAGGCGGTGTCATTGCCGCCCGGCGCGATGCGGAACTCCAGCAGATCCGCCGCATTGCCGCCGTAACGGGCAAAGTTGGTGGGGTAGTCGATATCGCCCACGCGCGGTTCCAGGCCATTCACATCAGAGTTGCCGACGATAATGCCGGTCTCGTTCAAATCATCGTTGCTGACGTCGCTGCCGTAGTCGTCGTAGAGATAGTCCTGATACAGATATTCGCCATTCACGTAGGCCTCCTGCCCCTGCACCAGGATGGGCGCGGCGACAAAGCGTGGATCATGGTTCTGCAACTGCGGGTTGCTGATGGGTGCTGCATAGAGCAGTGCCGGACCAGGCCGCACGCCACTCGATACCGCCGGCAGCCCGGCCTGCGCCGGCAGCGGCGCCGCATCGGGGGCACGGCAACTGGCAAGCTTTGTCTTGCCGGCGTCCGGCAGGTCGGTGTCAGGCAGTCCCGCAACCGGGACGGGAGGCGCACTGCTGTTGCCGCAGGCGACCAGCAGATGAGCTGCCAGCAGGCAGGACAGAGGAAGCTTCAATGCAGGATGCATGGTGTATTCCGGAGCAAAAATATTGATAGGGTGCACCTTCACCGGCGCCGCCTCAGCCGGCCTGGCACGATGCCCTCCTGCTGATGTCTCTCTCCATCATCCGTCGCGGCAGGGCCGGCGAGGGCATCAGCCCGGGCTCATGGGCCCGGTGTTTTCAGGTACGGTTTCCGACAATGGTTCGCCATGTTGCCAAACCAGATTCAGCAGATCAGTATCAATCGGCGAATCAAGGCACGCACTAGTAAATGCGGCCCCCAAAAAACACCCGAGTAGAGACCAAGGAGCCCATTGCCTACCAGCCCTGCCAAGACGATGCCGATTGATGATCTGGTTGAGCTCTGCATCGCACGCCTGTATCGCTCGGTGGTGTCGGTACCGCCGGAGCAGTTCCGTCGCTGGGCGCTGGAAAGCCTGAAAACCGTCATCCCTTTCGACAGCGCCATCTGGGGCAGCGGCAAGTGGGAGGAGCGACGCTTTCATGCCCTGACCCTGAGCAATCTGCCGGATCATTTCGCACAGGTACTGGAAGCCTCGGCCAACGAGAACCCCTTGATCGCGCAGCTGATCCACGGCGAACCGGACACGCCCACGACGATGGAAAGCGTGTTTCCGGATACGAAGTTCTACAAGTCCAATCTCTACCGCAACACCTTCGGCCCGCACGGGGTGGAGCGCCTGCTGTCGACCGTGCATGCCGACCGCCGCAGCGGCCTCTACTCGCTGGTCTCGCTCTACCGTAACGACCGCGCCCGGCCGTTCACCAGCGCCGAAAAGGCGATCCAGCGGCGGCTGACCTATCACCTGTTCAATGCGCTGTCGCACGCTTTCTTCATTCACCTCGCGCGCACCCATCGTGACCGTCCTGCCGGTGCGGCTGCAGCAGTCACCGACCGTCTTGGTGCCTATCACGAGGTTCAGCCGCGCTTTCTCGACGCGATGGAGCGGCACTGGCCGGGGCACGCCTCCAACCAGCTGCCCTTCGCGGTGCCGGACACCGGCGAGATGCGGGTGATCGACGGCCTGTGCGTCAAGAGCGAGCCGATGGGGGAACTGGTGATCATCCACTGCTGGCCGATGGGGCCGCTCGACCGGCTCACCAACCGCGAACGGGAGATCGTGCTGGCGGTGGCGCATGGGCTGTCGTTCAAGCAGGCGGCGCGCAAAATCGGTGTCGCGCCCTCGACGGTGGCCAACCACCTCTACCGCATCTATCGCAAGCTGGGCGTCAACAGCCGCACGGCACTGGCAGATCTCATCCACGCCGCGCCGCCGTCGCCGTGATGGCAGGACACTGATTGTCAGCACGCCATCGTCATCCAACCTTTTGGCAGAATGCCGCGTCCAAGCGATCAAGCCCAGGCTGCTGCCATGCAAACCATTTCCGCCACCACTCTCAAATCACTGCTCGACCAGGGCAGCGTGCATCTGCTCGACGTGCGGCTGGCCGAAGAGCTCGAGGCCGCGGCACTCGCCGGGGCATTGCACATCCCGCTGCACGAACTGCCGGCGCGTCATGCTGAACTGCCGCGCGACAAGCCCATCGCTGTGCTCTGCCATCACGGGGTACGCAGTGAAACAGCGGCGCGTTTCCTCGACAAGGCCGGCTTTGCCGACAGCCTCAGCGTGGCTGGCGGCATCGATGCCTATGCGCTGACCGTCGACACCGCCCTGCCCCGTTACTAACCCTTCCAGCCGAACCCACCCGACCTGCCCATGTCTCTCACGACACTCCGCCGTACCGCTTTCGCGCTCGTCCTTGGCACCGCCGGTTCAGTCCATTCGGCCCAGGCCGGGGCGCTGCTTGATCTCTACAGCCAGGCAGAGGCCAACGACAAGACGCTGCTCGCCGCCGGTTTCCAGCGCGATGCCGCGCTCGAAGCCCGGCCGCAGGCGCTTGCCGCCCTGCTGCCGCAGGTCAACGGCCAGGGCACCTACACCCTGCAACAACAGGACAGCTCGTATTCCACCGCCCGCTTCGGCTCGCCAATGCCGACGACGATCACCCAGACCAACAAGGTTGCCGAGCGTTCGCTGTCGCTGTCGCTGTCGCAGGCGCTGTTCGACTGGGCGGCATTCACCCGGCTCAGGCAGTCCGACAGTCAGCTGGCGCTGGCCGAAACCGGCTATCAGGCAGCCCGGCAGGACCTGATCCTGCGGACCGCGCAGGGTTATTTCAATGTGCTGACCGCCGCCGAGACCCTGCGCGCCGCCGATGCGCAGAACGCCGCCATCTCGCGACAGCTGGAACAATCCAAGCAGCGTTTCGAGGTGGGGCTGTCGGCGATCACCGACGTGCAGGATGCGCAGGCGCGTTCCGATCTGGCGCTGGCTCAGCAGCTGCAGGCGGAGTCGGCGCTGTCATCGGCCCGCCGGGCGCTGTCGCAGATCACCGGCCTGGCAGACAACAAGGTGGTGGCAGTGCGTGAAGACCTGCCGCTGACCGGCCCCGATCCGCTGACCCCAGCAAGCTGGATCGACGCGGCCCGGCAGGGCAATCTGGCGGCGCTCGCCGCACAGCTGAGCAAGACCATCGCCGACGCCGATGTGCGCATCGCGCGCGCGCGGCATCTGCCAACTGTTGGCATCCAGGCCGGCTACACCGATACCGAGGGCGATTCCACCACTGACGGTCGCAAATCGCCGACCAGCAGCGATGGCTCGCAGATCCAGGCCATCCTCAATGTCCCGATCTTTGCCGGCGGTGCCACCCAGTCCGGTGTGCGGGTGGCGCGTGCCGCCCAGGGCCAGCGGCTGGCCGAATACGACAATGCGGTGCGCACCGCCGAGCGCAATGCCGGCGACGCCTACCAGGGTGTGCTGACCGGCATCTCCACGGTCAAGGCCTACAAGGCTGCGGTCACCTCCACCCGTACCGCGCTGGAAGCCAGCGAAGTGGGTTTGCAGGTCGGCACCCGCACCGCCATCGACGTGCTCAATGCCCAGCAGCAGCTCTATGCTGCCGAGAGCAACTACGCGCAGTCGCGCTACAACTACCTGCTGGCCGTGCTGCAACTCAAGGCCGCCGCAGGCCGGCTGAAAGAGGCTGATCTGGCGGAAATCGACCGGCTGCTGATCGAAGGCTAGATTTTTTTGGGTGGCGGGACTGCCGCGTCTTTACAGTGGGCGCGGAACGGACAAGCGTACGCAGATGTCCTAGTCGGTCACCACCGGAACCTTGCCATGATCTCCTGCCGCCTCGCTGTCGCTGTCATCCTGCTGCAAGCCGGCCTGGCCAGCGCCGCCCTGCCGACCCCGGCCCTGGTGAACACAGTGGAGGAACTCGCCCGCCTGCCTGAGGCCCGCCTGCCTGCCGCTGCGGTGCGTCAGCAGTTCAGCGCCCTCAAGCAGCAGCCGCTGCGCTTTGCAGTGCCCACCGCGCTCAACCTCGTCCAGCGCAACGGCAGCTGGGATACCGACGCCGCAGGCATGGCGCGCTGGCGCCTGCGCATCGAGTCCGATGGCGCCCGCTCGCTCGCGCTGCTGCTCACCGGGGTGCAACTGCCGGAGGGTGCGGCACTCTGGTTTTACGATGCTGCCGGTCGCGACGTGCAGGGTCCCTTCGACCGCCATAGCGACAGCCTGGTGGACGGCCGCCTGCAACTGCCGCTGGTGCGCAGCCACAGCGCCGTGCTGGAAGTCCTGAGCCCTGTCGCACAGCGCAGCGAAGTCGCTTTCAAGCTGGCCGAGGCCTATCACGGCTATCGGGATTTTCAGAGCGTCGCTGCCACCGGCACCCCGCCCAAGGCGGCCATCGGCAACGACGCGGGCTCCTGCAACATCAACGTCAGCTGCAGTGAGGGCAGCAACTGGCGCGATGAAATCCGCTCCACCGTCCTGCTCACCATCGGCTCGCAGACAGTCTGCAGCGGCGCTCTGGTCAGCAACACCCGGCAGGACGACCGGCCGCTGATTCTCACCGCCAACCACTGCACCATCCGGGCAAGCAACGTCGGCACCGTGAT
>JBKJJE010000065.1:0-26740 GCA_046598075.1 Stagnimonas sp.
AAAACCTGCGAGCAGGTCTCCAATTTCCTGAAGATCGCGCTCGATGCCAAGGTGAAGCTGCTGGTGGTCAAGGGTCGCGAGGGCGGGCTGGTTGCCATCGCGCTGCGCGGCGATCACAGCCTTAACGAGATCAAGGCCGCCAAGCATCCCCTGATCGCCTCGCCGCTGGTGCTCGCCGATCCCGCCGAGGTGCAGCAGGTATTCGCGGCCGAGGTGGGCTATCTCGGCCCGGTCGGCTGCCCCTTGCCGGTGATTGCCGACCATGCGGCGGCGCTGGTGGCAGACTTCGTCTGCGGTGCCAACGAAAACGATCACCATTACACCGGCGCCAACTGGCAGCGCGATTGCGCCTACGCCGAAACCGCGGACCTGCGCATGATCGCCGAGGGCGATGTCTCGCCGGACGGCGTCGGCACCATCAGGTTCTATCGCGGCATCGAGGGCGGCCACATTTTCCAGCTCGGCCAGAAATACACCAGGGCGATGGGCTTCACGGTGTTGAACGAGCAGCAGCAGGCGGTGACTCCGGAAATGGGCTGCTACGGCATCGGCGTGTCGCGCCTGGTCGCCGCCGTCATCGAGCAAAGCCACGATGCCAACGGCATCTGCTGGCCGGACGCCATCGCCCCCTGGCGGGTGCTGGTGTGCCCGATTGGCGCCGACAAATCCGCGGCCGTGAAAGAGGCTAGCGAGAAGCTCTATGCGGATCTGGTTGCGGCGGGCATCGAGGTCGCGCTCGATGATCGCGGCCAGCGGCCGGGCTCGATGTTCGCGGACGCCGATCTGATCGGCATCCCGCATCGTGTCGTCATCGGTGACAAAGGCCTTGCCACGGCGCAGTTCGAATACAAGCACCGCCGCGGCTCAGCCGCCGAGATGATCCCCGCCACGCTGGATGCCGTGCTGGCGAAGCTCGGCTAGCGGGCGCTGCGGGCCAGTAGTGCTTCAAGCGTGCGCGCGGTGCGCTCGAACGCGGCGTGTTGCGCGTGCTGGGTCATCGCCCTCAGCGGCTGCAGCAGTTGCAATGCACCCAGGTCATCGCGGCGCGCTTCGGCCTGATGCTGCGCGCGCAGAAACTGCACCCTGGCCCAGCTGGGTTCAGCGAGATGTTGATCGGCTTCAGCACCTTTCAGCAGTCGGTCGAACAGGTCTTCGAACCGGCGGGCGATGGCCTGCCGCAGCAGGGCTTCGAGCTGCTCTGGGCTGGAGGGGAGGAAGTGCCAGTGCTGGTTGAGACAGCTTTCTGCAATCTCCAGCGCGCGCTCGGGTTTGCGGGCGGCCAGCAGCAGTGCGATCAGCTTGCGGCCGGCGGTATGAATCAGCAGCGGCCTGCCGTGGATGCTCAGCCCCAGAAACAGTTCCTCGCCGAACAGCAAGGCGTCGCGGGGGCCGCCGCCATGTGACTCGATGGCGTGCAGGGCGCTGGTCTCATCGCCCGCCAGCTGCCAGTCGTGCAGGCGCCGCAACAGCTCCTTGAGTTGCACCTGGTGGGTTTCCTCCCGCGCCAGTTCATCGGGGTCGCGTACGTCCACCTGCAAGCCGAACGCATGCTGGCGCTTGAAACCCAGATAACCCAGCACATGTGCGGTGCCGAACAGACCGTAGCAGCAGCCGCTCACCAGCAGGGCCACACTGAGCGTACCGGATGCGCGTGCCAGCAGGGTCGCGCCGGCCACCAGCAGGAGGCAGGGCAGCAGGTAGGCGAGGCCCATGGTGACCATTACCTGTAGCCAGCGCAGCGGGTTGAGGGCGGCGGCCAGCCGGTCTTCGGTGGCGAGAATGAAAAGATAGGCTGGAGTGATGAACAGCACGGCCGTCAGCAGGGTGTTCGCCAGCGACGGGTGGCTGCTGCGCAGGGCGAAATAGCCCAGTGCGGTCATCACCGGCAGCGACAGCGGTTTGGCGGCGCCCGCGAGATAGAGCGACTCGCTGCCCATCGGCGGCGGAGTAGCGTAGCCACGGCAGGTGTGGTCGATGACGCGGATGCCGTAGAACACGATCCAGATCACGCAGATCGCCAGCAGCGGCAGGCCGGTGGTGGGCAGGTCGAATCCCCCCGGCAGTGCCATCGACGAGCCCATGGCCAGCGTCAGCAGCAGCGCCAGCATCAGGATCACCGGCAGGCAGTAGCCGGTCAGCGGGTAGCGCAGCAGCCAGGGCCAGTAGTCCGCAAGCCCGCGGCTGCGGGCCATGCGGGCGTCGGCTTCGGGATTGCGGATCAGCATCGGCCGAGCGTACAGAAAAACACCCCGCCATCGCAGGGATGGCGGGGCGTGATAGTTCTGCGGTTGACGCGGTTGATGTGAGTTTCAGAGCGACGGATGCTGCTCGATGGGCATCAACCGATCCGCCATATGCGGCTTGGCATCAGCCTGCTTGCCATGATCGCGCGCGATCCACAGATACATGGCCGGCACCACGAACAGGGTGAACAGGGTGCCGATGGAAATGCCGGTCGCAATCACCAGCCCCATGTGGTTGCGGCCCACCGCGCCGGCACCGCTGGCGATCACTAGCGGCATCACGCCGAGCACCATCGCGGCGCTGGTCATCAGGATCGGCCGCAGGCGGATGCTGGCGGCATCGACGATGGCGCTTGCCTTGCTCTGCCCCTGTTCCTGCAGCTGGTTGGCAAACTCGACGATGAGGATGCCGTGCTTGGCGATCAGCCCCACCAGCGTCACCAGGCCAACCTGGGTGTAGACGTTGAGCGAGGCAGCACCCAAGAACAGGAAGATCATCGCGCCGAATACCGCCATCGGCACCGACATCATCACGATCAAGGGGTCGCGGAAGCTCTCGAACTGCGCTGCGAGTGTCAGGAAGATGATGATCAGCGCAAACGCCATCGTGTAGATGAAGCCGCCGGACTCGTTGACGAATTGCCGCGACTCGCCGCCGTAGTCAATGCTGTAACCCTGCGGCAGCAATTCCGCGGCGATGCTTTTCAGCGAGGCCAGCGCCTCGCCCTGGGTGCCGCCGAACACCGCACCGATGGTGGCGCTGTTGAGCTGCTGGAAGTGCGGGATCGACTGCGGCACGGTCTCGGTCTTGAGCTTCACCACCGTCGAGGCCGGGATCATTTCGCCGGAGCCGGTGCGGATCTGATAGCTGCCCAACTGATCCGCATTCAGGCGCTCCTGCTGCTGCACCTGCGGAATCACCTTGTAGCTGCGGCCGGCGATGCTGAAGTAGTTGACGTAGCCGCCGCCCAGCATCGAGGACAGGCTGCTGCCGACATCGCGCAGCGTCAGGCCGAGTGCTGCCACCTGGTCGCGGTCGATGCTGACGGTGGTCTGCGGCTTGTCGATCTTCAGGCTGTTGTCGAGTACGTAGAAACGCCCGGTGGCCTGCGCCTTGGCGATGATGGCCTGGCTCACTTCATAGAGATTGGCGAACGGCTCGGTGGTGCTGATGACGAACTGCACGGGCAGGCCATCGCCACCGCCCGGCAGGGCGGGCGGATTGATCCAGAAAGCCTTGGCACCGGCGATCTGGTTGCTCTTTTCCTGCAGCTCTCGCTGGATCGCATCGGCTGTGCGGCTGCGCTGGTCGTAGGGCTTCATGATGAAGCCGGCGATGCCGGAGTTGACCGCGCCGAAGCCATCGGCCTGGAACGAGGCCTCGTACTCCGGCAGCGCCTGCATGATGTCGAACTGCTGCTTGGAGTACAGCGCCATCTGCTGGCTGGTCGCCGTCGGCGGGCCACTGAGCAGGTGGAACAGGAAGCCCTGATCCTCCGCCGGGGCCAGTTCGCTCTTGATGCCGAACGGGCCGGGAGCCAGCAGGAACACCGCAATCAGCGCGATGATGACGAAGCCGAACGCCACCACCGCAGCCCAGGCACCGAGCAGGCTTTGCAGCAGGCGGCGATAGAGTGCCGTGACACGCTCGAAGTTGCGGTCGAGTTGCTGCACCAGGCGGTTGCCGCTGGCGTCGTGCTTGAGCATCAGCGCGCACATCATCGGCGACAGCGTCAGTGCCACCACCGCCGACACCGCTACCGCACCGGCGAGCGTGAAGGCGAACTCACTGAACAGCACGCCGGTCAATCCGCCCTGGAAACCGATCGGCACATACACCGCGATCAGCACCACCGAGATGGCGATGATCGGCCTTGCCAGCTCGCGCGCGCCGATGATCGCGGCCTCGAACGGCGACTTGCCGAGCTTCATGTGGCGATCGACGTTCTCCACCACGATGATTGCGTCATCGACCACCAGTCCGATGCCCAGCACCATCGCCAGCAGCGTCAGCAGGTTGATGGAATAGCCCATCAGCAGCATCACGAAAAAAGCCCCGATCAGCGACAGCGGCATGGCGATCAGCGGAATCAGCACCGAGCGGAACGAGCCCATGAACAGGAAGATCACCACGGTGACGATCAGCAGTGCCTCGATCAGGGTTTTTTCCACCTCGCCGATCGAGGAGCGGATGTAGAGCGTCGAGTCGTAGCTGATCTCGCCTTTCATGCCGGCCGGCATCTGCGCCACGATGTCGGGGAAGATCCGGCTGATCTCCTCCGCCACGTTCAGCACATTGGCATCGGGGGCAACGTTGACGGCGATGAACACCGACTTCTTGCCATTGAAGCGGGTGGTGGAATCGTAGCTCTCAGCGCCCAGCGAGACCTGAGCAACATCCGACAGCCGCACCAGGGCATCGCCTTTCTGCTTGACGACCAGCTGCTTGAACTCCTCGACCGACCGCAGATCGGTGGTGGCGGTCAGATCAATGCTCGTCATCTGCCCCTTGGTGGCGCCCAGCGCCGAGAGGTAGTTGTTGTTGCCGAGTGCGACCGAGACATCGCTGGCGGTGAGGCCGTGCGCCGCGAGGCGAGCCGGGTCGAGCCAGGCACGCAGTGCGAACTGCCGCCCGCCCAAAAGCTGCGCCTGTTTCACGCCGGCGACCGTTTGCAGCCTGGGCTGCACCACCCGGATGACGTAGTCGGTGACCTGGTTGTTGGCCAGCACGTCGCTGGTGAAGCTCAGGAACATCGCCGGCGTCTGCGCACCGATCTTGACGGTGAGCACTGGCTGCTGCGACTGCTGCGGCAGCTGGTTCAACACCGATTGCACTTTGGTGTTGATCTCGTTCAGGGCGCGGTTGGAGTCGTAGTTGAGCTTGAGCTTGGCAGTGACGGTTGACACGCCGCTGGACGAGGACGAGGTGAGGTAGTCGATGCCCTGCGCCTGCGCCACTGCCTGCTCGATGGGCGCGGTGATGAAACCGGCGACGACATCGGGGCTGGCACCGTAGTAGGCGGTAGTGACGGTGACGGTGGCGTTCTCGGTCTCCGGATACTCGCGGATCGGCAGCCCGAACATCGAGCGAATGCCGAGTACCAGAATCACCAGGCTGACCACCGTCGCCAGGACCGGTTTCTTGATGAAAACGTCGGTGAAGTTCATGGCCTATTCGTCCTTGGCCACCGGTGCCGACTCAAAGCTGGGCGTGATGGTGTTGTCCACCAGCACCACCAGCCCGTTCTTGAGCTTGAGCTGGCCAGAAGTGACCACTTCATCGCCCTCTTGCAGTCCGGTCAGTACCGCCACCTGGTCGCCGCGCGTGGGGCCGGTGGTGACAAACACCTGCTTCGCCACGTACTTGGGCTTGCCGTCGGCAGTCTTGGTATCGGGCGGCGCTGCGGGGGTTTCTGGTTTTCCTTCGGCGGGCTTGGTTGCCGCCAGCTCAGCGTAGTAACGCTCGGCGGTCACCACCACGTAGACCGTCTCGCCATAGGGGTTGAAGGCGATCGCGGTGGCCGGCAGCGTCAGGTAGCTTTTCGCCTCGCCGGAGGCCACCTGCAATCTGGTGAACATGCCGGGCAGCAGCTTGCCGTCGGTGTTTTTCAGTGTCGCCTGCACACGCACGTTGCGGGTTTCGGTGTCCACTGCCGGCTCGATGGCGGTGATGCTGCCCTCGGCAGCCAGTCCGGCATCGGTGGTGGCGCTGACTTTCTGGCCGATGGCGATCTGCGCCAGCGCGTTTTGCGGCACGTTGAAGTCGGCATAGATCGGGTCGAGCTGCTGCACGCTGACGATTTTTTCGCCAGGGTTGAGGTACTGCCCCGGATTGACAGTACTGATGCCCGTCTTGCCGGCGAACGGCGCACGGATAGTCTTCTTCGCCAGCAGGGCCTGCTGTTCCTCAGCGGCAGCGGTGGCAGTGCGCAGTGCAGCTGCCTTCTCCTCAAGCTCGGCCTGGCTGATGACATCCGCAGCGCGCTGCGCCTTGCTGCGCACCAGCACGGTTTCCGCCAGCTCCCGGGTGGCCTGCAACGACACCAGCTTTGCGGCGTCGCTGTCGGCGACCAGCTGCACCAGCACTTGGCCCTTCTGTACCTCGGCACCGGAGGTAAAGCGCAGGGCCTGTATCAGCCCGCTGACTTCCGACGACAGCTCGACCCCGCGCACGGCGCGCAGCGAGCCGACGGCGGTGAACGAGGGGTTCCAGTCCTGCATCTCCACCTTCACCGCCGTGACAGTGGCTTTCGGTGCGCCCATTGCCGCATAGCCGGCGAAGGTCTTTTTCAGTTGCAGCGCCTTGATGCCGAAGATCACGGCGATGATGACCACGACGACGCCGAGCAATTTGAGCCATTTCATGAGTGAGGTCCTAGGGAGTGTTGACATATGAATGGTCGCAGCGGCGGAAGGCTGTTTTGGGGCAGTGCGACGAACGAGGCGCAGTCAATGGTTGTTCCATTGGCAAGCCTTGTGAGGAAGCAATGCCCCAAAACAGTCCCGCCCCGAAGGGTTGCGGCCAAAAAGCCGCCCGACTTCGTTGCGAACCTTGGCTGTAGAACAACCACAGCCTGCGGCCCGCGCCTCGCCGGGCGATTTTTTGACTCGCAACGCTGCGGCTATTCATATGTCAACACTCCCTAAGGCGTGATGGATGCAGTGGTCGCGGTGGCGGGTTCGGGCGCGCTACGGTTCCAGCCGTCGCCGCCCAGGGCCTGGAACAGCGCGGCGGTGTCTTGGTAGCGGCTGGCCAGCGCGCGCAGCAGGTTCTGCCGGGCGGCGTAGGTGGTGAGCTGGGCATCGCTGAGCTCGAAGCTGGCCGCCGAGCCGCTGCGATAGCGGGCATCGGTGAGCGCCTCAGCCTGGCTGGCGAGCGCATAGGCATTCTGCTGCGCGGCCAGCAGCTGGCTGTCGTTGTCGACGGCGCTGAGCGCGTCGGCCACTTCGTTGAAGGCCTTCAGCACGGTGCCGCGATATTCCGCCTGCGCCACCTGGTAGGCAGACACCGCGGCTTTCTTGCGGTAGCGCAGGTTGCGGCCGTCGAAGATCGGTGCAGTCAGGTTTGCGGCCAGGCTCCAGATGCTCTGATCGAACAGGTCCTTCGGCCGGCTGGCCTGGGTGCCGATGCTGGCGGTGAGGTTCAGTGCCGGAAACTGGTTGGCGCTGGCGATGCCGACGTTGGCGCTGGCGACCGCCAGCTGGGCCTCCGCAGCGGCGATGTCGGGCCGCCGTCGCACCAGCTCGGAGGGCAGGGCAACTGGAATATCCTGTGGCAGGGTCAGCACGGTCAGATCGAACGCGCCGCTGTCGAACTCGCTGGGCAGGCGCCCCAGCAGCACAGCCAGCCGGTTGCGGGCCACCACCAGCTGCTGTTGCAGCTGGGGAATCTGCGGCGCGAACTGCGCCTGCTGCGATTGCACCGTGAGCAGCTCGCTTTTTGCAATCGCTCCCAGCGCATATTGCTTCTGCTTCAGTTGCACTGTGCGCTGGTAGCCCTGGTTGATGTCCGCCGCCAGCTGCACCTGGGCCTGGGCGGCGGCAACCGCGACGGCGCTGGTGACGACATTGCCCACCAGCGTCAGATAGGCAGCGGAAGTCTGATACTGCCGTGCGGCGACCAGCGCGTTCTGGCCCTCCAGACCACGCCGGGTGCCGCCCCAGAGGTCGAGGCCGTAGCTGACATCCACCGAAGCCTGGTAGAGATTGAAGATGCTGCCGCGGACATTGCCACCACCAAAGGCCGCGCTGCTGGTCTTGCGGCGGGTGGCGCCGGCATTGGCGGTGACGCTGGGGTAGAGCAGTCCGGTATCGGCACCGAGCAGGGCCTGCTGCTGCTCGAGCGTGGCGCGGGCGGCGGCCAGCGTCGGGCTGTGGGCAAGGGCTTCGTCCACCCAGCCGTCGAGCAGCGGCGAGCCGAAGCTTTTCCACCACTGCGCGGGCAGCACGCCGCCTTCGACGAAACGTTGCGACTCGCCGCCCGGGATCGGTGTGGCGACTGTCGCCGCAGGCAGGGGCCTGGCGCTGATACGCTGGCTGGCAGGGGCTGCAGGCTTGACGAAATCGGGGCCCATCAGACAGCCGCTGAGCAGCACGGCGGCGAGCAGATAGGGCGCACAGTGGCGCGGGATCGGGCGGGGCGTCATGGCTTGGGGCTCGGTTGACGGCGGGTGGGTTTGGGCGTCGCGGCGGGCTTGCGCCGCCGAACTGCGGCGGGCGTTGGCGAGGACGCCGCTGGCAGGCCCAGGCCCTGGTTCGGCACGCTGGCATCCAGGCCGTGGGTGAGCACATTGCACACCACCCTTGCGAACTCGTCCGCCGAGTAGGGCAGGGGCATTCCCAGGTCCTCGCTGATGTGCTTGGAAGCCTCGCCGCAGTTGAAGTGGAACAGGCAGCAGGCGCTCAGCAGCATGTCGCAAAAATGCGGGGGCACATCGGCACGCAACTCACCGCGCTGCTGGGCGTCTTCGAAGAACTGCACCCTTGCCTTGATCTTGTCGGTGAAGATCTGGGTGGCGAGCAGCTTGGTGCGCTCGGCATTGCCGTTGGTCATCTCGCGGATCACCAGCCGGGTGCTGCTGGCGTCGTCGAGCATGTCCTTGAGCTGGCTCTGCATCAGGGTCAGAAGCCGCTGCTCGAAGGACTGATCGCTGGCGATCAGCGCCGCTATGTCGGCGCTGGGCGTGCCGACGCAGGCGCGGATCACCGCGAGGTAGAGCGCCTCCTTGTTGGCAAAGTGGTGAAACACATTGGCTTTCGAGACCCCCGCCTTGGTGGCGATGTCCTGTATCGACACCGCATCCACGCCCTGTTCGCCGAACAGCGCGCGTGCGGCGTCGAGCACCTGCTGGGCGCCGGGGCTGCTGTGGGATTCGGTGGCGGTGAGGGGCATTTGCGGTTAGCTGACCGATCGGTTGGTCAGTAGTGTCAGGGCCGCGCGGAAAACTTTCAACCGGCTCCGGCATCAAATCCGCCAAACCCACTCAAGCACTTGAACGGCCTACAATTTGTTTTCAAACGCCAATCTCCCAAGCCAACCCGCCGTGAATCTGCGCTGCCTCGCCCTGCTGCTGTTGCTGCTGCCCGCGCCGGGTCGCGCCGGACCGACCGGCACGCCCGAGCCGGAGTTGCGCGCGCGGCTCGCCGAGGCGATCACCGCGGCCGGCAGCTTCGAGGACAAATACGAGGCGCAGGTCTGGCTGCTCGACTACTCGACCCGCATCGACCGCTACCTGCCGGACGAGCGTCAGCGCATCGACCTGCTGCGCCGGGTGCATGCCGAGGCCAGGCGCGCCGGCCTCGATCCGGAACTGGTGCTCAGCGTGATCCACATCGAGAGCCGCTTCGACCGCCACGCCATCAGCTATGCCGGTGCGGTGGGCTATATGCAGATCATGCCGTTCTGGCTTGCCGAACTGGGGCAGAAAGGCAGCAACCTGTTCAGTACCGAGGTCAACCTGCGCATGGGCTGCACCATTCTCAGGTTCTACCTCGACAAGGAGCGCGGCGATGTGTTTCGCGCGCTGGCCCGCTACAACGGCAGCCTGGGGCGAGCGGAGTACCCAGACCTGGTCTTGGGTGTGATGCAGGCTCGATACGCACCTTTTTGACGCTGCCTGTACAACCCCGGCCTTGCGTCAGCTTGGTTCCGGCGCGTCCCGGTGCTCCGAAAAAATGAATCTGCGCTCATCTGTAAACCGTCATGACGCTGGTGCGTTGCACAGTCAGCAGATACCACCAGCACATTGAGAAAGATAAAGGGATCGTCGATGAAAGCCATTCTGAAATCGGGCGCTGTCGCGCCTGCCTTGTTGTTTTGCCTCAGTACACTTGCAGTTGGCGCGATGGTTTCGGCGAGCGGCATACCGTCTCCCGCAGCGCAGCCGCTGTCCCCAAAAACGACGACCCCGACTGCGATCTATGGTGCGCAATTCGCGCCGGCGCAGCCCCGGCTGGCCACCAGTATCTGGCTGAACCGGCTGGGCAAACTGTTCCAGGCATCTACCGCCGAGTCGACGCCGACGATCTGGTCGACGGTTCCCAACCAGGCCAGCGCGGGAGGGCTTGAACTCGTCGCCAAGGTGCTGACGGCGCGCGGTGCGATTGACCCCGGCCAGGAATTCGCCATCGTGCTCGAGTACAAGACCGGTGACACGGGAGCAGCCGCCGCAACCATCGAGCTGAGCCTGCACGAGGCAGCGGTCTATGAGCGCGCCACCCCGGCTGCAGCCAGTGGCAATGGCACCGCCGCCTCGCCGCTCACCTTCACGTTGGCGGCACTGGCACCGAATAGCAGCGGCAAGATCATCGTCGAGGCCCGCGCCAAGACCCTGCAACAGGATCCCGAGGTGATGTGGAAGGACATCTCCTCGAGGGTGGTGCTGAAGGTGGCAGGCCAGAGCGACATCACCCTCAAGACCCGCGGGCCCAAGGTGACTACCTTGAAGACCGCGCGCCTCGGTGATCGTCCCTTCCCGGTGGTGATGGTGCAATACCAGGACATCAAGCACTGCACCGGTGCCGACGAGCGCGGCGGGCTGCCTACCGATCCCAACGACACCTGCGTCGAGGCACATACCGCGACTACGCTGGACGCCAAGGTCAATTCCAAGACCAGTGGCAGCTCGCTCTACCAGCTCTATCAGGACATGTCGTTCGGACAGATCTATCCGAACGGTCTCATTGCACCTGCCGCCGATACGCCGGACACCAATTTCGATCCCGCCTACGTCCACAAGTTTTCGGCACTCGCCCCGGGTGGTGCCTGCGTCAGTGGCGTGACTCTGGCCGCCGCACACGGCACGCCGGTGTATGCCAAGCGGATCGAGGGCGGCTGGTACACGCTGCCGGGCAACCAGGCCTACTACGGTTCGGACAAGGCCGGACCCGAAGGCGTCAAGGGGCAGGCCGGGGCGCCCAACCAGGGCATCGACGATGCCTGCGGCCCAATCGCCAAGGTGGTCTATGACGCCGCCTCGCTGGCCGATCCGGACATCGACTACAACGACTTCGATACCGACAAGGACGGCACCGTCGATTTCTTCAACCTGATGTTCGCCGGCGACGGTGGCAATGGCAATCTCTCGACCACCGGCCTCAACAACGTCTGGCCGCACAAGACGGACCTGCGCGCCTATTACACCGATGCCGATGGCCAGACCGGTTATGTCTCCAACGACCAGCTGAAGAACCACTTCGACCAGCCGCTGTATTGGAAGACTGCCGCCCGCCAGCAGATGACCACCGACCCCGCCAGCGGCATCAAGGTGTTCGTGCAGGTCGGTCCCTACAACGTCAACCCCGAGGACGCCAACGAGTTCGTCTCGGTGGTCGGCCATGAGTACGGCCACTCGCTCAACCTGCCGGACTACTACTCGACCACCGCCCGCGAGACCTTCGGCACCTGGAACCTGATGGCGACCGATTACTTCCACTTTTACCCGGCCTATGACCGGGCGCGGTTGGGCTGGATCGTGCCGCGCAAGTTGCAGTCCGGTGAGGTGTCGCTGCGCGAGTCGAAGACCGATACCGGCGAGATTCATTGGGCGCGCCCCGACGGCACACCCTATGTGCTGCGCGGTGAAGGCATCCACAACGGCGATGTCTACAAGGTCAATCTGCCGACGGCGCTGCTGATCGACACGGTTCCCTCTGGCAGCCATGCCTGGTTCTCCGGCTCTGGCAACGACTTCGGCTGTCCGGGCCACTATCTCGATGTCTTCCTGCCGGCCATGGCACAGACCGCCTCGGCCTCGGCGGTGACGCTCAAGTTCAAGTCCCTCTACGAAATGGAGTGGGATTACGACTACGGCTTCGTGCTGGTATCGACCGACGACGGCAAGACTTTTACCTCGCTGGCCTCCAAGAACGGGACGACCATCGCCAGCAACTTCAATCCCAACACCAACGGCTGTTTGACGAACTACAACAATGGCATCACCGGGGTGTCGGGCGATGGCGCCAACAATGCGGCCAATCCGCACCGCCAGACTTCCGTCACTGATCCGGCTGGCATCAACAGCTACCCGCCCGCCGCCTTCATCGATGACGAGTTCGACATGAGCAGCGTCAAGGGCAAGAGTGTGGTGTTGCGCTTCGCCTACTCCACCGATCCGGGGCTGGCCAAGCGCGGCTGGTTCATCGACGATGTCACCGTCACTGCCGACGACAAGACCATCTACAGCAGCGACTTCGAGGGCGGCCGCGAGCCGGACAGCCTGTTCCCGCGCAACTGGCAGCTGGCCAGCACCACCGATGGCGTCGATACCGAGCACGCTTACTATCTCGAACTGCGTGACCGCCTCAGCAACGACTTCGACGGCAAGGGCGAGGCCGGACGTGGCACGCCGACCTGGGAACCGGGCGTGTCACTGCTGATCACCGACGAGAACCATGGCTACGGCAATACCGGCGTGGACGATCCGCCGGCGCAGTCACCGGTGGACTCCAACCCGGTACCGGGCGCAGACGCACCCAACCTCGACGATGCCGCGTTTACGCTCACGCGCCCGAGCTTCAACGGCTGTACCCACATCGACAACTACACCGATGCGGCCGGCCCCGACGGCATGTGGAAGCTGCCGGGCAACCTCAAGTTCACGGTGACGGCGATGAGCAACATCGTCGGTGCGGCGGCGATGGGTGTGGCACCTGCCACCCCTGGCAGCGTGACCTTGCTGGCCGAGGTCAATCCCGATTGCACGCTGCAGCTGCTGCCCCCGGAACTCAGCATCGCCTCCGGCTATGAAGACCCGGACAGCAACGGCAATTACAACCTGAGCTGGACCCGCCCGGCGGGTTCCGTCGGCCCGGACACCCTGCAGGAGGCCACCGTATTCGCCACCCTGCTGGAAGACGATGCCGAAGGCGGCCTAGGCAAGTGGGTGGCTACCACCACCGGCACCGGCGCGATGAACTGGGCGGCAAACACGCTCAAGAAGCGCGGCGGCAGCAACTCCTTCCGTGGCACCTACACCAATGGCTCCGATGGCCCGACGCCGCCGGTCGCCCCGCCGGTGGAGCCACCGACGCCGCGCAACGCGCCGGCGGCGCTGCTGACGCTGAAGGACGCGATTGCCATCCCTAGCGACGGTGAGACCAAACTGAGCTACTGGGATTTCTTCATCAACGAGGGCGACGACTCGGTGATTCTGGAAGCCACTGCCGACGACGGTGCGACCTGGGACATCCTCAACCAGTCCAACCGCTCCGAACTGGCGCCGGATGCCGCCCCTGCCGTCGCCAGCGAGGCGCTCAGTCAGCACGTCTTTTCGCTGGCTGCCTACGCAGGCAGGAGCATCAAGCTGCGTTACCGCATGCAGTCGGGTGGCGAAGACCGTGCAGGCTCCGTACCGTTCGGCTGGTTCGTCGATGACATCAAGGTGGAAACCAGCAACTTCAAGGACCTGCTGGTGAAGACGCCAGCGACGGCCGCTGCCATTGCCGGCCGTGGCACCGGCGCCTATTTCTATCGGGTGAAGACGGCTTACCCGGCATTTGGCAGCAGCGTGCTGCCTTCCGACTACAGCAACGTCGTGATGCTGACCGTAAAGGACGGTGTGGTGGCGGTGCCGACACCCGGCACGGGCGGCAACCCGACACCGGTGCCGGGCATTGGCGGGGTTGCGCCCATCACCTCCACTGCTCGCGGCGGCCGGTTCGGCGGCAGTCTGGGTGGCGGCTTGCTGATCCTGCTGGCAGCCGGCGCGGCTCTGCGCCGTCGGCGCATCCACTAGGGTCTGTTGAAATACAAATGATCGCGGCGTTGCAGGTCAAAACCGCGCAGTGCGAGGAACGGGGCGCAGCGAATGGTTGTTCCATTCGCAAGCCGCGTGACGCTGCAATGCGCGGTTTTGGCCGCAACCCTTCGGGGCCGGGCGGGAGCAGTGCTCCCGCTTTGGGGCATTGCTGCGTTGGCAAGCGAGGACAATAGAACCACTATTGCCCGCGCTCGCCGCCTTGCACTGCCCCAAAACAGCCTTCGGCCGCTGCGACCATTCGTATGTCAACAGACCCTAGCCAGCACAGCGGTGAACAAGGCCGCGACGTGTGACGTCGCGGCCTTTTTTATGTCTTCGGAGCAGCCTGCCAGCCCGCTAGCCCCCTGGCGGCTTCGAGCTGCACCTTGCGCTGCAGGAATGCTGTGTGACCCAGCAGCAGGCCGGGCAGACCCAGGGCCTGCCTGGCCCAGCGCGGAAAGCTGAAATCATCGATGTGCTCGACGATCAGTCCATCCCTGAAGCGAAAGCGGGTGTCGATGCGGTTAAGCACCCTGCGGCCGGTCTTGCTGAAGGTGTAGGTCGCGTCCCAGTGCGCACCGCCGGCATGGTCATCGGCGGCGATGTCGCTGAACTGCACCTGCAGATCCTTGCCTCTGGCGACCAGCATCGCCCACATCGCGGCGGCTTGCGGGCCGCGCAGGTCCGGGAACGCCGGGTCTGAAAACCGCACTTGCGGGTGATAGCAGGCCGCCATGCCAGCGGCATCGCGGTGGGCAAAGGCGGTGTAGAAACGTTCGATCAGGGCAGCATTCGCGTGCATGGTTCTCGCTCCTGGAATTCATGGCCTTATGGCGCCGACGGTGCCGACGGTGCCGATTCTCACCTGCGATCAAATTTTCCGCATCGGATCGAGCGCCTGTACTGCAATCGCGGCAAACCGCTGTGCGATCATCCCGCCATGAAAGACCTTCTCGTTCTCTACTACTCGCGCAATGGCTCCACGGCGCTGATGGCGCGGGCGGTTGCGCGTGGCGTCGAATCGGTCGCCGGCTGTGCTGCCAGGCTGCGCACGGTACCGCCGGTTTCGGCCACCACCGAGGCCACTGCCGCCGCCGTGCCCGATGCCGGTCCGCCGTACTGCGAGCTGGATGACCTCAAGGAATGCAGCGGCCTGCTGCTGGGCTCGCCGACGCGGTTCGGCAACATGGCGGCGCCGCTGAAGTATTTTCTCGATTCGACTTCGGGCTTGTGGATTTCCGGCGCCCTGGTCGGCAAGCCGGCGGCGGTGTTCACCTCCACCGGCTCTCTGCACGGCGGCCAGGAGACCACCCTGCTGTCGATGATGCTGCCGCTCATGCACCACGGCATGCTGCTGGTAGGCCTGCCGTATTCGGAAGCCCGGCTTTCCACCACCACCAGCGGCGGCACCCCGTACGGCGCCAGCCATCATGCCGGCGTCGGCAGCAGCCCCAAACCGCCGACTGCCGATGAGCTGGCGCTGGCCGAGGCCCTGGGCGCGCGGGTCGCGCAGATCGCCGCCAGGCTGGGCACGTGAGCGCCTCGTCGTTCGTCAGCCGCCTGCAACGCAGCACGGTGATCCTGCACGGCGCGCTGACGCTGGCGCTGTTCGCGCTGGTGGCGGCACGCGGCACGCGGGCGCATCTGGTGCTGGCCGTGGTGGCGGTGCTGCCCCTGGTCGCCGCCATGCCCGGCCTGCTCAGGGGCCGCGCCTACACCGCCGGCTGGGCCAGCATGGTGGTGTCGTTCTATTGCGCGCTGCTGCTCGCCGAGGCTTACATGCTGCCTTCGATCAAGGGCGCGCTGATGGTGCTGTCGATGGTGGCGGCACTCGATTTCGTGGCGCTGATGCTCTATGCCAAGGCCAAGAAGCGTGACGACAGACTAACCGCTCAGGCCTAGCGTCTCCTGCACCAGCGGAATGCTCAGCCGCCGCTGCGCTGCCAGCGAGGCCTGGTCCAGGGTATCGACTGCCGCCAACAGCGACAGTACGTCGCGCGGCAGGTGCTTGAGGAGGTAGCTGGCCACTTCCAGACCCATGTGCAGGCCGCGGCTGCTGGCGCGCAGGCGGAGCAGGTCGATGCGGTCGTCGTCCGACAACGGCCGCAGGCCAAAGCCGGCAAAGGCGGTGAGGCGAGTGAGCAGGTCGGGGCGCGGCAGCAGCAGCTGTGCCGCCGGTTTGCGGGCGGTGATGAGGGTCGCCACCGCGCGCTGACGGCGGGCATCGATGAGGCGGATCAGGGCCAGCGCCTGATCTTCTTGCAGCGGTACGGCATCCAGGCCATCGATGCAGAGCAGCGGCGCGGCATCGAGCCGGCGGCTGGGGGACGACGGCAGCTTCTGCGGCTCCAGCAGCACGTTACGTCGTCCGGCTGCGTCCGCTTCTTTCAGCAGGGCCTTGACCAGATGGCTCTTGCCGCTGCCCGCCGGCCCGTGCAGCAGCAGCGTGCGGGAGTCGTCGGCATCCAGCAGCGCGCGCAGGGTTTGCACCGCGGCGCCATTGGGCCCGGCGTGAAAGTGCTCGAAGTCCTGCGGGTCGGCCAGCGCCACCGCCAGCGGCAGCTGGGTGCCCCTCATGCGTCCTTGCCGGGTGGCTGGTCTGGGTCAGCATCCGGTGGCGCAGGCAGGGCCTGCGGCGGCGCAGCACCAGGCGCGCCCCACAAATAGAATTCGCTGCGCCGCCAGCGGTGGTTCAGTTCGCGCAGCAGCACTGCCAGGATGGCGGCCACCGGCAGCGCGATCAGCACGCCGGTGAAGCCGAGGACCTGTCCACCCGCCATGATGGCGAAAATGACCGTGACAGGATGGATGCCGATCTTGTCGCCGACCAGCATCGGTACCAGCACATTGCCCTCGAGCATCTGTGCGACCAGGAAGATGATCACCACCCAGGTGATCGGCCAGAACGACGGATCCTGCACCAGCACCGCGATCATTGCCGCCGTGAAACCGACGGCGAAACCGAGATAGGGCACGAAGGTGAAGGCACCGGCGATGAGGCCGACCACCAGCGACAGCTTCAGGCCTGCGATCGACAGCGTGACCGCATAGAACACCGCCATGGACACCATCACCAGGCCCTGTCCGCGGATGAAGCTGCCGAGCACGTCGTCGCACTCGCGGGCGAGGCGGCGGGTGAGCGGCCGCCAGCGCGGCGGCATGAAGTGATCGCAGGCTTCCACCATGCGGTCCCAGTCGCGCAGCAGATAGAACGCGACGACCGGAATCAGCGCGATGTTGGCAATGGTGGCGAGCAGGGCCAGGCCTGACTGCGCGACCACGCCGGCGGCGCCGGTGGCGTCCTGCCAGTGCTCGCTGACCCAGCTGCGGATGTAGTCGGCGTCGAGGCGGAGGGTTTCCGGCACCGTGATGCCGAGCTTGGGCAGTCCCACGTCCTGGATCCAGCGCAGGGCTTCGGGTACGGATGAGATCAGCAACAGGGTCTGGTCGTGGATCATCGGCGCGATCATCAGGATCAGCAGCGCGATGCCGAGCGTGATGGTGGCAAATACCAGCACCACGCCCCAGGTGCGCGAAAACCGACGGCGCTCCAGCCAGTCGACCACCGGGTCGCCGACGTAGGCGAGGATGCCGCCGACCACGAAGGGCATCAGGATCGGGCCCAGCACCCAGAACAGCAACAGCAGCACCGCGCCCCCCGCAAGCCAGTGCCAGTGGTCGCGCAGGCGCAGGGGCGAATCGAGTTCTTGAGGTTGCATGGCGCGAGCTTTAGGGAGGGCAGGGCTTAAAATAGCGTTCATCACTGAATCTTCGCCAATCATGAAAAAGCCCGCTGCCGCCAAGAAGTCCCTTTCCTACCGCGATGCGGGGGTCGATATCGACGAGGGCGATGCGCTGGTGGACGACATCAAGAAGATCGTCAAATCCACCCAGCGGCCGGAAGTGCTGGCCGGCGTCGGCGGTTTTGGCGCGCTGGTGGGCATCCCCAAGAAATACAAGCAGCCGATCCTGGTCAGCGGTACCGACGGGGTCGGCACCAAGCTCAAGCTGGGCATCGAGACCGGCCGGGTCGAAGGCCTGGGCCAGGACCTGGTCGCCATGTGCGTCAACGATGTTCTGGTCAATGGTGCCGAGCCACTGTTCTTTCTCGATTACTACGCCACCGGACATCTCGACAAGAAAGTCGCCGGCAAGGTCATCAAGGGCATCGCCCAGGGCTGCAAGCTGGCCGGCTGCGCGCTGGTGGGGGGCGAGACGGCGGAAATGCCCGGCCTCTACGGCAAGGGTGATTTCGATCTGGCCGGTTTCGTGGTCGCGGTGGTCGAGAAGAAGAAGATCATCGACGGCAGCGGCATCAGGCCCGGCGATGTGCTGATCGGCCTGCCATCCTCCGGCCCCCATTCCAACGGCTATTCGCTGGTACGCAAGATTCTGAAAGTGTCGAAAGCCAGGCTCGGCAGCCCGCTGGGTAGTGGCACGCTGGAAGATGCGCTGCTGGCGCCGACCACCATCTACGTGAAGGCCATCCTCAAGCTGCTGGACGATGGCATTGCCATGAAGGGTGCCAGCCACATCACCGGTGGCGGCATCGTCGGCAACCTGCCGCGCTGCTTCCCGAAGGGGGTGGCGGCGGTCGTCGACACCAGCAGCTGGACGCGGCCCGCGGTGTTCGACTGGCTACAGGCAAAAGGCAATGTCGAGCCGGAGGAAATGTGGCGGGTATTCAACTGTGGCGTCGGCTTCATCGCCATCGTGCCGCGCCTGCAGGTCGATGCGGCGCTGGCCTCGCTGAAGCAGAGCAAGGTCAAGGCCTTCGTGATGGGCGAGATCGTCAAGGGCAAGCAGGATGTGCGGTTTGTTTGAGGCAGCGCCGTAGGGTGGAGAGGCGCAGCGCATCCACCCGGTCTGTCGCGCCTTGCTGATCCAGCCCCCTTAAGGTTTCCGCCTGTCGATGAAAAACCTCGTCGTCCTCATCTCCGGCCAGGGCCGCAACCTGCAGGCCCTGATCGACCATTGCGCTGCCGGCAATATTCCCGCGCGGATCGCAGCGGTCATCAGCAACCGGCCAGAAGCGGCGGGCCTCGCGCGCGCCGAACAGGCCGGCATCGCCACCCAGGTGCTGCCCCATACGGCCTACGCCAGCCGCGAGGCCTTCGACCTGGCCCTGATGCAGGCCATCGACGACTACCGGCCCGACATGCTCGCGCTCGCCGGTTTCATGCGCATTCTGACGCCCGGCTTCACCCGGCATTACCAGGGTCGCGCGCTCAACATCCATCCCTCGCTGTTGCCCCGCCACCCCGGGCTGAAAACCCATGAAGCGGTGCTTGCCGCCGGCGAGCGGGAACACGGCGCCACCGTGCATTTCGTCACCGCCGCGCTCGATGGCGGCCCGGCCGTGCTTCAGGGTGCGTTCACGGTAGCGCCACAGGCTTCAGCCCTGATGTTGGCGGAGCAGGTGATGCAGCGCGTGGAGTTGAAGATCTATCCGCAGGCCCTGGCCTGGCTGGCGCTTGGCGAGCTGATACTGCGAGACGGGGTGGCAGTGCTGCGTGGTCGACCCCTGACTGTGCCGCTGACGCTCGATGACCTGGAGGATGCGTTCAAATGATTTTTCGCTCGATGCTGATGTCGGCACTGTTGGCGTTCGCGCAGTCGGCGACTGCCGGCACGCTGGCCCCCACCCAGCTTAGCTATGACGTGGCCTGGAGCGGCACGCCGCTGGGTGCCGGCACGCTGACCCTGGTGGCCGAGGCTGACGACTGCTACCGCTACGAACTGGCGACCAATCCGATCGGCATCGTCAGCTGGCTGTACGGTGCACCTAAGGAAACCAGCGCCTTCTGCGTCAGGAATGGCCTGGTGGTGCCGAGCACCATGAGCTTCAACAATCCCAAGCGTCCGAAAGACGGTTTTGCGCTGACCTTTGACTTCGTCAACGGCAAGGTGCTCGGTGGGCGCAACGGCCCGCTCGACATCAAGCCGGGCACATTGGATCGGCTGAGCGTGCAGCAGGCAGCGCGGCTGTGGGTGAAGACCCATGTCAACGATGCCAAGCCGGGCACGCTGGTGACGCCGGTTGCCGACCACAAGCGGGTCAAGACCTACACCTTCGCCATCAAGGGCAGGGGCATGGTGGAGACTGCTGCGGGCCGCTTCGAGGCGATCCAGTTCGAGCGCATCGACGACCCCAAGACCACGCTGCGTTTCTGGCTGGCACCCGAGAAGGACTACATGCCGGTGAAGGTGCAGAACATCGAGGATGGCGAGGACAAGGTCAGCCTGACGCTGAAGAAGTCCGCGTCTTGAGCTAGTCTCGGTTCACCACCGAACGGAGAAGCCCATGCGCACCGCAAGTACCCTGGTTTTGCTGGCTGCAATCGCCGCCTGCGGCAAGCAGCCGGAACTGCCCAAGCCGGGCGAACCGCAGGGGCGCACGGAGACCCAGGGCATCCGCAATACCGAAGCGATCGGCTATGCCGGCAACGCGGTCGCCGACAAGGTGGATGCGGCTCTCGAAGCCAACGACCAGCGCAAGGATGCACTTGATGCCGCCATCGACGCGCAGAGCAGTCCGCGCTAGGTAGGGTCAACAGACCCTAGGCGAGCTGCCCTTCCTCGCGCAGCTTGTCCAGATGCGCGTCGATATTCATCCGCGCCAGCGGCCACAGCCGCGCATCCACACCCTGATACAGCAGCGGCAGCATCTCGTCGCCTGACTTGCCGTCGCGGTGCAGCTGCAGCACCGATGCTTCGCGCTGGCGCCGGTGCTTGAGGGTTTCCTTTAGCCGGTAGGTGCTGCCCATCGCCATGCCGTGGCTGGGAATGATGACGGCAGGGTCGAGGGCGATGACTTTCTCAAGCGTCGCAAAGTAGGTCGCCATGTGGCCTTCGGGCTTGGCGATCACCACCGTGCCGATGCCCTGGATGAGATCGCCGACGATGAACCAGGCCTTCGAGTCCGGCATCAGCGCGATCTGGCCGGCGTCGTGGCCGGGCACCGGCACCACCCGCACCGGCTGACCCAGCCAGCGTGTCACCACATCGCCTTCGACATAGGTACGCAGCAACAGCTCGCCGAAGTAGTCCGGGCGTTTGGCCTGCACGAAGCGACGGGTGGTGTCGGAGAGCGCCAGCGGCACGTCGTAGTGCGCGGCAATCTCGTTGGCGAACTGGCAGTGGTCGGGGTGATGGTGGGTAAGCAGCACCTCGTCGCAGCCAAGGCGATCGATCAGCTTGTACAGCCGCGCCAGTTCCTGGCGATCAGCCGGTGAGGGATCGACCAGCACCTTGTAGCTGTCGCCAATCAAAAAAGCATTGGTGTGGGTTGCTGGCGGCAGGGTGTGGCTGCGCACCGGGATCATCCGCAAGCCCCGCAGCGGCTCGATGAGACGGCACTCGTCATCGGCGCCATCGTTGTCGAGATGGATGAGGCTGTTGCGCGATGGCTCTTGCGCCAGCGCCATCACGGTATCCAGCGTCGGTGGCGCCAGCAGCAGTGCGCCGAGTTGATAGCGGCTGAACCATTCGCCCGCCGTGGCCCACAAGGCCTCGGAATGTTCACGTATATCGAGTGCGAGCATGGGTTTGTCGGCCAGATCAATACGCAAGAACCGGGTGCGGAAACGCCCAGCTGCAATCGGCGGCGTGGTCGCCTCGCCGAGCAGATGCACGCCAATCACGTGGCCGCTGCGGGCCAGCGCATCGAGGTCGACGCCCAATTCTTCCCGCACCTCGCGGGCAATACCCACCAGCACGGCGTGCTCGGCTGCGGCGCACAGCAAGGAGGTTTCGGCGGTGGCATCAGCCGCCTCGATCTTGCCGCCAGGAAAGGCCCAGTAACCCGAGAACGAGGGCAGTTCGGGTTGGCGTCGCACCATCAGGATTTCGCCCTGGCAGCAGAGTACGGCGGTGACGGCATCGCGAACGGTGGCGGTATTCATGAGGGAACGGTTGGTGATGTTGGCTATGCTGTCGATTTACAGCCGCCAACACAATGCACATGCTTGAATTCAGCTGGCTCACCATACCCCGCCTCATCACCGACCACGCGCCACTCGCAACCCTGTGTCTGGTCGGTGGTGCACTGCTGCTTTCGCTGCTGGTGCAGTGGTTGGCCAATGGTCTCGACCAGGCGCGCTACGGCTGGCAGCAGCGGCTCAGGCTGCGGCTGGGGGTGGAACCGGGCAAGCGCATCCCCGAACTGAAATGGCTGACGCTGAGCTATCACTTTCTGGTCTGGCCCTCCATCGGTTTCCTGCTGCTGCACGTCTGGGGCCTGCATGACCTGGGCGATCGTCTGAGCGAAACCCTGACGGGAGGCGGCATCGAGCTGGGTAGCGTCAAGCTGGTGCCGGCACATCTCGTGATTGGCATCCTCTGGTTCGTGGGGCTGATCACCGGCGGCCGCTGGCTGAAAAAAAAGCTGCACCACGACTGGTTGCCGCTCACCAACATCGAGCCGAGTGTGAGGTCTTCGATCACCACGTTGTTTGGCTATATCGTGTCAATAGTCGCCTTCATGGTGGCGCTGTCGGTGATCGGGCTGGACCTGAGCAAGCTCGCCATCGTCGCCGGTGCGCTCTCGGTGGGCATTGGCTTTGGCCTGCAGAACATCACCAACAATTTTTTCTCCGGCCTGATCCTGCTGTTCGAGCGGCCGATACGACTCGGGGATTACATCAAGATCGGCGGCATGGAGGGCTTCGTGCGGCGCATCCGCATCCGCTCCACCGAGCTTGAAACATGGGATCGCACCAGTGTCATCGTGCCCAACTCGGAGCTGCTCTCGAAGTCGGTCGAGAACACCAGCTATCACGACCGGGTCGGGCGGTTGATCCTGCCGGTGCAGGTGACGCACGACAGTGATCCCGCACAGGTCAAAGCACTACTGCTGCAAGCAGCTGAAGGCGACACCGACCTGCTGGCCGCCGACGAGATTGACGGACTGAGCGGACCGTTTGTGTTGTTCCACGACTTCGAGGGGGCAGCGCTCAAGTTCGAGTTGCGCAGCTATGTACGCGACATGCACAGCAAGGCCGGGGTGGCCAGCCGCATCCGCTACCGCATCTTCGAGCTTTTCCGTGCGGAAGGCGTCACCATGGTGGCCGGCCAGCAGGAAATCCATATCAACAACTGGCCCGCCAATCCGCTTACTGCGAGCGCGGAAAAACGCGCTGCCGATATGCCGCAATCGCCCCCTGTTTAGGCTAGTCTTGCTGCATAAACAAGCACAGCCATCGAGGAGCGAGCCATGCCCGATTTGAGCGCCTACACGGTCAGTGAGTACATGAGCACCAACCTGCTCACCTTCAAGCCCGATACCGACGTGATGACTGCCATCGGCGCACTGATCAAGCGCGGCCACTCCGGTGCGCCGGTATGCGACGACGGCGGTCTGCTGGTGGGCATGCTGTCGGAAAAGGACTGCCTGAAAGTGGCGGTCATCGCCAACTACGAGGGCGTGTCACCCGGGCTGGTGCGTGATTTCATGTCGCCCAAGGTGGCGAGCTTTTCCCCGGAGATGACGCTGCTGGATGCGGCCACGCGCTTTCTCGACACACCTTTCAAACGCTTCCCGGTGGTCGAGAGCGGGCGGCTGGTGGGGCAAATCTCGCGCAGCGATATCCTGCGGGCGATCCATGATGCGGCCTGATGCAGTCGAGTGGGGTGGATCAGCGTTGCGCCGAGCACTCTGCAACCGCTGGGCTGCAAACTCCACGTTTCATAACCCCAAGGGAAAACGCATGTCGATTCAGTCTCAGTTGTTCCGCAGTGCATTGGCTTTCTGTCTGTTGGGCGCGTCGGTGCAGGTTTTTTCCGCCGACAGCCAGTGGCACTTCAAGGTGACCAATGACACCAAGACCCCGATCATCAAGCTGGAGGTGTCCGAGAACAAGAAGGACTGGGGTGATTTCGATATCGGCAAGGGCATCAAGCCCGGCGTCACCGACACCATGGTGTGGGACGCCAGCACCGACAGCGAAGACTGCAATCAGTGGATCCGCGCCAAGTTCGCGGATGGCAGCACCAGCGACGCCAGCAAGCTGGACTTCTGCAAGGATCTCGACGATCCCATCGTGTTTTCCGAATGATTGCAAACGGTGACTGAAGGCGGAGTGTTTTCTCGACTTCGCTGGACCAACAAAAAACCCGCTGAAGAGCGGGTTTTTTGTTGCTGAGGGCAGCTTACTGGGCAGGCTGCGCGTTTTCGACTTCCGGTGCAGTGCCGGAATCGGCTGGCGTTTCCGCCGGGGCAGCCTCACCTTCTGCCGGCGCTGCCGCTTCGCCTTCAGCCGGGGTGGCAGTCTCGCCTTCAGCCGGTGCTGCGGCCTCGCCTTCAGCCGGTGCAGCAGTCTCTCCTTCAACCGGCGCAGCCGCTTCACCTTCAGCCGGTGCGGCTTCGCCTTCGGTCGACGCAGACTTGGCTTCGGCTGGCGCCGACTCATCTGCTGAGGCCTCAGCCGGAGCCGCTTCGGCCGGGGTTTCTTCAGCAGGTGCCGCAGCGGCCTCGCCCTCTGCCGGTGCCGCCTCGGGGGCAGCTTCCGCCGGCGCGGCTTCCGGTGCGGCGGCGGCAACACCGGTATCGGTGACCTTCAACTCGACACGGCGGTTGAGTTCGCGGCCATCCTCGGTGCTGTTGTCCGCCACCGGCGAGGCTTCGCCATAGCCCTTGTTGGTGAGACGGTCGGCGGTGACACCACGGCCGACCAGATATTCCATGACCGATGCCGCACGGCGTTCGGAGAGCCCCTGGTTGTGGGCATCGCTGCCTTCGGAGCTGGTGTAGCCGCCGATTTCCACCTTGATGCCGGGCTGGGCCAGCATGGCATCGGAGACTCCATCCAGCAGCACCTTGGCATTGGGTGTCAGGCGTGCGGAATCGAGCTCGAAGTTGACGCCACGCAGCACGATAGGTTCGGCAACCTTGCAGCCGTTGAGGTCGACTGCATCACCGGCAGCGGGTGGGGTGCAGTTGTCGAGCGGAGCAGGTTCGGCGACCACCGGGCAGCCGGTGGCGTCGACCACGGTGCCAGCGGGCGTATCAGGGCATTGATCCTGGTCATCCGGCACGCCGTCGTTGTCGGCGTCGGCGCTGACCACCGGCACCACTTCGGTGGGCGCCACTTCAGCCGGCGGCGGTTCCACCACGGCACCACCACCAATCGGGATCAGCACGCCGATGCCGGCAATGCCCTCGTAGAAGGCCTTGCGCTCGCCGGTGTGGACGCCAGCCAGTTCGCGGCCATGGGCATCGACGCGGTAGCGCACTTCGGCGCGCAGCGCGGCACCCTGCGAGCCGAGGCCGATGAGGTAACCCAGGCCGACGTCGAAGAAGGTGGTGCTGTAGTCCGGAATCGGGCCGGGATTGCTGTTCACCTGGCCGCGCATGATGCTGATCGGCACATAGAGATCGGGCAGGGAGTTGACCGGGAACACCATGGCGCCGATGCCGACGCCGGCCAGTTTTGCGGAGCCACCGCCGGACTTGCTGTCGGCCACCAGGTACTGGCTGACCAGTTCGAGGTTGAGTCCGTTGGTGACGCTCTTGCCCAGCGCGATCTGGCCGCCAAAACCATCCTTGGTGCCGCGCGCATTGGCAGCCCGCAGGTAGTTGAACATCGGCGACAGGTAGAGTTTCCTACCCAGCAGCGCCTTGGCTCCGTCCGCTGCCGCGACTTCGGGTTCCGCAGGCTCTTCGTCCTGTGCATAGCTGGGCTGAGAAAGCACCATCGCAGCGATGAGGCCGAGCGTGCCGAGGCGATAATTCATGAGCGTCCCTTTCAAGTTTGGGTGTCTTTAAGTTGTCGTTTCGTACCGAGCGCGACACTGCTGTTTTTTCGCGCTGGTCTCCGCCGGGGAGTTTAAACATTTTGAGCCGCATTCACACAAGCGGCGTGTCCTGCGGCCGCCGTAAAACTATACTGCGCGCCCTTTCGGGGTTCCAGCACGCGAGCCCCAGGCAACAGGCAACCATGGAACCGAACAAAATTAAGGAAGAGGTGACAGCCCTGCAGGTGCGTTTCGACGCGCTGCGGGGCTATCTTTGACTACGCTGACAAGAAGGATCGGCTGGCCGAAGTCAACGCCGAACTGGAGAGCGGCGCGATCTGGAGCAATCCCGCCAAGGCCCAGGAGATCGGCCGCGAACGGGCCAAGCTGGAAGACATCATCCAGCCTCTGGAGCGTGCCGCTGCGGGCCTGAAAGACGCTGCCGATCTGCTGGAGATGGCCGAGGCCGAGGGTGACACCGGCACCATTGCCGAGATCGCCAGGGACGTGATGGCGCTGGTCAGGCTGGCCGAGGACATGGAGTTCAAGCGCATGTTTGCGGGGCCGATGGACAACTCCAACTGCTACGTCGATATCCAGTCCGGTGCGGGTGGTACCGAGGGACAGGATTGGGCCAACATGCTGTTACGCATGTATCTCAAGTGGTGTGACCAGCAGGGCTTCAAGTACGAATTGCTGGAAGTCACCGACGGCGAGGTCGCGGGCATCAAGGGTGCGAGCTTTTCGGTGAGCGGGCCCTACGCCTACGGCTGGCTGCGCACCGAGACCGGCGTACATCGCCTGGTGCGCAAGAGTCCATTCGACTCCGGCGGCCGCCGCCACACCAGCTTTGCCGGCGTCTACGTCAGCCCCGAGGTCGACGACAACATCGAGATCGAGATCAATCCCGCCGACCTCGAAGCGGTGACCTACCGCAGCAGCGGCGCCGGCGGCCAGCACGTCAACAAGACCGAATCGGCGATCCGTATCACCCACAAGCCCAGCGGCATCGTGGTGGCCTGCCAG
>JBKJJE010000076.1:0-40360 GCA_046598075.1 Stagnimonas sp.
CAAGGTGTCAACTATTCGGACAGAGTGGTCACTCGGCGATGGCCGGCCAGGCCTGCACCGAGGCGAGGCGCCCCGGAGTGCCGATATCCGACCACCGCCCTGCGTAGAGCCGGCCGCTGATCTGGTCGGCGACCATCGCCCGTCGGAGCAGCGGCGCCAGCGGAAACGCACCCGCCGCGCAGCCTGTGAACAGCAGCGGATGCAGCATGGCGATGCCGCTGTAGGTGAACCGCGGTGCCGCATCGCGGACGCGGCCAGCCAGCAGCGCGAAATCGCCTTCGGGGTGTTGCGGCGGGTTGTTGACCAGCACCAGGTGGGCTAGATCGCCCGACTGCAGGCCCGCAGCCGACAGCGGTGCAAACGGCATGTCAGTGAAGACATCGCCGTTGACCAGCAGAAAGGGTTCATCGCCTAGCAGTGGCAGCGCGTGATGCAGGCCGCCACCGGTTTCCAGTGCCGGCCAGCCTTCTTCGGAATAGACAATGCGTACATCGAAACGCGCGCCATCGCCGAGATGTGCCTTGATCATTTCTCCCAGCCAGCCGAGGTTGATGACGACTTCGCGCACACCGGCTGCCGCCAGTTTTTGCAGATGCCATTCGATCAGCGGCTTGCCGCGCACAGTCAGCAGCGGCTTGGGCGTGTGGTCGGTGAGCGGGCGCATCCGTTCGCCACGCCCGGCCGCAAGAATGAACGCCTTCATGCCGCCAGATCGAGGCTGTCGAACAACCGCTTCAAGGGCGCAAGTTCTGCGTCGCCATCGATCACCTCGCGCACGTAGCGGATGAAGCGCGGGGTATCGGCGAGATACTGCGGCTTGCCGTCGCGGTAGTTGATGCGGGCGAAGATGCCGAGCACTTTCAGATGCCTGTGCAGGCCCATCAGGTCGAAGTCGCGCACGAACGCGGCGTAGTCGGCGGGAACCGGCAGGCCCGCCTTGCGCGCTGCGTCCCAGTACTGCCGGCGCCAGCCCGCGATGCGCGCCGCGGGCCAGCTGCGGAAGGCATCCTTGAACAGGCTGACCACGTCGTAGCTGATCGGGCCGAACACGGCATCCTGAAAATCCAGCACGCCGGGATTGGGGGTCGACAGCATGAGGTTGCGTGGCATGTAGTCGCGGTGGACGAATACCCTGGGCTGCGCCAGCGCGCGCCGAACCAGCAGGGTGCAGCTGGCATCCCACCAGCCCTGCTGCTCGGCAGTGAAGGTTTTGCCGAGATGCCTTGCCACGTACCAGTCGGGGAACAGCGCCAGTTCGCGGGCCAGCAGGGCCTCGTCGTAGGGTGGCAGCACCTCGGCACGGCTGGCCTGCTGCCATTGCACCAGGGCGGTGATGGCAGCGCTGAACAGCAGATCGGCGTTGTCGTCGGTGAGCACATGCAGGAAAGTCTGGCGACCGAGATCGCTCAGCAGCAGATAGCCCTGCGCCAGATCCTGGGCGAGCACGCGCGGGCCGTTGAGGGCCGCATCCCGCACCAGTCCGGCAATCTGGATGAAGGGCTTGCAGTCCTCGCGCTCGGGCGGCGCGTCCATCACCACCCAGCTGCCGGCATCGGTGCTGATGCGGAAATAGCGACGGAAGCTGGCGTCGGCGGAAGCGGGAGCGAATCCCACCGCCGGCGTATCGGCAAGCCCGAGGGCGGCAAGGGCGAAGGCGCGCGCAGCCTGGGCGCGGATGTCGGTCGGGGCGGGCAAGGGGGTGGGGATCGGGGCGGGCATGATGCGAGGGTAAACCACGGCGCCGGTACGCTGGATTGCCGTCGGCAGAGCGCAGGGCGGATACTGGGCGTCCTTTCCGTGCCCAGCTCATGTCCCTTCGTCATCTGCTTGCCCTGACCCTGCTTGCCCTGAGCGCACCCCTGCTGTGGGCCGGCGACGCCAGCTGTCTGCAGCTCGACCCCGGCGCGCTGGACACTTCGCCGAAAGACAAGCTGGTGGTGACCGCCGACCAGATCGACGGTGCCAGCGGCAGCCTGGCGAGTCTGCTGGGGTCGGTCAGGCTGCGTCTGGGTGATCGCGAGATCACTTCCGAGGCGCTGCAGTACGACAGCACCCAGCGCATCGTCACCAGCAACATGCCGTCGCAGTTCCGCAACGACGACTACATCATCATCAGCCGCTCGGCGAGCTACGACCTCAACCGCGAGGCCGGCATCTTTAGAAACAGCGAGTTCACCCTGGTGTCGCGCGGGGCGCGCGGCAAGGCGGTGGAAATGGTGATCGAGAAATCCGGCCGTGCCCAGCTCAGCGGCATCAGCTACACCACCTGCGCGCCGGGGCGCGACAGCTGGCGGCTGACGGCCGCCGAGCTCGATCTCGACCGCAACACCGGCATTGGCGTGGCCCGCAACGCCACGCTGCGGGTCGGCGAGGTGCCGGTGTTCTACACCCCGTACATCCGCTTCCCTATCGATGGCGAGCGTCACAGCGGTTTCCTGTTTCCCACCTTCGGCAGCAACACCCGCACCGGCTTCGACGCCCGCTGGCCGTACTATCTGAACCTGGCACCCAATTACGACGCCACGCTGACGCCGCGCTTCATGAGCGATCGCGGCACCCAGCTGGGCGCTTCCGGCCGCTATCTGTTCGCCCGCTCCACCGGCCGCATCAACCTCGAGTACCTGCCCAGCGATGCCCAGTTCGACAACCGCTCGCGGGCTTTCGGCGAATTGCAGCACGATGCCCTGCTCAACCAACGCCTGGCGCTGGCGGTGCATTACGCCGAGGCCAGCGACCCCCGTTACCTGGAAGACCTGAGCTTCACCCCCGGCCTTTCCAACAGCCCCTATCTGGAGAGCAGCGCGCGGCTGATCTACCAGGCCCCGTCGTCGTATCGCCTGCAGGCGCTGGTGCAGAAGTTCCAGCCGCTGGCCGGCACGCTGGCGGTGGATGATCCCTATCAGCGGCTGCCGGAACTGCGCTTCGACGGCGTCACCCGCAACGAGGTGCTCAATTCGCGCCTCGGGCTGACCGCCATCGCCACCAACTTCACCCGCACCGGCTCGGTGGCCGGCACCCGCCAGGTGCTCAAGCCGAGCATCAACTGGACCCGCGACACCGGCGCCTACTACACCGCCGTGCAGGGTGATTTCCACTACACCCGCTACCAGCTGCGCGACGAAAACGCACAGCAGCTGGATGATCGCCAGCGCTCGCTGCCGATCGTCACCGGTGATGCTGGCCTGCGCTTTGCCCGCACCGGCGCCGATGGCGGCCTGCAGCTGCTGGAACCGCGGCTGTTCTATCTCTACGTGCCCTACCGGGACCAGGACGGCCTGCCGATCTTCGACGCCGGCCAGACCGACTACGACTTTCCGCAGCTGTTCGCGCGCAACCGCTTCATCGGCGAAGACCGCATCGCCGACGCCAACCAGCTCACCACCGCGCTCAGCTACCGGGCGCTCAACGCTGCCGGCGCCACCCGCTTCACCGCCGCGTTCGGGCAGATCTACCGGGTCGATCCCTCGCGGGTGACGGTGCCGGGCCGCGCCGCCCCGGATGCCGGCAGCTCGGACTACCTGGCCAGTGGCGAGTGGCGGATCAACCCCCGGTTCTCGAGCACCGCGCTGCTGCAGGTATCGCCCGACACCGGCGGGTTCAGCCGCACCAATCTCGGCCTGCGCTATCGCTCGTCGCGCTACCGCGCCGACTTCGGCTACCGCTTTCGCAGCGGTCTGCTCGAGCAGTACGACGCCAGCGGTGCAGTGCCGATCGGCCGCAGTTTCAAGGCCGCCGCCAGGGTGCGCTATTCGACCAAGGAAGACCGCCTGCTCGATGCCCTGGCCGGACTCGAGTACGAAACCTGCTGCTACGCGGTGCAGGCTGCCTACCGGCGCTATCTCGTCAACAGCGCGGGGCAGATCGACAGCGGCATCTTCCTGCAGCTCGAACTGAAAGGTCTTTCGCGTCTCGGCACCGGTTTCGAGGAACTACTTACCGGCAATGACCGTCCCTTGGGGGACGATTGAGAGCATCGTCCCGACTGCGGTGCCCGGCAGACTCCGGGGATGCACTCGATGACTCTGCCTGACAGCCGCCAGAACCCCCCGTGATACCCTCCCATGACTTGTTTTGACCGGACTTTCCTCCCCGTGCGCGCCTTCGCTTTTGCTGCCGTTGTCCTTGCTGTCGCCCTCCCCGCCCAGGCCGAGCCGGTCCTGATCGACCGCATCGTTGTCGTGGTCAACGATGGCGTCATCCTGCAGAGCGAGCTGGATCGCGCCATCAGCCTGAGCACCAGCCAGCTGCGCGATCGCGGCATCGCCACGCCGTCCAACGACGTGTTGCGCACCCAGGTGCTCGACCGCCTGGTCAACACCCGCGTACAGACCCAGAAAGCGCAGGAAGCCGGCATTCGCATCGACGACCGGGAATTGAATGAAGTGCTCGGCAACATCGCCCAGCAGAACAAGATGTCGCTGGCGCAGTTCGCCGAAGCAGTGCGCAAGGACGGCCTGGATTTTCTCGCCGTGCGCGAACAGATCCGCGACGAGGTGCTGATCGCCCGCGTCAAGCAGCAGGAGGTCGACAGCCGGGTCGCGGTCACCGAGCAGGACATCGATCTGTTCCTGGCCAATCTGCAGAATCTCGACGACACCGAATATCGCCTGTCGGTGATTCTGGTGGCGGTACCCGAGGGGGCGACGCCGGAACAGCGCGAGAAATCACGCAGCAAGGCCGAGGCCCTGAAGGCAAGGCTCGACAAGGGCGAGGATTTCGCCCAGCTGGCGGCTGCCGAATCCGACGGCCAGCAGGCCCTGCAGGGTGGTGATCTGGACTGGCGCGCCGGTGCCAACCTGCCTAGCGTGTTTGCCGGTGTCGCGCCCAAGCTGAAAGTCGGCGAGATCAGCAACGTGCTGGAATCCGGTGCCGGGTATCACGTCGTCAAGCTGGCTGACAAGCGCGGCGGTGGCGAGGCCCAGACCGTGGTCGAAACCAAGGCCCAGCACATCCTGTTGCAGGTCAATGCCATCCGCAACGAAGCCGCCACGCTGGCGCAGGCACGCGAGCTCGAAAAACGCCTGAAAGCTGGCGAGGCCTTCGAGCAGCTGGCCAAGGAGTTCTCCGACGATCCAGGTTCGAAGAACGCGGGCGGCGATCTCGGCTTCCAGCCGCCGGGCATCTTCGCGCCGGAGTTCCAGGCACGTCTGGACCAGCTCCAGCCCGGTGAGACTTCCCCCCCTTTCACCACCCAGTTCGGCTGGCACATCGCCCGCGTCAACGAGCGCCGCAGCCGCGACATCAGCACCGATTCGCGCCGCGCCAAGGCCCGCGCCGCCATCGGCCAGCGCAAGTCCGTCGAGGAATACGAGACCTGGCTGCGCCGCCTGCGCGACGAAGCCTATGTGGAGATGCGCGGCAGCAACGGCAAGCTGATCGAACCGGAGTCCGCCCCGGCTGCCGACGCCCCCAAGGCTTCGTGATCGCAGCACCCGTCAGCCGCCTGCTGGTTACTCCCGGCGAACCTGCGGGAATCGGCCCCGAACTGCTGATCCGGTTCGCGCAGAACCCACCGCCGCAGTGCCAGCTGGTTGCCGTCTGCGACCCGGTCCTGCTGCATGACACCGCAGCGGGCATGGGTCTGCCGCTGACGCTGATGGTCGGCGATGAACACCGCGCGCCACGGGCCGGCGGCGCCGCTGCCTTGACGGTCTGGCCGGTCGCCCTGGCAGCGCCCGCAGTGGCTGGCCGGCTCGACGTCCGCAACAGCGGCTACGTGCTCGACACCCTGCGCCGCGCCACGGCGGCCTGCCTGGCCGGACAGGCCGACGCGCTGGTCACCGGGCCGCTCCACAAGGGCATCATCAACGACGCCGGCGCGCATCCGCATTTCAGCGGCCATACCGAGTTTCTGGCCGAACTCACCGGTGCCGCACCGCCGGTGATGCTGCTCGCCGCAGGCAGCTTGCGGGTGGCTCTGGCCACCACCCACCTGCCGCTGGCCGAGGTGCCCGCGGCCATCACCCGGCAGATGCTGACCCACACGCTGAGGGTGCTGCGTGCGGAGCTGATCGCCAAGTTCGGCATTGCCCGACCGCGCATCCTGGTCAGCGGCCTCAACCCGCATGCCGGCGAAGGCGGACATCTGGGCCGCGAGGAAATCGAAGTGATCGAACCGGTGCTGCAGGCCCTGCGCAGCGAAGGTTTCCTGCTCGACGGCCCGCTGCCTGCCGATACCCTGTTCACGCCCGGCGTGCTGGCACGCGGCGACGCGGTGCTGGCGATGTATCACGACCAGGGCCTGCCGGTGCTCAAGCACGTCGGCTTCGGCCATGCGGTGAACATCACGCTGGGGCTGCCGATCATCCGCACCAGCGTCGATCACGGCGTTGCGCTCGATCTTGCCGGCACCGGCCGCGCCGACGCTGGCTCGTTCTCTGCCGCCGTCGACGCCGCGCTGGAACTGGTCCACCGCAGGGCGCAGTCGTCGCGTACATCGCCATGAGCAAGGGCCATCGCGCCAAGAAGCATTTCGGCCAGCATTTTTTGCAGGATGCCAATGTCATCGACCGCATCCTGCGCGCAGTCGATCCACAGCCGGCCGACACCCTGGTCGAGATCGGCCCGGGCCTGGGCGCGCTGACCGTGCCACTGATCGCGCGCATCCCCAAGCTGACCGTGGTCGAACTCGACCGTGACGTGATTCCGCATTTGCGCCGGGCTCTCGGCTCCCACCTCGACCGGCTGCAGCTGATCGAGGCCGATGCGCTCACCGTGGACTACCGCGCGCTCGCCGCGCCGGGCAGCAAGCTGCGGCTGATCGGCAACCTGCCCTACAACATCTCCACACCGCTGCTGTTCCATTTGCTGGAACAGGCCGACGCCGTGCAGGACATGCACTTCATGCTGCAAAAGGAAGTGGTCGACCGCATGTGCGCGGCGCCCGACGACAACCATTACGGGCGGCTGACGGTGACGCTGGCGGCGCGCGCCGCATGCCACAACCTGTTCCCGGTCGGCCCCGACAGTTTCGATCCGCCGCCGAAAGTGGATTCCGCCGTGGTGCGGGTCACTCCGCGTGCGGCTGGCTTCCCACTGCCGGATCTCGCGGCATTCGACCGGGTGGTGGCCGTGGCGTTCGCGCAGCGCCGCAAGACGCTGGCCAATGCGCTGAAAACGCTGCTGGACGCCGATGGCATCCGCGCTGCGGGTGTCGACCCGCAGGCCCGCGCCGAGACGTTGCCGCCAGCGGCTTTCGGACGGCTGACGCTGCAATTCCTGAGCCGCAGCGCCGGGTGAGCTAACCGCCGAAGACGCTATTCGGTGGTGGCGCGCTGGCTGATATCGAGCGCGATCGCCATGAATACCGGTGGCTCCTCGTCGCGCGAGAACGACAGCCGCACTTCCACCGGATAGGTGCTGCCGTCATGGCGCCGGTGGTTGGCCCGGTAGCTGAGATGCTCGGCCTCGCCGCTGCGCAGGCGCGCGAGATGGCCTTGCAGCAGCAGCGGATCGAGATCGGTGGCGATGCTGGCAAGGCTCATGCGCGCGAGCTGGTCGGGCTTCAGGCCGAGATTGCGGCGCGCGCCCTTGTTGACCTCGATGAAGTAGAGCGACTGTGCGTCGAAGATGTAGACCTCCTCGCTGGCCGAGTCGAGCAGCCGCCCGAGGCGCTGCGCCAGGCTCTGGCTGCGCAGCCGCTCGGTGATGTCGCGGATGATCACCACCAGCTGCTGGTCGCTGCCGATACGCATCGGCTCCACCACCAGTTCGGCCGGGAAGGTGGTCGCGTCCTTGCGCCAGCCGGCCAGCTTCGGCAGTCGCGCCTGACCACCGGCAACATAGTCAACGAGCTTCAGGCCGGGGGTGTTCATGAACGGCACCGGCAGCAGGCGTGCCACCGTCATCCGCTGCAGCTCCTCGCTGCCGTAGCCAAACATGCGCAGCGCCCGGGTGTTGGCGGACCTGATCACGCCGGCGGTGTCGGTGGTGAGCACCGCTTCCAGCAGGTGGTCGATCACGCCCTGAGCGATCAGCGCCTGGGTGCGCAGGCGCTCGCGCTCGGCTGCGCGGGCAGAGACATCCTCGAACAGCATGCAGGCGCCGCCGCGCAGCGTCGCACTGGGCATCGCACGGGCCTCCACCACCCGCTCCTGATCCCGATCCGCAGCGTTGCGGGGACGCAGGCGCAGCTCCATCGGCGGCTGGCTCGCCCCTGTGCGGACGCAGACTTCGCCGGGGCTGAGGATCGGCGCACCGGCGTCGTCGCAGGCGCGGAAGACGGTATAGATCAGCTGACCGCGCGCATCCTGGGGAGCCCAGCCGGTGAGTGCGGCGGCGGTGTCGTTGATCAGGCGCACCTGCAATTCGGCATCGAGTTCCAGCATGCCCAGCGCAAGACTGTCGAAAGCGGCAGGCGGAATATCGCCGGCTGGACCGATCGAAGGGGCCACCCTGCCGCTGCCTGCCGCCGGAGCCTGGCTGCGCGGCGGCGCCGCTGGCCGTAGCGCGCCAGCCAGGGCCGCGCGCAGCAGCAGCAGGATCGCGGCGGCGAACAGCAGCGACAGGGCGCCACCGGCCCAGCCGACGAGGCGCAGGCGATCCACCGCCTGCTCGCGGACCCGCTGCGCGCTCGGCAGGCCGATGGCGTAGTCCAGCGAGCCGATGCGACGGTCGCCGGCTTGCAGCGTCAGCACGCCGGCCTCGCCGAAGGTGGAGTAGAGCCGGGCGCGCAGCCAGCCACGCAGGGCCGGGCTGATGCCGGCATTGCGATTGAGCGCCTCGTAGCGGCCGCGCACCGCCAGCACCGAGCCGTCGAGATCGCGCACGGCCAGATAGCGAAAAGCGAACTCGGACTGCTTCAGCAGCGCCTCCAGACCCTGCTCGAGGCGAGCGGTATCGCGCTGCGAGAGGCTGGCAAGCAGGCTCTGCTGCGCCGCCTCGAGCGCATGGCCGCGGTCGAGGCGCAGCTGCAAGCTGGCGGAGGACACCAGCGCCTGCAGCGACAGCACCAGTATCGCCAGCAGACAGCAGGCCGCCAGCGCCGTCGCCCTCTTCAAGGCGGCATGGCGTGGCTGCTGCAGGTCCTCCCAGATTCCCGGCATCGCCTGTCCCCTGCGTTTGCTTTGTGAAGACCAGCCAGAGAACTGGCCGCGGAGTGCCTATTGCGCGTAGATGCGGGGCTGCTCGCCGGAGGCACTGCGCAGATATACCGCCGATTCGCCCACCGACAGATTGGCCGATTGCAGGATCGGCACCAGCTGCGGTGCAATCAGGCTCAGCGCATCTTTCAGCTGCAGGCTGAGGGTGGCGGTGAGCTCGTTCACTGCTGCCTGCAGGGCCGTGTCCAGCGCCAGCGGCAACCCTTGAGGCAGCTGCACACTGAGCTGCACGCTGCCGAGAGCATCGGCCAGGCGGCTGACGGCGTCTTCGGCAGTGACGCCGCCGATGGTCGCCGGCGCCCCGTTGCACTGCGTCGCGACGTTGTAGGGCGGGCCCTGCATGCAGAAGTTTTCGCTGCGGCCGTCCCCGATCGCCACCGGCTCGACCCTGACGCTGACGGTCACCGGCTGGCCCAGGAAAGCCGCGGACAGCGGGTTGCCGAGCAGGCCACCCAGGCTGCCACCCAGACCAGCGCTGGTGAGCACATCGCGAACGCTGGCGGTGAGGATCTCGGCGGGGGCGAGATCGTTCAGCGCGCTGCCCAGGTCGACATCCGGCGAGGTGAAGCCGGTGGTGAAAGTGTTGGAATCGCCGATCGCGAAAGTCACCACCGGCCCCTTGGCTTCGACATCGGCGACATTCTTCGGCTGCCCCAGCCGGACGCAGGATAGCGCGGTCACTTTCGCCAGCGCCGGGCTGGCGGTGGCCACCAGCGGCACCTCGATGCGCTGACCATTGAGGGGGTTCAGCAATTTGATGCGGACCCGCAGCAATCCGCCGGCGGTACCGGCGCTGTCCTCACTGTTGTTGTTGACGTCGAGCTGGGTCAGCGAATTGAAACTGCCGGGGCGGCTGGGCTGCGGGATGGTGATCTCGACGCTGCTGTCGCACAGCGCAGGCAGCAGCTGGGCGGTGGGCAGCTGATCGAGCGGCAGCAGTCCGCAGAGGTTGGGCAGCGCGATCACCTCGCCCCGGCTCAACACACCGGCAATGGCACTGAGCACGCCGCCGACCGAGGCGGTGGCGCCGTCGTAGCTGCCCTGCAGCGGCAAACCCAGCACCTCGGCGGGGATCACCGTGGCACCCGGCCGACCGGCCGCGACAGCGTCGGCGTAGGCGCTCACCAGCTGGGCGGCGGTGGCATCGCCGGTGCTGTTGAGGGCTGCCTCCAGATCGCTCAGCAGGCCGGTGACCGGCGTCGGCACATTGATCGGTGGCAACTGCTCGGTGGTGTCCCGGCTGTCGACCACCAGCGCGCCAACTTCGACCGTGGTGCTGACGCCGCCGAGAAATCCGCCGGCACCCGAGCCCAGGCTGGCGCGCAGGGCGCCGCCGTAGAACTGCGGAATGAAATTGCCGCTGGCGCTGGCGGAGACAACCGGTTCCACCTCGGCCGAGGCCTTCCACTGCGACTGTGCCGCCGCCCGCACGGTCAGGGTGCGGCTCTGGTCGCCGGCGAACAGCGGCAGGATGCGCGCCGGGCTGGCCTGGCTGAGTGTCACCTGCACAGAGTCTGCCGGCTGCCCGGAGCCTGCGGGCAGGAAAGACTGCAAGCCATCGCTGCCGGACTGGCGCAGGCCCAGCAGCGTCACCCGGGTCACCAGCGCCGGCAGGCGGTTGCGCAGCAGGCTGGCATCAACCTCGGCCGTCACCTCGTCGATGCCGGCGCTGCCCAGACACTGGCTCTGGATGCGCGCACCGTCGATGGCGGCGAGGTCGGCGAGCCGCTGCAAGTCGCGATCCGCGTAATACAGCCGTCCGACATCGATGGCGAGACCGACGGCCGACAGCAGGGTGATCAGTGCAATCGCCGCGAAAATGGCGACGGCGCCGCGCTGGCGCTGCGGCCCGCGCGGCGCTGCCCGGCCGGACCGGCTATTGGCCGGAGCCATTGCCCGAGTCGGTGGTGGACTGTCGCTTGAACTCGGCCGGGATCGGCAGCTTGAAGCTGTCGAGATAGCGCTGGTAGACGTTGTCGGCGATCTCGCCCGGCATCGGCCGTGGCGTACCGGAAGCCTGCCTGCCGCTCTGCTGCAGTTCCAGCCAGGCTCTGGCCTCGCTGCCCAGCGGCGGAGTCGGCTCGGCTGCCGCAGCCGCGAGCGGCAGCGCCGCCAGCAGGGTGATGGCGAGCGCGGCGCGGAATGGGAATTTGTTCATGGCAAACCTCGTTGGATGATGGCGGGTCAACGGGCCCGTACCGTGGGTGGCTTGACGGCCCTGAAACTCTGCGCCTGTGCCTTGAGGCGCGCAAGCGCGCTGGAATCAACCTGCGTCTGCGCCGCCAGCCGCCGGGCAGCCATTTCATCGTCCTGCACATAGAGCAGGATCAGCAGATTGTTGCGGGCGGCGATGTTGTCGGGAGCCAGTTCATTGGCGGTGGCGAGTTCGGTGCGCGCCTCCGCGAAGCGGCGCGCCTGCATCAGCGCATAGCCGTAATCACTGCGGATGGCGGCATCGGTGGGGCGCAGCCGGGTCGCCTCGCGCAGTTCGCGCAGCGAGGCAGCAAGATCAATGCCGGCATACAGCAAACCCAGCCCGTGCCGGGCTTTGCCGGCCAGCGGACCCTCCGGGGCACCGCGCAGCACGCTCTGGTAGAGCACTTCCGCATTCTTGTTCTGCTGCAGGTTGCGACGGGCTTCGGCCTCCAGCAGACGCAGCTCCGGGGTGTCGCCGAAACGGCGACGGTCTTCCTGCACGTGGGCGATGGCGGCGTAGTACTGGCCCTGCCCGATCAGCCCGCGTACCGCATCGAGATAGAGCGCCGACTCGCTCGCTGGCGGTGGTTCCGCGCCTTCTCCGGCCGGCCGGCCGAGCGCCGCGCAGCCGACGAGCGCGGCTGTTGCCACGACCAGCGGTAGGCCTTGCGCGAGGCCGAGCAGCACGGTTGCGCAGGACGCCAGCGCGCTGCGCCTACTTGCCCGCCACATCCGCCATCGCCTTCAGGATCGACACCACCGCCGGCCCGGCGACGAAGATCAGCAGTGCCGGAAAGAAGAACAGCACCATCACCACCGTCATGCGGCCGGAAACCAAATTGACTTTCTCGCGCAGGTCGAGACCCCGGCGTTCTTCGAGCACCGCCAGGGCCTCCAGCAGCGGTTCGCGGATTTCACCGCCGTACTTGTCGACCTGGCGCAGCACCCCCAGCACGCCTTCGAGATCGGGCACATCGAGCGCATTGCCCAGCCCCTTGAGCACGTCGGCGATGTCACCACCGGCTTCGAGCTGGCGCAGCACGCCCTCGAACTCCTCGCCCAGCTCCGGTAGCACGCCGCGGCCTTCGCGAACCAGGCTGGCGAACGCCTGGCGGGTGGAAAGTCCGGCCTCGAACAGCAGCACCAACAGGTGGATGAACAGCGGCACCTCGCGCGACATCCGCGCCCGGCGCACGCCCGCGGCGCTGCGCAGCACCCAGATCGGAATCAGGAAGCCGAACGCAAACAGGGCAAAGGCATACAGCGGCAGCATCAGCGGCTTGATGCTGTGGCCAAACGTCCACATCAGCCCGGCCAGCACCGCTGCCAGCACCAGCATGCCGCTACGGAAGGCATAGAACAGCAGGCGTGCCTGCGCGCCGCGCCAGCCGGCCTGCGACAGCAGCCGGTCGGTCTCGCCATCCTGCTCGGCGAGCTTCTCGATGCGCTGGCCGCCCCGCGCCAGCAGTTTCATGGCGTCGCCGCTGTCGCCGGCGAACTCGTCCTGGACCACTGTTGCACCGGTCACCCGGCGCTCCAGCCGGCGATCCTGCTGCGAACGCATGCCCAGGTAGGCGAGCAGCAGCAATGCTGCGCCCGCCAGCAGCACGGCAGCGGTGACGACGACCACGAACAGTTCGCCGCTCATGTCTGCGCGCTCCTGTCTTGTGCGCTACGGTCAAGCATCGGGGTCCCCGGTGGAGTTCATCATCCGCCAAAGCACCGCCACGCCACCAACCTGCAGCAGCACCGAGGCGATCAGGAAAATGCGTCCGCTGGGATCGGCCCACATGCCTTCGTAATAGCCCTTGTTCTTGGTAAAGATGTAGAGCGACAGCGTCACCGGAATGATGCCCAACACCAGCGCCGAAAAGCGGGTTTCGGCGGTCAGCGCGCGCAACTCACGGGCGGCGGAGTCGCGGCTGCGGATGGTGCTGATCAGGCTCTTCAGCACCTGCCGCAGCGAGCCGCCGTACTTGCGGTTGATGGCGGCAGCCAGTGCCATCACTTTCAGGTCGCGCAGGCGATGCACCTCGCCCGCCTCGGCCAGTACCGCTTCAACGGGCGCGCCGAGGCGCACCTGTCTGCCGATGCTGATGAACAGCGGACGGATCGGGTCGGGGCTGTCGCGGGCCGCCGCACCCAACGATTCCTCCAGGGTGTTGCCTGCCGACAGCACCCGCATCACGCTTTCGAGGAAGCTCGGCAGCTGTTCGACGATCTTGGCGCGACGGCGGTTGGCATTGCGCGACAGCACGCCGAAGACGCTGACGATGGCCAGTCCGATTGCCAGCATGCCGGCCAGCGCGCCAAGCACGATCAGCAGCAGCGGTGCGACGGCTGCGGCGATCAGCAAACCCTGGCCGACCCGCTCCGGCTCCAGCTCGATGCCGGAACGGGTGAGCAGATCGGTCACCACCCGCAGTACCGGATTGGCGATGGGCTTGGCGCGACCGAGCAGGTGGGTATCGGCGTCGTCGCCCAGCACCCGCAGCCGCAAGCCCATCTCTGCCTTGCGGGCATGGCCCTGCGCCCGCAGCAGCAGCACCGCGGCGGCCAGCGCAGACAGCAGGGCAATGACCAGGACGAACAGAATAGGGCCGGTCATGGGGTGGCTCTGAGATCGTGGCGCTGACCCGTCAGCGGGTCGTAGCGGAACAGGTCGCGCAGCTTGAGGTCGACGCCGCTGATGCCCTCGACCTCGGTGATCGCGATCAGCTTGCGGGCGCCACTGGCCAGCCGGGCCACATGGACGAACAGGTGGATAGACGAGGCGATCTGGCCGCGGAAAGTCAGTTCGCTGCCGTTGAAGCCGGCGAAACCGGCGAGCAGCTCCATGCGGCTGATGGCGTCCCGGGTGGAGTTGGCGTGCAGCGTCGTCATCGAGCCATCGTGGCCGGTGTTCATGGCCTGCAGCATGTCCAGCACCTCGTCGCCGCGCACCTCGCCGACGATGATGCGGTCGGGCCGCATGCGCAGCGCGTTGCGGACCAGATCGCGGGCGGTGATGGCGCGCTGGCCCTCGAGATTGGGCGGGCGCGTCTCCAGCCTGACGACATGGCTGTTTTCCAGCCGCAGTTCGGCGGCATCCTCCACCGTGATGACCCGCTCGGCGTCGGGAATCCACTGGCTGATGAGGTTGAGGAAGGTGGTCTTGCCACTGCCGGTGCCGCCGACCACGACGAGGTTGGTACGGCCTTCGACCCGCGCTTTCAGATAGTCGATTTCCGGCTGGCTGATGCTGTCGTAGCGCAGCAGATCCTCCGCGCTCAGCGCCTTGGCGCGGAACTTCCGGATCGACAGGCAGGGACCGTTCAAGGCAATCGGCGGGATGATGGCGTTGACCCGCGAGCCATCGGCGAGCCGCGCATCAACCATCGGCGTGGACTCGTCCACACGGCGGCCGATGGGTGCCAGGATGCGCTGGATGACGCGGATGATGTGGCCGTCGTCATTGAAGCGCACCGGTGCGCTTTCGAGCACGCCATTGCGTTCGACGAACACCGCGTTCGGACCGTTGACGACGATGTCATTGACCGTGGCGTCGTCGACCAGATACTGGATCGGGCCGAAGCCGGTCAGCTCGTGGCGGGCATCGGCGGCCAGCGCCTCGGACTCGCGCTGGTTGACCGGCAGGCGGTTGTCGACGACGTACCGCTTGACCTGCTCGCGCACGAAGCGGTCGAGCTTGTCGTCGTCCCAGCTGCTGACATCGAGGTTGCGCTCCTCGATCTGCTGGATCAGGAACCGGTGCAGATTCGACTTGAGCGTCTGGTACTGATCGCTCAGACGGAATCGCTGCAGCGGGTCGATGGCGGCGTTCATGGCGGCGTTCAGCGAAACAGCCGGTTCAGCAGACTGTCGCTCCTGGCCTCGACGGCGGCGCTCTCGCCGGTCGCCAGTGAAGCGGCCAGGCGGCGCACGCCCTCGCAGTACGGATCTTTCGGCGCCAGCGCGAACATCGACTCGCCGGAGTTCATCGACTGGATACGGCTGACGCCGTCGGAGCTCAGGGTGGCGAGCAGCGGCAAGTCGAACAGTTCGGCCAGATTCTGCGGCTCTAGCCCCAGCCGACGCCGGTAGTTGTCGACCACCAGAGCAGCGTGCTCCAGCGGCGTGTCTTCCAGCCGCAGCGCCCGCAGCAGGTACTTGCTCTGGCGCGATTGCAGGATCGACTGGTCGGTGAGCAGCAGCGTGCGCGCGCTCTGGGCGATGGTGGCGCTGAGCAGCGGCGTTCCGGCCTGACCATCGACGGCCACCACGATGGTGCTGAACAGGCTCTTGAACACCAGCAGCAGGCGGCCGAAATCATCGCCCGAGATCGCCGGGCGGCCCAGGCCTTCTTCCGGCAACGACAGCAGGTGCACTCCGGCGCTGTGCCGGGTGAAGGCGGTATCGATCAGGGTGGCGTCGCAGCGATGCACGTCATGCACCGCATCCAGCAGGCTGTAGGTGGGTGACAGATTGAGAAAGATCGCCGAGGCCCCGGCCGGCATCGCGGCATCGATCAAAAGCACCCGCTCCCCGGTCTTGGTGCGCTCGGCAGCCGCCAGTGCCAGATGGGTGGCGAGAAAGGCGACGCCCTCGTGGGGCTGGGCACCCAGCACGCTGTAGACCCTGCCCTGGCCGCTGCTCGCCGCCGCCACCACGTTGGCGGTGCCGGCGCGGCGCAGCAGCTTGCCGACCTGCGCGGCCAGCCGGCTGTCGTCGCGTTTCAGCACGAAGAAATCGCGCACGCCGGCGCGCATCGCGGTGAGCACGGTGGCTGCGGTCTCGGTGGGGCCGATGGCCACTACCGGCAGATCCGGCAGACGGTCGGCCACCGCCTCGACCATCGCTGCACGCTCGGGGGCGTTGTAGTCCTCGAACTCGCAGAACAGCAGATCGAACTTGTTCTGCTGCAGGCGGCGCAGCAACTCGGTGGCGTCCTGCGGCTGCCCCAGTGTGAAGCTGACGCCGGCGCCCAGCGCGGATTCCAGCCAGGGCAGGTAGGCGGGGTCGTCGGCAATGACGAAAGCCAGGGACTTCGCGTTCATGACGAGGGCCGGAGCAGCAGGCGAGCACCGCTCGCCGTGGTCGCGTCGTCGGGCAGGGCTGCCCGCCGCATTGGTAGATGGTGCGCTACGGTGGCGCCTGGGACAGCAGTGATCGGCAGCATGGGAGGGTGTGCGCGTGCGCTGCGGGCTATTTGCTGAAACCGAACTGGTTCTGGTCGAACTTGCCGGTTTCCTCGAACATGATCTGGCCGATGCCGGGACGGTAGCCGTCGGTGGCAGCGCCCGGCAACGGCGGCCGCGGGCTGCCGCGCGACAGCGGCCGCACCAAGTGCGGCGTCACCACCATCACCAGTTCCTTCTCGGTACGGTTGACGCTGATGTTCTTGAAGAACGCGCCGATGATCGGGATGTCCGCCAGCCAGGGCACCTTGTTGGCATTGTTGATCAGGCTGTTGCTGACCAGGCCGGAGATCACGAAGCTCTCGCCATCGCCCAGTTCCACCGTGGTGTCGGTGCGCCGCACGGTGAGCGCCGGCACCGTCACGCCGGCGGTGGTGATGCCGGCGGAGAAGTCGAGATCGCTGACTTCGGGCGCCACCTTGAGACCGATACGGTCGCGCGACAGCACCGTCGGCGTCAGCGACAGGCGAATGCCGAACTCGCGGTACTGGATGGTGATGCCGCCAGTCGAGCCGCCCTGGCTGACCGGCACCGGAAATTCGCCACCGGCCAGAAAGCTGGCGGTCTGGCCGCTCATCGCGGTCAGCGTCGGTTCCGCATAGGTGCGGGCAAGGCCCTTCTGTTCCAGAAAACTCAGGATGCCCAAGATGCCGTCGCGGGGATTGCCGATCACCAGATTGAAGGCATTGGCGATGGGCGAGGCGAGCGTGCCGCTGAACCCGGCATTGGGCCCTGGCGTGAAGTTGAGTCCGTTCAGCGATCCCGGCGTCACCAGCCCGGCAGTGGTATTGCCGGTGTTCTTCAGGACATTCAGCCCGTACTGCTGCAGGGTGCTGCGCTTGACCTCGACGATCTTCACCTCGGTCATCACCTGAGTTTCAAGATCGATAGTGCTGCTGTCCGCCACCTTCGCCGCCGTGCCGCCGCCAGCGGCCTGCTGTGCCTGTGCCTGCGCGCCGATCCGGGCGCGGCGGTGGGCGAGCAGACTCGGCACGCTGCCGCTCAGGCCCTCGCTGGCATCGACCCTGGCCTGGGCGAGATCGGGATCGCTGATCTTGACCTTGAGCGGGTCGAGCACCGGGCCGACTCGCAGCCGGTATTCGATGGGCGCATCGCCGGTGCCGGACTTGGGCCACACCAAGAGGCTGGTCACGCCGTTCTTCTTGCCGGTGATCAGCACCTCGCGGCGGTTGATGACGGTGACTTCGGCAACGGCCGGGTCACCGACCGCGACCCTTCCGATCGGCTGCGGCTGGCGCAACAGCTTGTGTACGCCGGTCTCGATGGCGATGACCCGGTCGGCGGGCACGGTGGCCGCGGTGGCGGCGTCCGGAGCCAGTGCCAGCATCATGGCTGCTGACAGGGCAAGTGCGGGGAGGTGTTTCATTGCTCCACCTTTTCGATTTTGCTGCCTTGGATGACTTCCACGGTGTCCCGTGGCGGTGGAGTGGCTCTGGCCAGCGCGGGCGGTGGCTTGACCCTCGAGATCTGTTCGGCAGTCACTGCCTTGTCCGGCGTCCGGTAGCGCGCCGCCTCGGCTTTTGCCGCCTCGGAGAGCGGCAATCCACCGGCGGTCGTTTCGGCTCCGGTTTCCTCGCCGGTCGTGTTCTGCTGGCCGCGCAGCGCCAGCCGCACCTCGCCCAGCCCCATGCCCAGCACGACGCGGGTGGTTTCACTCTCCGGCACCGCCAGCACGGCGGTGCGGATGCGGCGCTTGGCCTGCTCGCCCTTGGCCGGTTCGTCCTTCAGGCCCTGGGGCCGCTCGATCACGCGCTCTTCGTAGGCAAGTACCCGGGCATTCTCCAGCAACACCCGGGCCTGCGCGTCGGCAACACCAGCGCCGTTGCGCAGGTAGACGATGACATCAACGCTGTCGCCGGGCCGCACGAAGCCGCCGGTGGCAATGATCTCGTTGACTTCGATGGCGAGTGCCTGATGCCCTGCCGGAATGATTCTGGCGAGCACATTGGCCTCTTTGAAATAGCGTCTGGTGACTGGAGCACCGGCGTCGATATCGACCAGCGGCACGCGGGTAGCCACCTCGTCCAGACTGGCGAAATAATCGGTGGGAGTGACCGCCACCGCCACCAGCGCGATGTCATCGCGAGCAATGGCCTTGTAGGCGGCCAGCGGCTTGAGGGCGACCACCGCGAGGGTCTGCGGTGCAGTGCGCGCCACCTCGGCGGCGCGGGCGACTTCAGCCTCGGCCTTGGCGGTGCGGGCGGCGTAGTTGCGGCTCATCGAGAAGCCGATGCCGGCCAGCACCAGCGTCAACAACACCAGGATCACTGCGGCGATTTTGAGGGCGGTACTGCTCATGCGATCCGTACTCCGTATTTTGTTTGAAATTGCGCCAGCTCATCCCTGAGCCGGATTGTTGCATGCCGTTCAGATGCGGGCGATGGCCTGCGCCCGCAAGCGGCTCGGGAGCGGCGGCACATTTCCCACCAACGGCAGTTGCAGCGATGGAAACAGACCCGGCACCCTGAACTCGACTGTCACCCGGACGATGCTCTGATCGGTGTCTATGGTGTCGAAGGCAGCAAACACTGGCGTGCCGTCGATGCCGCTCAGTCGCGCCCGCTGATCGCTGGGCAGCCAGTTCAGCGACTGTGCCGCCACCGCATTCACCCGCGCTGAAATGCGGGCGTTGAGCGTGGCTTCGGGATCCGGATTGACCGCCACCGCCGCCTCTGCCGACTGCTGCGCGCCATAGGTGATCGACTGCTGGATGACGTAGACGTAGGAGTAGACGATGACGCCGTAGACCAGCAGGAACAGGATGGGAAACACGAACGCGAACTCCACTGCCGAGGCGCCGCGCTGCGCGACTCTCGACGGGGGTGGCACGTTCTGCATCATGGTGTTCATCGCAATCCTCCTGACCAACCTGCCCACTGCGCCGCCAATACGCCTATAAAGCCACCGGCTAGAGCCACCGCCGCCGGAATGCGCACCGATTTCGCATTCTGGAGTCCCAGTATCGACACCACCGCCAGCGACATCAGTCCCAGCATCAGGGCTGCCAGCAGCAGCGTCCACAACACCTGCGGCCATCCCTGCACGAAGCCCATCACCGCTGCCAGCTTGACATCACCGGCGCCGAGCCTTGAGACCGTATAGCCCGGCAGCGTCACCAGCAGCCCCACCACCATACCCAGCAGACTGGAAGGCCATGCGACCGAAAGCAGCCCAGTCCCCTGCCAGACGAGCACTGCAGCAGCCGGCAGCAGCAAGGCCAGCAGCAGCAGGTTCGGTACCCGTCGCTGTCGCCAGTCGACGACGGCAACGGTCAGCGCCCAGACCATCAGGACACCGCTGCCGACCGCCGGCATGATTACGGCGCGGCGGTGTTGGCGTCGTCCACCGAACCGGAGACCGTGGTGAACAGAGTGTTCAGACCGCCGCCCATGGTGCCGAGGATGACCACCACCGCCACCGCGATCAGGCCGACGATGAGCCCGTACTCGACTGCGCTTGCGCCTTCCTCGTCCTTGAGAAAGTTGAGAATTTGCTTGACCATGTTTAACTCCTTTGTTGGAAATGCCTGAAGTCCGTTGAACGCCTGCGCAGCTTTGTTGGTTTGCGCACAAGCAGTATGCGACGGCTTTGGCGGGAGTCAAAGACGTTCGCGCGTCGAAAATCCGCCGCTGATCCGGCATTTTTTTGACTCTTGGGTCAATCGCCATGAGCCTCTATGCAATCGGTGACGTGCAAGGCTGCCACGCAGCGCTGCTGCGGCTGCTGGATGCCCTGCATTTCGACCCGGCCCGCGACCAGCTGTGGTTCGCGGGCGATCTGGTCAACCGCGGCCCCGACTCCCTGCAGACCCTGCGCTGGGTGATGGCGCTGGGCGAGCGGGCAGTGTCGGTGCTGGGCAATCACGATCTGCACCTGCTGGCGCGCGCCGCTGGTGGCCGGGCCGGGCGGCACGACACCCTCGACGCGCTGCTGGCCGCCAAAGACCGAGATGAGCTGCTGCACTGGCTGCGCCATCGTCCGCTGCTGCACGAGGCGGACGGCTGGGCGCTGGCCCACGCCGGCATTGCACCGTGCTGGACGCTCGCCCAGGCCCGCGCCGCAGCGCGCAGCGCCGAGGCGGTGCTGCGCGGACCCGACCATGGTGCATTTCTCGCCCAGATGTATGGCGAAGAGCCCCGCCGCTGGTCACCCTCGCTCGATCGCACCGGGCAGCTGCGCTTCACCATCAACGCCTTCACGCGGATGCGCTATTGCACGGCAGACGGCGCGCTCGAGTTCCATGCCAAGGGCGTGCCGGGCAGTCAGGGCGAGGCCCTCTCGCCCTGGTTCGCACTGGCCGGGCGGCTTCCGGTCGCTGCCGAAATCCTGTTCGGTCACTGGTCGACGCTGGGGCGCGTGCATTGGCCGGAGCATCGGGTGTGGGGACTGGATACCGGTGCCGTATGGGGCGGCAGGCTGACTGCACTCAGGCTCGACAGCCGCGAGCTGACCGCCGTGGAATGCCCGGAAAACCGTCGCCCGGACCGGACCGGCAGCGACTGATCAGCGGCATCGCGCAGCAAAAAAAAAGGCCCGGCATTGCCGGGCCTTTTGCTTGCAGCCGCACTATCAGCAGTGCGGCTTTCGGTGCTGACTCGCCGCGTCTAGTGGCGCGGCTTAAACACCGGCTCCTCGCCAGGCGCGAGCTCCTTCGGCTTGAGGATGAACGAGGCGATGGCCGGCAACAGCAGCAGCGCGCCGAACATGTTGGCGGTGAACATGAACACCAGCAGCTTGCCCATGTCGCGCTGGAACTGCAGGCCGGAGAACAGCCAGGTCGCCACGCCGAGACTGAGCGTCAGGCCGGTGAACGCCACCGCCTTGCCGGTCAGCTTCAGGGTCTTGAAGTAGGCGGCCTGTCGCTTGTAGCCGGCAGCCAGCGCATCGGCAAAAGTCGCATAGATGTAGATGCCGTAATCGACACCGACACCCGCAGCCAGCGCCACCACCGGCAGCGTCGCGGTCTTGAGGCCGATGCCCAACACCGCCATCACCGCATAGGCCATCCAGCTCACCAGCGCCAGCGGCAGCATGATGGCGACGATGGACTGCCACTCGAAGAAGCTCAGGAACACGCAGACGATGATGCCGGCGTAGACGATGTAGAGAATCGGCTTCTCGAGGCGATGCACTTCCTCGTTGGTGGCCGCCATCACCCCCACCTGCGCCGAGGCGAGTGCGAAGTTGACCGGGCAGGGCTTGTCGAGCGTCGCCAGCTTGGCTTTGGTCTCGTCAATCTCGGCCAGGCCCTTGACGATGCCTGGGTCGCTGTTGATCGCCTCGTCGCCGATGCCCGGATTGTTCTTCTTCAGCCTCTCGGTGTATTTCTGCAGGGACACCCGGGCGTTGCCGACGGCACGCCTGGCGTCAGCCTTGGTGCCGCAATATTCGGCATTGACCTCGGTGTTGGTCTCGTAGAACTCGGCGCTGTTCTCGGCGTTGTATCTGCCCACCTCGCTGACGATGCGCTCCAAGGTCGAAGCCTTGTGATCCTTGGTGAAGATGAACACAGCCATCGCTGAGCAGTTGGAGTTCAGCAAGCCCGACGAGGTGGGGATCGGCGTGATCGCCTGCACCATGGTGAACTGGTTTTGCGGCAGCACCTTGAACTTGGGTGCGGCCTCGGAGAACGCCATGTTCACCTGGCGCGCCGCCCACGGCAGCGAAATGGTGGACTGCACGCCTTCGGTGTTGTCCATGCGCCAGCCGAAACGATCGATCTGCTCCATCACCGAATACTTCACGCAGGCCTCGGGGTCGGTCTCGGCGATGATTTTCATCACGTCGGTGCCGATCGCGAAGTTGGCGGTGACTGCCGCAGTGTCCTTGTTGTAGCGCGAGTCCGGCAGCAGCTCCGGCACGCCGGCCTGGCTGTCGCCCACCTGCAGCTCCTTGCCCTTCCACAGACCCCAGCCGAGCAGCAGGCCGGAGATCAGGATGGCGATGATCGCCGGGCGCATCAGCACCATGTTGGAGAGCAGCTTCCACAAGGGGTCGAAGATCGCGTCGCGCTGCTCCTGCTTTTTGGCGAACTCCTTTGGGTCGCCGACATCGATCCAGGTCAGCCAGATCGGCATCATGATCTTGTTGGTGATGACGATGGCGAACATGCCGAGACAGGCGTTGAGCGCCATCTCGCGGATGATGTCGATCGGAATCAGGCCGATCAGCGCGAAACCCACCACGCCGGTCATGATCGCCATGGTTCCGTAGATGGCGAGCCGGCGCCAGGTCTCCACCGAGGCGTCGAAACTGTTGCGGCTGTTCTGCGAGATCTCGCCAACCCAGGCATTGCAGTACTGCACGCCGTGCGACACCGAGATCGACAGGATGAGGAAGGGCACCAGGATGGCGAACGGATCCAGGCCCTTGCCGAACAGTTTCAGCAGGCCGAACTCCCAGATCACCGCGGTGATCGAACACACCAGCGGCAGCAGGGCGAGCTTGAACGAGCCGAGGTAGGCCCAGAGCAGCAGCTGGGTCATTACCAGAGTGAGCAGGAAGAAGCCGACCACCGGGATCAGCTCGGCGATGATGTCGCCGACGACCTTGGCGAAGCCGAGAATGTGCACATCGACATCGGGGTTGTATTGCGGGTTGTCGACCGTCTCGAACGTCATCTGCGACTTCTTGATGACGATGTCCTGGGTGTTGTCCTCGCCTTCCGGCTTGTACTTGAAGACGATCGGCTTGCCCTTGTCGACCAGCGCGGCCAGACCGGTGGGCTGCCCGAAGCGTTCCCACACCGGGGTACCGGCCTTCAGCGGGCCGACGTCGGTATTGAGCTTGTAGAGATATTTCTTCGGACTCTCGAAGCGCCCGCGCACCTTGTCCTCGAGGATCTCCGCCACGGCGGCGTAGTCGAGTTTCTGGCCGGTGACCGGATCGACCTCGAGCAGCTCGCTGAAGATCATCGCGCCGGTCTGGTCCTTGGTGGTGAAGCGGCCGACGTGACCACCTTTCTGGGTGTTGCCCTTCACCAGCCCGAACATCTCGGGTGTCGGCGCGTATTCGGCCGGGATGACGTTGCCGCCCTTGAAGCCGCCTTCCACCACTTCCACGAAGCGCACATCGGGGGTGAACAGCGAGGACACCCGCGAGCGGTCGACGCCGGGGAGAAAGAACACTTCGTCGGTCGCCTGTTTCAGGGCGGCGAGAAACTGCTCGTTGTAGATCTCGCCCTTGCCCGGCTTCTGGATCAGCGCCACCAGCACGCTGTTGGCACCGCCGAAATCAGCCTGGTACTGCTTGAGCACCTGCATGTAGGGGTGTTCCAGCGGGATCGACTTGTCGAAGCCGGCGTCGGGCTTGATGGTCGAGGCGACCACTGCGAAAAACGCGGTCAGCGCCAGCAGGATTCCCATCGTCAGCCAGCGCTTGGCGTAGATGATCGGCTCGATGGCGCGCAGGATTTTGGTGGACGTGCTCATCTGTTGTGCATCACCCATGGTGTGACTCTCCCAATCGAATAAATCGTGTGCGGCCGCTGATGATGACGAGTGATACGGCCTTGTCGAATCTTGAAGGAACCGCCGGCGCCGGAGAGGCTAGAGCTTGAGGCTCTGCACACCCTGCTCGCCGACCACCAGCAGCCCGCCGGCAAAGGCGGTGGCGGCGGAGAAGCTGCCGGTCACGTCCTTGTCCAGCTCCTTGCCCAGAGCATCTTTGCCACGCACTTTCACCCTCAGCTTGGTGGCCTTGTCGGCTGCATCCAGAGTGACCACCGCGCCGGCCAGACCTACCAGCGCAACCCCGCCATCCGGTAGTGCGGCGCCGCCGAAGAAGGAGGCAACGGTATCGGTGTTGATCTGCGTCCAGGCGCCGGCTTTGACGTCGGCAGTCTTGAAGGCATTTCCGCGCAGTCCGAACACCACCGCGCCGCCATCACCCAACGGCAGCGCGCCGTAGTAGGAACCATCGTAGGGGGAGCTGAGCTTGGTCCAAGTGGCGCCGCCATCGCTGGAGAGACCCAGCATGCCCTGCTCGCCCACCGCCAGCACGCTGCCGTTGTTGAGTCTGGTCGCCCCGTTGAAATGCAGCTCGTCGGCGCGGATTTCCGGCGCCTCCAGCGCTGCCCAGGTGGTGCCGCCGTCGCTGGTCTTGAACAGCAGGCCATAGGCGCCGAAGGCAATGACATTGCTGGCATCCAGCGCAATCACGTCGAGAAACGGTTTTTCCAGCTCGGGTGCGAAGTTCTGCATCAGCCAGGTCTTGCCGCCGTCGGTGGTTGCGAGGATGACGGCATCGTGACCGACGATCCAGCCATGCATCTCGTCGGCGAAGCTCACTGCAGTGAGCGGTGAACGCACCGGCACCTGCACTTGTGCCCAGTCCGAACCATTGTTGGAGACGATCACCGTGCCGCGGTCGCCCACCGCAATCAGATGCTTGCCGGTATTGACCACATCCAGCATCAGGCCCTTGGCGGTCAGCGCCAGGATTTCCGAAGGGCGCGGCTTGACCGGCGCGGCCGGTGCGGCAGCAGGCATTGCGTCTGCTTCGCTGGCCTCGGTGGCTTCCGGGGCGGCCGCGTCTGCTGGAGCCGCATCCGCAGCGGCTGGCTCCGCACCGGCTTCAGCAGCGGGGGCTTCAGCAGCCGGGTTTTCAGCGTCCTGCGCGAGAATCCAGGGGCTGGCTGCTGCCATCGCCAGCATCGCGGCAGCCGCCGCCAGCGTCTTCAACTGCGGATTTTTCATGAATGTCACCCTGGCCTGATGGTCTTTGGTTTGATGTTTTCAAGCCGCCGCGTACGTGGCGGTCTCCTCGCCGGACAACGCGCGTGCTGCTCTCGCGATGACAGTGCTCGCCGGATGTTACACGCTCGTCCTGCAATTGCGAACGCCGCGACGGCTCATTTTTCCGCGCGCTGGATGAGGCTGGCAAAACGACCGCTGACGCCGTCGCGCCGATGCGAGAAGAAGAGCGCGCCGTCGCTCACCGTGCACAGGCCGCCGCCGTAGACGGCGGTGACACCGCAGCGGCCGAGGCGGGCGCGGGCCAGCGCGAACAGGTCGGCGCGCCAGCGTTCACCGTCGGCCACGAAGGCAGCGGCGTCCTCCGCCGTCTGCGCGACGAAAACCCGGCGCACCTCATCGCCGACCTGAAAAGCGTCGGGGCCGATCGCCGGGCCAAGCCAGGCGAGCAGCCGCCGCGGCGGCACCGGCAGGGCAGCCACGGTGGCCTCCAGTACGCCAGCGGCAAGCCCGCGCCAGCCGGCGTGTGCGGCCGCCACACAGCTGCCTTCGCGGTCACTGAACAGGACCGGCAGGCAGTCGGCCGTCAGCACGGCACAAGCGAGGCCGGGCTTGCTGGTCCAGCAGGCATCGGCGCTGCTGCCGGCGTCGGCGTCGGCGGCGACCACGCCGCAACCGTGCACCTGGTTGAGCCAGTGGGGGGATGCCGCTAGCCCGGCCGACTGGGCAAGGCGGCGACGGTTTTCGGCAACGGCTGCCGGTGCGTCGCCGACATGGGCGCCGAGATTGAGGCTGGCATAGGCGCCGGTGCTGACGCCGCCCTGGCGGGTGGAAATGCGGGCCTGCACATTGTCCGGGGCCGGCCAGTCCGGAACCAGCAGGCACGGCAGATTCACGGCGCCCCCTCCTGTCGCAGCACCGCCAGCAATGCATCGAAATCGGCAGGCCTGGGTGCGCTGAATGCCAGCGGCGCACCGCTCACCGGATGCGCGAAACTGAGCGCCGCCGCATGCAGGGCCTGGCGGCGGAAGGCCGCGACGGTGCTGCGCAGCCGGGCGCTCGCGCCGCGCGCGCGCAGCACGTCGCCGCCGTACACCGCATCGCCAGCCACCGGATATTTGAGGTGGGCCATGTGGACGCGGATCTGGTGGGTGCGGCCGGTTTCCAGCTGCACCCGCAGCAGGGTGTGCCAGTCGAAGCGTTCGGCGACGCGATAATGGGTCACCGCCTCGCGCCCGCCCATCACCACTGCCATCTTCACCCGGTCGCGGGGATGGCGGGCAATCGGCGCGTCCACCGTGCCGCCGGAGACCAGCGCGCCGTTGACCAGGGCGTCATATTCCCGGTGCACCGCCCGCGAGGCCATCATCGCGGTGAGATGGGTGTGTGCCGCTGCCGAGAGGGCAACCACCATCAGGCCGGTGGTGTCCTTGTCGAGCCGGTGCACCAGTCCGGCGCGCGGGATTTCTGCCGTGTGGGGCCAGTGATGTAGCAGGGCATTCTGCAGGGTGCCGTCCGGGATGCCGGCGCCGGGATGCACGGTGAGGCCCGCCGGCTTGTTGATGATGGCCAGGTGGCTGTCCGCGAACACCAGCTCGAGCGCGATGTTCTGTGGCTTCAGGCTCACCTCCACTGCCGCCTCGGCCACCAGCGCCAGCACGTCGCCCACCCGCACTGGCTGACGCGGCAGCAGGCAGGCGACGCCGTTCAGCGTCAGCCGGCCGGTTTCGATCCAGCCCTTGAGCCTTGCGCGGGAGTAGGCGTCGAACAGCTGCGCGGCGGCAGCGTCGAGGCGCAGGCCATCGAACTCTTGGGGAACTCGCGCAGTCTCTACCAGCTCAGGGCTCAAGTCCCCCGCGGGGGCTGGGCTATACTCGTTTTCATTTTTCTGCATGGTGCGTGCGCTTATGACTGTGTCCTTGGCTTCGAGACTGGGCGTGGCCCTGTTGGTATCTGTGGCTGCCCTTTCCGGCGGGCTTTCCGGGTGCAGCAGTGACGGCAAGAAGGAGCCGGGCTACCGGCCGAAAAACCCGTTCGCGAAGGACGACCGCAACTCGCCGTCGGCAGGCAAACCCGCCGTCAGCGAACAGGAACTGAAGCTGGAAGCCGACCGGCTCTATCGCATCGCCCGTGGCGCCCTGGAGTCCTCCGACTTTGGCGAGGCCACACTGCGCTACGACTTGCTGACCGAGCGTTACCCGTTCACCGAGTATGCGACACAGGCCGAACTCGAGAGAGTCTACGTGCTCAACCGCGACTTCAAGCCGGACGAGGCGATCACCGCCGCCGAGCGGTTCCTGCGCGAGCATCCACGCCACCCGCGCGCCGATTACGTGCAGTACCTGAAAGGGGTGATCCAGTCCGACCGCGACAAGGGCCTCACCGACGTGCTGCCGCTCGACCCCACCCGCAAGGATGTCGGTAACCTGCGCAAGGCCTACGACGAGTTTTCGCTGCTGATCCAGAAATATCCCAACTCGCGCTACAACGAGGATGCGCGCGCGCGGATGATGGATCTGCGCAACCGGGTGGCCAGCAACGAGATGCACGTCGTCGATTTCTACTCGCGCCGCGGTGCCTGGCTGGCTGCCGCCAAGCGTGCAGAGCAGGTGATCGCGCAATATCCCGGCGCGCCGGCGACGATGGACGCCCTGAAAACCCTGGAACGCAGCTATCGCAAGCTGGGGTTGACGCAGGAGGCCGATGACGCCGCCCGCACCCTGGCCGCGCAGCGCGGCCAGCTGACGCTGGCGGGGGCTCCGCTGAAGAGCTCCGCCACAACGGTGGACGCGCCCGCCGCGGCAGCGCCCTTGCCGGCAGCTCCTGCCAAGAAACCGGGCTTCTTCAGCCGTTTCGCCAATCTCTTCTCAGGGCTTGATCGCAGCGACAAGGAACCCCTGGAATTGGTGATTCCGTCGGCGGCGACAAACGGCGAATCGTCGCCAACTGCGCCTGCATCGAGTGCTGCCGCATCGGAATCCGCCAAGAAGAAAAGCAATCGCCTGATCGTCGAGATCAATACCGGCGATGAGGAGGACAAACTCCCTGCGCCTGCAAGCGCCGAAGAACCGGCCAAGGACGCACCTGCACCCTGACTCCAAAAAGCCCGCTTCAAGCGGGCTTTTTGTTGGCTGCTGCGCAGCCGCTAGACGTCGCCATAGACTGCCGTCAGCGGATAGCGCCGCTCGCGCCCGAACGCACAGCGGGTGACTTTCGGCCCCGGCGGGGCCTGGCGACGCTTGTATTCGCTGCGCCGCACCAAACTGGCGACACGGCGCACGGTGGCTTCGTCGAAGCCTGCGGCAATGATGTCGGCAATCGAGCGCGAATCCTCGACGTAGGCTTCGAGAATCGCATCCAGCACCTCGTAGGGCGGCAGGGAATCCTGGTCGGTCTGGTTATCGCGCAGCTCGGCAGTAGGCGCGCGGGTGATGACCCGCTCCGGGATCACTGCGGAGAGGGTGTTGCGATAGCGCGCCAGCCGGTAGACCAGGGTTTTGTAGACATCCTTGATCGGCGCAAAACCGCCGCACATGTCGCCGTAGAGGGTGGCGTAGCCGACGGCCATCTCGCTCTTGTTGCCGGTGGTGAGCACGATGTGGCCGAACTTGTTGGAGAGCGCCATCAGCAGCACACCGCGCGAGCGGGATTGCAGGTTCTCTTCGGTGATGTCGGTTTTCCTGTCGGCAAAGCTTTCTGCCAGCGTGGCAGTGAGGGCGGTGACCGCAGGCTCGATCGGCAGCGTGGTGTAGCGGATCCCCAGTGCCTCGGCCTCGAGGCGCGCATCGTCGTTGCTCATCCCGAGCGTGTAGCGCGAGGGCATCGACACGCCCCAGACCCTGTCGGCACCCAGTGCATCGGCGGCGATGGCGGCGACCAGTGCGGAGTCGATGCCGCCGGACAGGCCAATCAGGGCACCGGGAAAGCCATTGCGCACCACGTAGTCACGGGTCGCTGTCACCAGCGCGGCATAGGTTTCGGCCTCGTCGCCCAGAAGCGGCAGAGCCTCGCGCTGGCCGCCAACCTGGTCCAGTGTCACCGCATACACGCCCTCCTCGAACTGCGGCGCGGCAAAAGCCACCGAGCCATCGGCACGCAGCAGCTGCGAGTCGCCGTCGAACACCACCTCGTCCTGCCCGCCGACGCAGTTGACATAGGCGATCGGCAGCCCGGTTTCGGCTATCCGGGCATCCAGCACGCGCTGGCGTTCCCGGCGCTTGCCGCGATTCCAGGGCGAAGCATTGATGTTGAGCAGCAGCTCGGCACCGGCATCGCGCGCCTGCGCTGCCGGCTGCGAAAACCAGGCGTCCTCGCAGATGGTGAGTCCGATGCGCAGGCCGCGCACCTCGAAAATACAGGGCGCAGAGCCAGGCCTGAAATGGCGGCGCTCGTCGAACACACCGTAATTGGGTAGCTGCTGCTTTCGATAGCGCGCCAGCACGCTGCCGTCGCGGATCACGTAGGCAGCGTTGTAGAGGGCGCCCCCGACGCGCCCCTGCTCGTATTCGGGCAGTCCCACCACCAGCGTGATGCCGTGCACCTCTGCCAGCAGCCGCTGCACGCCGTCCTCGATCACTTTCGGCAGGCCGGAGCGCAGCAGCAGGTCGTCGGGCGGATAGCCGATCAGCGACAGCTCCGGGCAGGCAATGAGATCGGCCTTCAGCTCGTCGCGCGCCTTCGCCGCAGCGGCGATGATCTTGCCGACATTGCCCTCGACATCACCAACCCAGAGGTTGAGCTGGGCCAGAGCCAGAGTGAGACTATTCATGGAGATCGGATTGCTCGACCTTCAGCATCAGGCCACTGGCCTTTGCAGTTACCAGCGGCCACGGTTTTAGGTTCCATCTCGGCGCTTCGTCATGACCAGGAGCATCTATATATGCTGCGCTGCTGCCCTGACATTGACAAGCAGAAATGCCAACCCAAGAGTCTGCCGCCCGGCGATGCGCCTGCGGCCAGCTGCACTCTCAGACGCCGCGCTTGCCCGACAGCGCAGAGGTGAACTTGACTATGCCCCCCACGGCATTGAGCACCGCATCCGGCATTTTCACGCCCTTGTTGAGCATCCAGCCGATTGCCTCCCGGTACTTGTCGGAATACGGCGGGAACATCATGTTCGGATCGCCGATGCCGGGGCCGTCCTCGACCACCGCGCGCATGTTGGAGCACTCCAGAAAACTGTACCGCCCGCCAATGCGGCCGATGCCGCTGGAGTTCACACCGCCGAACGGCAGGTGCGGATTGGTACCCGACTGGATCAGGTTGTGGTTGACCACCGTGCTGCCGGAGGTGGTGTGGTGCAGCCACCAGTCGATGGCCTCGCGATCCCTGGCGAAGATGTACGAGCCCAGCGGCTTGGGCCGGGTCCTGATCTCGGCAACGGCCGCCTCGCGCGTCGCGAACGGCAGGATGCAGATGATCGGCCCGAAGATTTCCTCGGTCATGATCCGCATACGGTTGTCGACGTTGGAGAGCACCGTCGGCGCAATGAACAGATCGTCGCCATCGGTCTCGCCACCGCTCTCCACCACCGCACCCTTGGCGATGGCGTCGTCCAGCAGCGCCTTGATGCGGTCGAAATGGCGGCGGTTGATGATGCGCGGCAGTACGTCGGATTTCTGATAGCCCTGGCCCGTCGCGTCGTACATCTTCTTCATCGACGCCGACAGCTCGGTGATGAAGGGCCGCTGTACCGACTCGTGTACCAGCGCGTAGTCGGGTGCCAGACAGACCTGCCCACAGTTGGCAACCCGGCCCCAGGCGATTTTCTGTCCGGCTTCGGCAAGGTTGGCGCTGGCGTCGACGATCACCGGGTTCTTGCCGCCCATCTCCAGCGTCACTGACGCGAAATGCTCGGCGGCGGCACGCATCACCAGCCGGCCCACGGCATGGCCGCCGATGAAGAAGATATGGTTGAACGGCAAGGTCAGCAGTTCCTGAGCCACTTCGGGGCCACCCTGCACGACAGCGAACTCATCTTCGGGGAACACCTTGGCGACGATCTCGGCCAGCACCTTTGCAGACAGCGGCGCCAGCTCCGAAGGCTTGAGCACCATCGTGCAGCCCGCCGCAATCGCACCCATCAAGGGCACCAGGCCAATGGCAATCGGCGCGTTCCAGGTGGCGAGGTTGAGCACTACGCCCTTGGGTTCGTACTGCACGTAACACTTCTTGCCCAGGGTCATCAGCGTGCCCTGGATCTTCTCGCGACCCACCCAGCTCTTCAGGTGCTTGGCAATGAACTCCACCTCACCCTTCACCATCAGCAGTTGGGCGTCGATGTCGAGGTCGGTGAGACGCAGCTCCTGTCGGCCGGCAGCGAGGATGGCGGGGCGCGCCTCCATCACGGCACGCAGCAGCTTCAGCAGTTTTTCAGCGCGCACTTCGGCGCTGGTCGCGGCGATCTGGGGGGCCTTGGCAGCCAGACGGTCGAACAGGCGGCGCAGCTCGCCGGGCGGTGTGACGGGCGCATTCATGGTGATCTCTCGTCTCAGGCCTTGTAGGAGGGAATCTTGAAAGCCGATCGCATCATGCTTTCCAGCTGGCTGTCCGACAGCAGGCGGCGCATCACGCCCATTGGCTTCACATCCTTGCCGAGGTATTCCATCGGCTTCCACTTTTTCTTGTCGAGGATCACCAGTGTGCCGGCCAGCGCCTGCTCCGGCGTGCTGCCGGTTTTCTCCAGCATGTCGGGCAGCACCTGCATCATCACCTTGCCCAGATGGGGTTCGTAGATCTTGCGGATCGCCTCCGGCTGCATCCCCCAGGTCTTTTTGGTGTTCTCGTGGGCATTGGCAGACATGGCGGTGAGCACGCCGCCGGGAATGATGGAGGTGACCTGGATACCGAACGGTGCCAGTTCATGGCGCAGCGTCAGCGTCATGCCGTGGATGGCATGCTTGGTCATGTTGTAGACGCCGGCACCCACCGGGTTGGCGAGGATGGCGCCGGAGCTGTAGTTGGCAATGCGCGAGTGCGGTGCGTTCTGGCGAATCAAGGGCAGAAAGGCTTGCAGCACCCGCAACTGGCCGAACAGGTTGATGTCGAACAGGCGCTGGGCCTGTGCCAGGTCAGCGCACTCCACCATGCCGACCGCGATGTTGGCGACGCCGGCCACATTCATCAGCAGATCGAGGCCCTGCCCGTTCAGCGCCTTGGTGACGATCTCGGCACTGGCCTGCACCGACGCAGTGCTGGAGACATCCTGATCGACCACGGTGATGTTGCCGCCGCTGACCAGATCGGTCGGCGCCCCCGGCAGCACGCCGGCAAACACCCGCCAGCCGCGCTGGGCCAGTGCCTTGCTGAGCAGATTGGCCTGACCGATATTGGCACCGGTGATGAATGCATTCTTCAAAATGTTCTCTCCTGTAAAAAAACGGGGCGGAGTCTGTAATCCGCCCCGCTTGAAAGTCGTGAAAACAGCACTGACCGGAACGGTCAGTGCCCGCCGCGGGCAGCGGCTTCGGGGCTGAACATCGACGGCGTCATCGGCTGGTTGATGCGCCACCAGTTGTCCTTGCGCTCGTTGACCAGATAGCCGGCCTCGTAGGCGCCCGAGCTCAGGTCGTGGAACACGCTGACGCCGCGGTGGAAGGCCTTCGATTCCTGCGAATAGAAGAAATTGATGAAGTTGGCGCGATACAGCTGGCCGCGACCGTCGTAATTGTCAGCCCAGGTGACGCCCCAGCTGTCCTCGTCGGCGTAGAGCGTGCGGCGGGCATAGATGTGACGCACGCCCTGCTTCAGGCTGCCTTCGATCACCCAGACCCGGTGCAGCTCGTAGCGCACGTAGTCGGGGTTGATGGTGTTGGGCTTGATCAGGTCGGCATACTTCACTGTCGGATCGTTGATCTTGAAGTTGTGATACGGGACGTAGATTTCCTTCTTTCCGATCAGTTTCCAGGTGTAGCGCTCGGGCGAGCCGTTGAAGCCATAGTCGTCATCCACCGTACGCAGGCCGGCCGGCGGCACCGGAAAATCAAAGCCCACTTCGGGCGCCTGCCGGACGCGGCGGATGCCGGGGCTGTACTGCCAGGAGGCGGTGCCGTCCTTGGTGAAATCGTTGGGCTGGATGCCCACCGCGGTAAAGCCCTTGTCCCGTTCCGGCAGGAAATAGCTGGAGAAGAAATAGGCGTTGACCTTGTCCTGGAACGAGCCGCGCTTGTTGGGATCGTTGCCGGGGTTGTAGGTCATGAACTTGTTGCGGCCCCAGGCGATGCTGCCATTGGCATAGACATCGGCGATGTCGGTGACCACCGATTCAGTCGATGCGCGATGCGGATTGATGGCATTCCAGATGGCTTCCAGCCCTGACGCCGGGAACGGGAACGGGATCGCGCCACTGGTACCGGACACCCCCAGGCCGTTGTGCAGCACTTCGGCAGTGACGGCGTTTTTCTTGGCGGTGTCGCAAGCCCAGGGCACGAAGCCGAAGTCGCGGTGGCTGGGGTAGACATTCATGCGGAATGACTGCGGATATTTCTTCATCAAGGCCTTTTGGCCTTCGGTCATTTTGCCGGCGTACTTCGCCTGGTTCTCGTTGCTGATGGTGAACAACGGCTTCTCGTCCTTATACGGACCAGGCTCGTAGCCGAACGGCTTGGTCTGGCCGGGCCAGGTGCCCACCCACTTGCCGCTGTAGGCGGGAATCCCATTGGCCGAAGGGCCTTTTTCGGCACCGATACAGGTGAACTTGGGGCCATCCAGTTCGGCTGCCTTGGCCGCCGTGACCTTGGCATAGACAGGCGCTGCGGACAGCATGATCGCCGCGCCGAATGCGGCAGCGGTGATGGCGACGTTGATCGTCGATTTCATTATTTTCTCCTCGGAAACCAGTTGCAAACATCCTAGGCGCACAGCTCTCGCGCGCCTCGTCCAAATCAAGTAGCACCTGCAACTGTAATCTTCAACGATAGTTTTTCAGCAGCACGATGGCCGCTGCGGTTTCCTCGGCGGCCTTTTTCTCCATGTCGCTGACCACCATTTTCTCGATGGCACCGCCGACCAGCGGAATCTTCGATTTCACCTCCCACTGGTAGGTCACCACACATTCCTTGCCCTCGTCCCGCATCGAGGTGACACAGCTCATCGCCAGCGGCATGCCCTTGAGCTCCACCACCACCTTGCCGCTCTTGCTGGCGCGATTCCAGGACTCGTCGTTGATCACCGTCGACTCCGGCGCGTTCTTGCCCATGCCCGGCAGCGATACCGGCACCTTGCGCTCGATCTTGATGCTGAAATCATCGCCGCTGCTCTGCTGATCCAGCACCGTGTACTTGCCGCTGTAGCCGGTGGCTTCGAGCTTGCTTTTGTGAAACTTGGGGTCGGTGAACATCTTGATCACCACGGCCGCACTGGCGGGATACCGCGCCTTCATTTCATGTTTCATATTCTTTCTCGCTCAAGGGCTAGCCGGTGTAGGGCTCGAAGGATTCTTTCGGCGATCCGCACTCGGGGCAGATCCAGTCAGCAGGCAATGACTCAAAGGCGGTGCCGGGCGCAATGTCGTGTTCCGGCAGGCCCACGGCGGGGTCGTAGATGAAGCCACAAATACCGCATATCCATTTCTGCATGGTGCTCTCCAAAGTGGCGGTTGGACTGGGTAGCTAATGCCGCGCGATCAGCTGCGCCGCTGCACTGGCGGCTGGCGCCAGTGTGGTCTCCGGCAGGCATTCGCCACGCTGTACCGCCACCCCCGTGAGCAGCGCGCGCAAGGCCGGCAGCCAGTGATGCGGCTGCTGCTCGATGGCCTGCGGGAACACCTCGCGCACATGCGGCAGGTCATCGGCATCGCGACGCCCCAGGGCCTCGCGCATGGCGGCGTCCCAGGGGTGGCCGGCGTCGCGGCTGGCCTGCAAGCCAATAGCCCCGGCTGCCGCACCCAGCATCAGGGTGCCGATGGCGTGAAACAGCCAGACCCCCTGCGCAATATCAAAACCCTGCTCGGTGATGGCGTCCAGGAACTGCTCGAGCACGTCGATCTCGGCATGCGGTCCGAGCCGGCCCTTGAGCAGCTCGGACATCAGCTGCGGCTCGGCACAAAAGGATTCGAACAGCGTCTCGGCGTAGCGGGTGGCCAGTTGCGACCAATGCTCGGCCGCACCTTGCGGCAGGCGCCGCGCCAGGGTCAGCTCGAAGGCCGCCAGCCGCAGCAACTCGTTGCGATTGCGCACATGGCGGTAGAGCGTGGCGGGCGCGACATTCAGATGATCGGCAATCTGCTTGAGGCTGGCGTGCTCCAGACCAATCTCCAGCGCGGCAGCAATGATGCTCTGCACGCTCACCCGCGGCGGCCGGCCAACCCGCGCGGTGGCGCTGGCGGCGGTGCCACGACCTGCTGGAGTGCGGCCCTTGCTGGGCATCTGGTAGCTCGCTGGGTGTCTGCAACGAGTTTCGGGAACCGGCCTCCATAAGTCCTACCCTAGTTGGACTAGCGGACGAAGATGCTCACCCCCTCGCGCCAGGTCTGCCGCACCTGTACCGCGCCCAGATCGCGCCGCGCCTCGGCCCAGCTGCGATCCAGCAGACAGAGGTCTGCCGGCTGCCCCACGGCAAGGCGACGCGGTGCGCTGCCAGGGGCTTCCAGCGGTGTGGTGAATAATGCCAAGGCCTGCTCCGGCGTCAGCGCCTCATCGGCAGCCATCAGCCTGCCGCTTCGGCTGCGGCGACTGACGGCGGCCTGCATCGCCGCCCAGGGGTCTGGCTCGCCAAACGGCGCGTCGCTGCCGCCGGCCAAAGGCACGCCGGCATCCAGCAGGCCGCGCAGGCGATACAGCCAGGGCTGTTCCTCGGCGGCCACATCCTGCACATATTGGTCGCCGCGCTCGTTAATGAAGTGGGGCTGCGCCACCACCGTCAGCCCTTGTGCGAGCAGCTCGGCCAATAGCTCGGGCGGCGTCACCGAGGCGTGCTCGATACGATCCCCAGCATGCCCGCCGGCTTCGCGCAGCGCCGCCAGCGCAAACACCAGATCAGTGCGGGTGACACAGTGAAAGGCCGCACCGCGACCCGCGCGATGGCTTTGCCGAATCTCGGCGCAGAGCGTGTCGAACGCCGGCAGCTCGTGCTCGTGCAGATGAAACTTGCGGGCGCCGCGCAACAGGCCGGGTTGATCGCTCACGGCATCGAGGCTGGCATCGCCCATCAGCATCAATTTTTGCAACAGCTCGCCACGCGCCTGTGCAGCGGCAAAGTCACGCCAAGTGTCTGCGCTGTTCTGCGGCGTGGTGTCGGTGACACCTGTCACGCCATAGCTGGCCAGCAGCTGGCTCACCGAGTGCAGGCTGGTGCGTTGGCGCGGCAACCGCGTACGCAGCCAATCATCGGCGTCATAGAGACGGCCAGTGCTGCGGCCAGCAACACGCTCCAGTGGATCACTACCCTCGCCCACTTCAAGTTGCTGCAAGGCCAGCGAGTTGAGCAGCCATAACCGGCCACTGCGGTGTTGTATGCGCAGGGGCCGTGCGGGGCCATGTGCATCCAGCCAGTCGCGGTCGATCTCACCTGCCACCGACTCGTGATAGCCGATGCCGCGCAACCAGCTCTTTTGGTCACCGGCGGCCGCGTGCAAAGCCGCTTCCAGTGCTGCGCCACTCTGAATCTGCGGCGGGCCACAGGCCACCGAAGCGCGCGAAGCCGCGAGTGAAAACAGATGCAGATGGTGGTCGTGCAGGCCCGGCAGCAGCGCGGCACCTCCGGCGTCCAGTTCCATCTCGCCGCCTTGCGCTGCCAGCTGCTCGCGAATGGCGCTGATGCGGCCCGCGTCGATGCGCACATCCGCAAGACGTTCGCCATCCAGCTCGGCGCGGCGGATCAGCATGGGATACCTAGCTCGCGCAAGACCGCATCAGTATCCGCACCCAAAGCGCGTGCGCGGCCACTGGCACTGCGTGCGCTGGGCAGAGCAATCTCAACACCCGCATCGCGCACCAGACGCGTCCAGCACTGGGCCCGCTGGTGTGCGGCGGCGGCTGACTGTGGCGGATCAAACGCGATGCAATGCCGCATCACCTCGCACAGCGACACCGACAGCATGCGTCCCCCACCCGCCTGGTGCGTTGCCCAAGCCGCCAGCGCCGCATGCAGGCCAGTGAGCGGATCAGCAATCGCATCGCCGCAGAACAGCGGCTCGCCACTGGCCGCCTGCTGCCAGTACGACAGGCCAGCCGCAACCGCGGCATCGTCGCCATAGGCAATCGCCTGCTCGTGGTCGGCATCGCGGCCGTAGCCGGTGATCGATACCCAGGTGAGCTGCGGCCGCTCGGCCAGCAGCTGCTCGGCGTCGATCCCCAGCTGGCGCAGCGCACGCGGCCGCGAGGCTTCGATGACGATGTCGGCCTGTAGCAACAGCGCACGTAATTGCTGGCGGCCGCTGGGGGTGGTGGCATCAATGGCGACACTGCGCTGGCCTGCGTGCAGCAGATCAAAGAAGTCAGCTGGCCCCTTGCGGGCGCCGTCGGGCCGCTGCGGGCTTTCCACCTTGATCACCTCGGCTCCGAGTCGTTGCAACAAATGGCCACACAGCGGGCCGGCCCAGAGCGAGGAAAGATCGACCACGCGTGGTTGTCGCAGCGGCGCAGCTGCATTGGCTAGACGCCGATCGTGGCTCACCACGCACCAGGCCGCAGCGGCGGTGCTGGGCAAGACATTGGCGGCGACCGCGAGGCCCAACAGGCGGCCGCGTTCGATCAGCTCTGTCGTGCGCCGATGCCGAACCCCATCGGCAACCGCACTCCAGTTCGCTGCCACCGCCTGCTCCAGCCAGGCGGGCAGCAGCGCCCAGTCATCTTCCCGGGCGAGGTTCAGCGCGATGCTGCCATCTGCCGCTGCGAGCAAACGACAGCTGCCCCCGGCCGAGATCGCCCCGGTGCGTTGCAGGCTCGCCATCGCGGCGCGCTCGCTCAGCAACTGCGCGCCGCGCAGGTCATCAAAGGCACCCGGCGGCGCAAGGCTGGCGAGTGCCGCCAGTGCCCCGTCGGCACAGGCAGAGAGTGGGATGGGGCACATCTGCGGCGTGCCATCGGTGCGCCCGGTGAGCGCCATCAAGCCACTACTGGCCCAGCTCAGCGCCGGATGCTCATCCACCCCGCACAGCGCACGCAGCGGCCTCGCGCCCAGCGAGGCGAGCAGCTGCTCGCCATAGGCCTGCGCCGTGGTGATCAGGGCTTGCGCTGCGCCCACAGCGTTTCGGCGCGACGCTGTATGGCATCGGTCATGGCCGCGAATCCGGCTTCGAGTTTTTGCTGGAACAGTGCCAGCACCACCACCCGAAACCACTGCTTGAGATGGAAGGTACTGCGATAGCGCGTGCGCTCAGGCCCAAGTGCTTCGACATCATGCGAGCGAAAGCTCGATAGCATGCCAGGCACTGGTTTCATGCAATACGCAAAGCGCCGACCCTCGACGTATTCCAGCATCACCTCGTCCTGCTTCTGTGGCTTGGCCATCAGCTTCACGGTCATGGTGATCGGGTCGCCGGGCCTCAAGCTCGACTCGCATTTCAGGCAGAAGGGATTCCATTCCGGGTAGCGCGCAAGGTCGGTGATGACCTCCCAGACCACGGCAGCAGGCGCGTTGATCTCGACGGTTTTCTCGATGGCAAACATCAGACAAACTCCTGCCGGATCACACGCCGCAAGACCTTGCCGGTTTCGTTGTAGGGCAAAGCATCCTTGAAGATGATTTTCTGCGGCACGCGGGACGAGCGTAAGCGATCTTTCACCAGCGCCTGCAGCTCCGCGATGTCGGCAAGCGCGCCAGGCTTGAGCACGATGGCCGCAGCCACCGCCTCGCCCCATTGCTGATCGGGCATGGCGACCACGGCCACATCGGCAACCGCCGCATGGCTGAGCAGCACGTCCTCAATTTCGCCCGGCGAGATGTTCTCGCCACCGCGCACGATCACGTCATCCGAGCGGCCATCGAGAAACAGATAACCCTCGGTATCGAGATAACCACGGTCCTTGGTCGGGAACCAGCCCTCGGCATCCAGCTGGCTGCCGAGCGAGAGATATTCGCCCGATACCTGCGGGCCGCGCACGAAGACGAGGCCTGCTTCTTCAGCGCCCAAAACCTTGCCGTCGTCGTCGCGAATCTCAATTTCGACCGCACCCGGCTTGCCCACCGAACCGAGTCGGCGGCGCACGGCGGGGTCGCTACTGCTGGCGGCGGCGCGGTGGTCGTCTGGCGTCAGCACCGCGATGGTGCTGCTGGTTTCAGTGAGGCCGTAGGCGTTGGTGAAGTCGACACCGGGTAATAAGGCCATCGCCTGCTGGATGGTGGCGAGTGGCATCTTGCCGCCACCGTAGGCCAGCGAGCGCAGCGCCGGCATGGCGACGGCTTCGCCGCATTCGGCGAGATGATCGACGACGCGTTGCAGCATGGTCGGCACCAGAAAAGCGTTGCTGACTTTTTCCGCGCGACAAGCCGCGAGCCAGCTGGCGGCCTCGAAGCCATCGAGCTGCACCATGCGGCGGCAGGCGTAGGTGCTGCTGAGCACCGCCGAGATGCCGGCGATGTGGTACGGCGGCACGGTGACGAGGATGGCGTCGTGCTCTTCGGCGCAGGCGAATTCAATCGTGCCGAAGATGTAGCTCGACAGATTCTCGTGCCTGAGGATCGCCGCCTTGGGCTTGCCGGTAGTGCCGCTGGTGAACAGCTGCACGGCGACTTCGCGTGGGTCATCGCCGGGGATGGGTGGCTCGCCGGTGATGCTGGGCAGCGACATGAAAGCGTCGCGATCTACCAGCATCACGCCTTCGCGTGCATCGACCAGCTTGGCGTAGTCGGGGCTGGTGACCAGATAGGCCGGTGCAACGCGCGCCACCAGCTCATTGATCTCGGCCTTGGTCAGCCGGTAATTGAGCGGCACATAGGGCACGCCGGCATAGGCGGCGGCGAACAGTGCAACCGGTGCCGCCGGGCTGGTCACATCCAGCAGCGCGACATAGCTCGCACCGCTGGCCTTGATCGCTTCAGCCGCGTTCCAGGCCGCGCTGCGCAGCTCGGTATAGCTCAGGCGCTGTGTGCCGCAGACGACGCCAATGCGGTCGCTGAAGGCCTCGGCGGCCATGTCGAGAATGGTCGCGATATTCATGGGGGACTTGAGACTAGTCGGACGAAGGCAGCTGCTTGGCCTGCTTCACTTCCATCGGCGTACCCGCCAGCACCA
>JBKJJE010000082.1:0-4297 GCA_046598075.1 Stagnimonas sp.
GAAGTGATAGCGCTCGACATACAGCGGTGTCGGCCCACCCACTCGCCCCTCGACGATCGGCTTATGACCGAGATGTCTGCGCACTTGCAGCCAGGATTTCATGCGGTCACCCCATGATCAGATTCTGAAAGAACTCGGCTTTCGGCTGGAAGGCGCCACAGAAAAAGCCCAGCACCATTTGCTCCAGATTTTAACGACGAAAAATCGAGGAGAGAGAAATGCTGAACCATAAAACAAAGGTCACCCTGCCAGCCGTCGGACTGTCTGGCTTCGAGCCGCCGATGAGTCAGGAAGAGCTGGCCATCCAGTCGTCGGTGCATCGCTTCGCCAAGGACGTGCTGCGCCCATTGGGGGTTGAGCTGGATCGGATGAGTGCCGAAGAAGTGGTTGCTGCGGGCTCGCCGTACTACGGCGTGTTCGGCGAGTTCGCCAAGCTGGGCATCGATCCCTCGCTGCTGGCCGAAATGCCGCCGGAGATGGCGGTCCGCGTTGAGTCCCTGATCGGCGAGGAGCTGGGCTGGGGTGACGCTGGCCTCGCGGTGTCACTCGGCGTTGCGGGAGTTCCGCTGCAGGTCGCTGCTTCCATCGGCAACCAGGAACTGGTCGATCTTTCGATGAACAAGATCGGTTGCTGGATCGCCACCCAGCCGGATCGCGGCAGTGACGCGACCATGCTGCATCACAAGCAGGAGTGGCCCGAGGGCAAACAGGGCAGCAAGGGCAACCTGACCGCTAAGGTCGGCGCCGACGAGGTCGTGATCAATGGCCAGTCTTCGGCATGGATATCGAACGGCGCTGTCGCCCAAGTGGCGGTGGCCTACATGACCGCCGATTACGGCAACGGCTTCTTCGCCGCGGATGGCTCCACCAACGGTGTCGGCGCCATCGTGCCGCTCGACCTGCCCGGCGTCTCGCGCGGCAAACCGCTGGACAAGATGGGGCAGCGCTCACTGCCGCAGGGCGAGATTTACTTCGACAACGTGAAGATTCCGCGGCGCTGGGTGATCGGCGATCAAGACGGCTTCCACGGCAGCTTCGCTTCGGTGTGGTCATTCGGCGGCACCCACATGGCGCAGGTGTTCACCGGTGTGGCGCGTGCAGCCTTCGAGCTGGCGCTGAAGTATTGCAACGAGCGCAAACAGGGCGGCGCGCTGCTGATCGAGCACCAGATGACGCGTATGCGCTTGGGCGAAATGCTGCGCCGAGTCGAGATGGCACGCGCCATCGCCCGCCGCTCACTCGCCTTCGCGCGGCAGTCGCCGCAGACCCACCCCTACGTGACCGCCATCGGCAAGGTCGCCGTCACTGAAGAAGCCGCCCGCGTCGTCGAGGAAGCCCTGCGCCTGTTCGGCGGCGTTGGCACCACCCGCGAATACCCCATTGAGAAGCTGTACCGCGATACCAGCGCAGCGCTGATCGAGGACGGTGAAAACCGCGTGCTGACTATGCGTCTCGGCGCGCTCGCACAGCAGCTTTACACCGAAGGCTGGACCCAGAACTGAGGTTGCGCAGCAACGTCATCCCCGCGCAGGCGGGGATCCAGTTTTAAAGCACACGCAGCAACGTCATCCCCGCGCAGGCGGGAATCCAGTTTCCGAAGAACCCGCATCACCCATCACCCAACTTAATAGATTCGAGGAGAACACAAGTGGCCAAGCATCCTGTTGTTGTTTACGGCGCCAGTGGTTACACCGGCATGTTGATCATGGACTGGTTGATCGACCAGCAGATCCCCTTCACGGCCGTGGCGCGCAACGCCGGCCGATTGAAAGAGATGATGGCGCAGCGCGTCGTGCGCCTTGAATCGGCGACCTATGAAATCGTCGAGGCCGAGCACACCGTCGAGTCGCTGACCAAGGCGTTCAAGGGTGCCAAGGTGGTGTGCAACACCGTAGGCCCCTTCGTGAACTTTGGCCTGGTCGGCGTCGAAGCCGCGCTCAAGGCGGGCTGCCATCACCTCGATACCACCGGCGAGCAAAGCTACGTTCAGAACGTGCGCGATCAGTTTGGCGAGCAGTACCGCCAGGCCGGTCTGCTGGTGTCGCCGTCGACCTCCTACATGTACACCGTGGCCGAGATTGCGGCCGAACTGGCGCTTGAAACTCAGGGTGTCGACGCGCTGGAAACAGCGACGCTGGCGCGCACACCGCGCGAAGCAGCCGGCGTATCAGTTGGCTCCGCCGCTTCGATCTTCGAACTGCTCCGGGCGCCCGCGGCTTTCCTGTGGGAGAAGAAGCTGGTTCCGCATGCCGTCAACGCATCGTTCAACGTCGTGTCGCCGGATTTCATGACGCCGGTGTTTGCCCTGCCCTGGAGCGGCACCTCGTTGCCCGTGTTCTACCAGGACGATTCTCGGGTCCGTAGCTGCCTGTCCAGCGTCGGCTTCTATGACGCCGAGCCGATGATGCGGATGGTCCACGGCCTCGCGTCAAAGTGGGACGCGGAATACAAGCACTTGCCGGTTGAGCAGCAGAACGCCGTCATCAAGGGCATGACCGATTCGACCACGCCGACAATGCCGCCGCGCGAGCGCACCACGATTAATCGCACCGTCGATTTCGCCATCGGTCGCGGCCCACTCGCTGCGGTACGTGCCACGGTTCATGGCATCACGCCCTACATCGCCACCGGCGCGCTGCAAACCGCGGCGGTGATGAAGCTGCTCGATGGGGAGACCCGCAAGCTGGGCTTTGCCTCGGCCTGCAAGGCCTTCGATCACCGCTATCTGCTCGGCTTCCTTGAGCAACGCGGCCTGGCGCGCGCCTCCGTCACGTCCCTCTAAATCGTAGTTACAGGAAAGTCCCATGGCCATCATCGATTTCTATGACCGCGGCTGGAACATTAATCCGGCCGGCATCGCCTATATCCAGGGCGAGCGCTCTTTCACCTTCACGGAAGTCGGTGAGCTGTCTTGCCGGATTGCCAACAAGCTGCTGGCTATGGGACTCCCCAAGGGAACCAAGGGCGCGGTGTGGTCGGCCAACGATGTGACCGCCTGGGCCTGCACACTCGGCTTATGGCGCGCGAACATGACTTGGATTCCGGTCAACGCCCGCAACTCGGTGGAGGAGAATCACTACATCCTCGAAGCCTTCGACTGCGAGGTGATGTTTTATCAAGCGTACTTCGCAGAGATCATCGCGCAGCTGCGGCCCAGACTGCCGAAGATCAAGCACTGGATCTGCATCGATGCCGAGGGCGCCGCTGCACCCTCGCTCACCGCATGGACCGCAGGGCAGCCATCGGCCAAGCCGGAAGTCGAGAGCCACGTCGATGACGTGATCATGCTCTCGCCCACCGGCGGCACCACCGGCATGCCCAAGGGCGTGATGAACACGCATCGCAGCGTGCAGACCTTCATCGCGCATTACATGCTGGCCTGCGCTTACCGCGACGGACAGAAGCCGATGAACCTTGCCGCCGCGCCGATGACGCATACCGCTGGCCTGCTTGGCGTGCCGTGCACGGCGCAGGGCGGCACCGTGATCGTGGTGACCAAGCCCGACCCGGCACTGATCCTCAGTGCGATTGCGGAGCACAAGGTCACCGAGTTCTTCCTGCCGCCGACGGTGATCTACAAACTGCTGGAAATCCCCGGCATCGAGAAGGTCGATTTCTCGTCGGTCAAATACTTGATGTATGGCGCCGCGCCAATGTCGGTGGAGAAACTCAAGAAGGCGATTGAGCTGTGGGGGCCGATCATGGCCGGTGGCTATGGCCAGACCGAAGCGCCCGCCGGCATTGCCAACCTGCGCCCCGACGAGCATTTCATCGGTGGCAAGCTGGCTGGCGACGAGCGCCTGTCCTCGGTGGGTCGGCCCAATCCGCTGATTCGCGTCGAGATGATGAACGACGCCCATGAAATCCTGCCGCGTGGCTCCACCGGCGAGATCTGTGTGCGTGGCGACCTCGTGATGAAGGGCTACTACAAGCAGCCCGAGAAAACCGCCGAGACCATTGTCGATGGCTGGCTGCACACCGGCGACGTCGGCCATATTGATGCCGACGGTTATCTGCACATCACCGACCGCAAGAAAGACATGATCATCACTGGCGGCTTCAACGTTTATCCCAGTGAAGTCGAGCAGGTGATCTGGAGTCACCCTGCCGTGCAGGACTGCGCCGTGATCGGCGTGCCCGACGAGAAGTGGGGCGAAGCAGTCAAAGCAGTGGTCGAACTCAATGTCGGCCACTGGGTCAGCAGCGAAGAACTCATTGCCCTGTGCAAGGGCAAGCTGGGCAGCGTGATGGCCCCCAAGACCGTCGATTTCGTGGAGACGCTGCCGCGCAGCCCGGT
>JBKJJE010000148.1:0-3536 GCA_046598075.1 Stagnimonas sp.
GATCTTCATCGAGGTCGTCGCGGATGATCGCCGGCACCTCGTGCACGTTTGCGAGTTGTGCGGCCCGCCAGCGGCGCTCGCCGGCGAGAATCTCGTAGCCCCAGACCCGGGTGCGCAGCACCAGCGGCTGGACGATGCCGGACTCCCGGATGCTCTCCGCCAACTCGGCCAGGGCGTCGGCCCGGAACACCTTGCGTGCCTGCTGGGCACCGGGGCGGATCAGGTCGATCGGGATGGTCTTGATGAGAGTGGCAGCGGACATGGGGTCATTCTACGTAGTGCCGCCTGTGCTCTGGCATGATCGCTGCCCCGCTTTCAAGACCCACCCCCCATGGAAATCGAATACCGCCGCATTCTCGAAGCCGTCGGCGAGAACCCCGACCGTGAGGGTTTGCTCGACACGCCGAAGCGCGCCTCCAAGGCCATGCTGTTCCTGACCCAGGGCTACCGGCAGAGTCTGGAAGAAATCGTCAACGGCGCGCTGTTCGCCACCACCAACAACGAGATGGTGATCGTCCGCGACATCGAGCTGTACTCGATGTGCGAGCACCACATCCTGCCGTTCTTCGGGCGCGCGCATGTCGGTTACATCCCCAATGGCAAGGTGCTGGGGCTCTCGAAAATCCCCCGCATCGTCGACCTGTTCGCGCGCCGCCTGCAGATCCAGGAACAGCTCACCAAGCAGATCGGCGACTGCATCCACCAGGTCACCGATGCCAAGGGCGTGGCCGTGGTGATCGAGGCGCGGCACATGTGCTCGATGATGCGCGGCGTGCAGAAACAGAACTCGTCGATGACCACCTCGATGATGGAAGGCCGCTTCCGCGACGATCCGCGCACCCGGCAGGAGTTTCTGACCCTGATCAAGAACTAGCGCAGAACGTTCATGGGCGCTGTCTATAATTCCCTCATCCAAGCACCCTGCAAAGCCGTAATCCGCTTGTTCTGATAAAGGTTTCGCCCATGACCCTCATGCCCGCCGCTCCGCTCTCCAACGCCCGTTTCGGCACCCCGCACCAGGTCGAGGTGCTGATCGCCGCCGAGCCGGTGGTACAGCGCGAGATGGACGAGCACCTGGCCCGCCGCAAGCTCTGGTTCCCCAACGACCTGATGCCGGCGGATGCCACGCTCAACGCCGACGACGAGGCCACGCTCGCAAACATCCGTCAGAACGCCAGAGGCATTCCCGACAGCGTGCGGGTTGCCGTGGCGCTGAACCTGCTCACCGAAGAAGGCCTGCCGCACTTCCACCGCCTGATTGCCACCCACATGAGCAACGAGAGCGTCTGGCGCGCCTGGAACAACGTCTGGACGGCCGAGGAAGACCGCCACGGCTGCGCCATGCGCGACTACGTGCGCGATGCGCGGCTGTTCAACATGGGCGAGCTGGAAAAGCTGCAGTACGAGTACATCGCCGCCGGCTTCGACCCCGACTGGCAGCAGGACCCGTATCGCCTCATGGCCTACACCTCGCTGCAGGAGAAGGCCACCCAGATCAGCCACGCCAACACCGGCCGCATGGCGGGTGTGCACGAGCCGGTGCTGCAGAAGGTGCTGGCACATCTGGCCGGTGACGAGTCGCGCCACTACCAGTTCTACCGCGCCACCTTCGCCGAGATTCTGAAGACCGACCCCAACCGCGCGCTGGTGGCCCTGCTCAAGGTCACGCTCGGGTTCGCCATGCCCGGCCACAACATCGCCGGTTTCTCGGAGATGAGCGAGGTGCTCGACCGCACCGGCATTTTCGGCACCCGCCAGTACCTGAAAATCGTCGAGGAGTTGCTGGAGTACTGGGACATCGCGGGCATGACCGGCCTCAACCACGACGGCGAAAAAGCCCAGGATCGCCTGATGAAAGTGCCTGCACGTCTGGCCCGTGTCGCCGACTATCAGGACGCCAAGGCCGGCACCCGCATCCATGCCTTCGCCTTTCTCGACGGCCGTACGGTCACCCTCGCGGCATGAGCCGCCCGCAGCGGGTGCTGGTCACTGGTGCCGGCTCCGGGCTAGGCCGTGCACTCGCGCTGCTCTATGGCCAGCAGGGTGCACAGGTCGCCTGTAGCGACCGTGATCTGGCAAGCGCCAAAGAGACGCTCGGCCATCTGATCAAGGAGGGCGGCACCGGCATCGCCTTTGCGCTGGACGTCACCAGCGAGGCCGACTTCGCCGCCGCCCGCGACCGTCTGCAGAGCGAGTGGGACGGCGTCGACATCGTCATCAACAACGCCGGCGTCGCCACCGCCGGGGACATCGATGCCGCGCCGATGAGCGACTGGGAATGGGTGATCAACATCAACCTGTTCGGCGTGGTGCGCGGCTGCAAGGTGTTTGCGCCGGTTCTCAAGGGGCAGAAATCCGGCCACATCGTCAACATCGCCAGCTTCGCAGGCATCGCCAATCCACCCGGCATGGGCAGTTACAACGCTAGCAAGGCGGGTGTGGTGGCGGTAAGCGAGACGCTGCGCCATGAGCTGGCCGAGTTCGGTGTCGGCGTGACGGTGGTGTGCCCGGCGTTCTTCCCCACCAACCTGATGAACTCAGCCCGCGTGATGCAGCCTGGCACGGTGGGCATGGTGCACAAGTTCATGAAGAAATCCGGCGTGACGGCCGAAGACGTGGCGGCGCAGATTGCGCGGGCCGTGACGAAGAAAGAGTTTCTGGTGCTGACGCACAAGGACACGCGGGTGCAGGCGCTGGTCAAGCGTATCTCGCCAGAGCGATTCTTCAAGATGGTGCAGAAGACGCGGAAGCGGTTGAAGCCAAAATCTAGTTAGGGCACAAGATCAGGGTCCATCGAACATGGAAGTAGAAAAGAAATCCAAACCATCTGTTCGCGCCAAAGCGAACAAGATCAAAGATTTCAGGTGCAAAAACCTGATAGCCGTTATTGAGAATCCTGACGATATTAAAAATATCGGCACCATCGTCCGAAACGTAAATGCTTTGGGCGTGGAAAAAGCCTATGTCATCAGCGCCACCAAGCTGCTGCCTGACGACTGGCAGGAAATGCGTGTCCGCTCAAAGCTCAGCGCCATATCTGTATCAGCGATCAAATGGACCTTCGTCAAGAAATTTGAAAGTACTGAAAGTTGTTTGGCGCATCTCGAAAAGAAAGGCTTCGTTTCAGTTGTGACGTCGCCACACATTAAGGGGCGCAACAACGTCGTGCTCCATGATGGCGACTACACGCAATATAAAAAGTTAGCCGTTTGGTTCGGCAATGAGGGGACAGGCATCAGTAATCTCGCTGTCGAGAGAAGCACAGCGTGCATCAACATTCCAATGTTCGGCATGATTGAAAGTCTCAACCTCGGCACTTCATCTGGCATCGTGTTTTACGAAATCACGAAACAACGACGAGCGTTCCAGTTACAGCATTGGAAGAAGCGATCTGAAAAGCGGAAGGCGGCGTAGCGCAGCGATTCGCGCTCACGCGCTCTGGCTAGCTGTGCATTGGCTTTGAGTGCGTGTTTCGCCTGCGGCGACTCACTTTTCTTTGCTTCGCCAAAGAAAAGTAAGCAAAAGAAAGGCGACCC
>JBKJJE010000075.1:0-11101 GCA_046598075.1 Stagnimonas sp.
GAATAGCTGCCGCTGTAGTCGAAGCTCAGGGTGATGTCCTGTGCGGCCATCACATGGCCAAAATCGACGCGGGCCACACCCTCGGCATTGACCTGCCGATAGCTCACCGGGCTGGGCTTGGCGACCACTGTGGAGACCTTCACCGACTTCACCTTGAGGTCAAGGCCATGCAGCCAGAGGTGATCGGCTGGTGCAGTGAGCCGCACCTGCAGCTCGGCCGTGCCATGGAAGCTCGTACTGGCCGGGTCGACATCGAAGTGCAGGCTGTACGCCAGCGGCTCGGCCGTCTTCGGCAGCAGGCCGGTGGGGATGGTCTGCTTCGGCGCGGCGGCATGGGCGCCGCCGATCATCAGCAACAGCAGGGCGCAGCAGCGCATGAGCAGACGCATCGGACAACTCCAGGGGGAATGCCGACAGGCTAGAGCGGCGGCGGCGCTGCGTCTACCAGGGAATCTGCTGCCCGTCCCAGGCGCGGAAGCTGCCGCTGTCGCTGGGGCCGAGGCCGTCGATGACCTTCAGCAGATGCGCCACCGACTGCTCCGCAGTGAACAGCTTGCCGTCGGCGACATTGCCGCTGAACGGTTTGGACAGCGCGGTATCGACCGTGCCGGGATGCAGCGCCGTGACAATCAGATTGGGGGCGCGCCGTGCCGCCTCGATGGCGAAAGTGCGGGTGAACTGGTTCTGCGCCGCCTTCGCCGCGCGGTAGCTGTACCAGCCACCCAGCCGGTTGTCGCCGATCGAACCCACCCGCGCCGACAGGCTGGCGAATACCGCGCGCTGGTCGTGGCTCAGCAGCTTCAGGAAATGCTTGGCCGCCAGCGCCGGGCCGAGCATGTTGACCGCCACGCTGGCCAGCAGCGCCTCGGCATTGAAGTCTTCCAGCCGCCGCTCCGGCTTGATGCCGCGCGCCGCATCGTGCAGCAGGCCGGCAACATTCAGCAGCAGATGCAGCCGGTCGGTCTCGCGCCGGACGGTGTCGGCGGCAATCACGAAATCCTGCTCGCGCGTCACCTCCAGCGCCAGCACCCTGAGACGCTGGGGATGCGCGCGCGCCAGTTCAGCGAGTGCGGTCGCGGTATCCGGCGTCCGGCAGGCGGCGTAGACCAGATTGCAGTGCGGCCGCAGCAGCAGCGCCTGCACGAACGCCAGCCCCAGCCCCTGGCTGGCACCGGTGACCAGCGCGTTGACCGGGAATCTTGCCGTTGCCGTCCCGCTCACTTCGGCGACTCGAAGAACACGTAGTTGCTGGCGTAGTCGGAAAACTCGAAATAGACGCGCTTCTCGCCATCGTTCCTGCGGCCATCGAGATTGTCATCCAGCACGCCATAGCCAAAGCGGTACGGCCGGGCGCTGGCGTCCTCGGTGCCATAGGCGGTGGAGAGCTTGTCGATATGAATGAAGCGCCGCACCAGTTTTTCGCCAGCATAGATTTCCAGCGTGCCGTCGGTGCCGGTCCAGTTCTGTATCGAGCGGCCGATCTGGTTCTGGGTTTCCTGGGTGCAGGCCGCGAGGCTGGCGACCGCGCTCAATCCGATGACATGAATACGCATGGCGAACTCCGTAGACAGAGCCGGATGGTGGCTGCCTCGGCCAGCGATGTCACGCGCTCGCGATCGCCTACCATCGCGCGGCCCGATTTTCAGACCCTCGCCCATGCTCAGCGCTGCCCTCGCCACCAAGCTGTTTGCTTCGCCACTGCTGATCGGCCTTGCGAGCCTCGCAGGCAAGCGCTGGGGACCGGGGCTGTCCGGCCTGCTCGGCGGGCTGCCGCTGGTGGCGGCACCCATCGTGCTCGCGCTGTGGCTCACCGATGGCGCGGCCATCGCCCACCGGGTCGCGCTCACAGCGCCGATTGGCGTCTGGGCGACGATGACTTATCTGCTGGTGTTCGGCTTCGCCAGCGCCCGATTCCGCTGGCCGCTGTCGCTGCTGCTGGGCTGGATTGCGTATCTCGCGGTGGCGAGCGGCCTGCACTACTCCGGTCTCGATGCCCAGCACTGGCTCGGCATGGCAGTGATCCCGGTGCTGCTGCTCGCGGCCACGCGGCTGTTGCCACGGGCCTTGGCGGCACCGCTGCCGGTCGAGCTGCCGCACCACGAGTTGCTGGCGCGCATGGTGGCGGCAGTGGCGCTGGTGTCGATGCTGACCTGGGCCGCGACGCTGATCGGGCCGGAATTCACAGGCGTATTTGCAGGCGCGCCGGTGGCAGCCACCGTCATCCCCTCGTTCACCTTCGCCATGGCCGGGCGCGATCCGCTGCTGCGCGCCCTGCGCGGCTTTCTGAGCGGGCAGATGGGCTTTGCGGCGTTCTTTCTGGTATTCGCAGCGACGATGCCCGCACTCGGAGTACTCGCCTGGCTGCCGGCGACATTCATCGGCGTTGCGGTGAGTGCGCTGGGGGCCAATCTGGTGAGGGTGCACGCGCAACGTACCGGCGCTATTCACTAAAGACGGTTTTGCCCGCTGCGCTGCGGGTGTATCCTTCGCGCGCTTCAACTCTCTAGCCTTCGATGACCCCCCGCACCGCCAGCGTCGAGCGCATTACGCGCGAAACCCAGATCAAGCTTTCTCTCAATCTCGACGGCACGGGCCTTTCGCGCTTTGTCACCGGCGTGCCGTTTCTCGACCACATGCTCGACCAGATCGCCCGGCACGGCTTGATCGACCTGGACGTCGAGGCTGCCGGCGATCTGCACATCGACGCCCACCACACGGTCGAAGACATCGGCATCACGCTCGGCATGGCGTTTCTGAAAGCCATCGGCGACAAGAAGGGCATCCGCCGCTATGCGCACGCCTATGTGCCGCTGGACGAGGCCTTGTCGCGGGTAGTGATCGACATCTCCGGCCGTCCCGGGCTGGCCTGGAACGTGAACTTCCCGCGCTCGCATATCGGCGCCTTCGACGTTGATCTGTTCCATGAGTTCTTCCAGGGTTTCATCAACCACGCCAATGTCACGCTGCACATCGACAGCCTGAAGGGCGACAACGCCCATCACGTCGCCGAAACCGTGTTCAAGGCCTTTGGCCGCGCGCTGCGGGCGGCGGTGGAACTCGACCCGCGACAGCTGGGCGTGACCCCTTCGACCAAGGGCGTGCTCTAGCGCCCTCGCCCGCCTCGCCGAAACCTTTCACTGTCCCCCGCATGAAAAAAATCGGCGTCATCGATTACGGCATGGGCAATCTGCACTCGCTGGCCAAGGCGCTGGAGCGGGTGTCACCCGATCAGCGGGTGGTGGTCAGCTACGACCCCGAGGAGCTGCTGGACTGCGACCGCCTGGTATTACCCGGTGTCGGCGGCGTTCGCGAATGCATGAAGGAACTGACCCGGCTGGAGCTTTCACAGCTGGTGCTGGAAGCCTCGCGCAAGGTGCCGATGCTGGGCATCTGCCTGGGCATGCAGGTGATGCTGGAGTTCTCCGAGGAAAACGGCGGCGTGCCGGCGCTGGGGCTGTTCCCCGGCGAGGTGCTGCGTTTCCCCGACCCGCCTGCCGAAGCCGCCGAACGCTTGAAAGTGCCGCACATGGGCTGGAACCGGGTCAAGCAGGAGCGCAGCCACCCGATCTGGGCGGGCGTGCCGGACGAGAGCTGGTTCTATTTCGTGCACAGCTATTACGCGAGGCCACGCGACCCCTCGCATGTGCTGGGCAGCAGCGAGTACACCCATGTCTTCGCGGCGGCCATCGCCCGCGAGAATCTGGTGGCTTTCCAGTTCCATCCCGAAAAATCCCAGAACCTGGGCCTGACCCTGCTCGCCAACTTCGTGCGCTGGAATCCCTGATGCGCCGGTTGATGCGCCTGTGGCTTTAGGGCAGAGTCGGCGCAGAGCATCGCGTCAGCACCTTACCGCGCCACACCCCTCCTGAAACCGCAGTCTTCACGCGACAAGCCCGGCCCCACCGCGTCATGCTCCTCATCCCTGCAATCGATCTCAAAAACGGCCAGTGCGTGCGCCTGCGCCAAGGCGACTTCAACGACGTCACGGTGTTCTCGGACGACCCGGCCGAGATGGCCAGGCGCTGGGTTGGTGATGGTGCGACCCGCATCCACGCGGTGGATCTCGATGGCGCGCTGAAGGGCCGCCCGATGAACCTCAGAGCGGTGGAAGCCATCGTCAAGGCCGCCGGCAAAGTGCCGGTGCAGGTGGGGGGCGGCATCCGCGACGAGGAGACCGTGCAGCGCTACCTCGAACTCGGGGTCAGCTACGTCATCCTCGGCACCCGTGCGATCACTGCGCCGCATGTGCTGCATGATCTCTGCATCGAATATCCGCGGCACGTCATCGTTGGCCTCGATGCCAAGGGCGAGCACGTCGCCGTCGATGGCTGGAGCAAGCTCAGCCACCACACCGTCATCGAGATCGCCCAGCAGTGCGAACACGACGGCGTGGAGGCGATCATCTACACCGACATCGGCCGCGACGGCATGCTGGATGGCTTCAATGTCGAATCCACCCAGGCGCTGGCGCGCGCCATCAAGACGCCGGTGATCGCCTCCGGCGGCATCGGCTCGCTCGACGACATCCGCCGCCTCAAGGAACTCGAGCCGGATGGCGTCATCGGTGCGGTGATCGGTCGCGCCCTGTACGAGCACAAGTTCAAGCTGGCGGATGCGGTCAAGATCGCCAATAGCTAATGCTCGCCAAACGCATCATCCCCTGCCTCGACATCGATCGCGGTCGCGTCGTCAAAGGCATCAAGTTCGAGAACGTGCAGGACGCCGGCGACCCGGTGGAAGTCGCCCGCCGCTACGATGCGCAAGGTGCCGACGAACTGGTGTTTCTCGACATCACGGCGTCCTCCGACGACCGCCCGACCCTGTTCCAGACCGTCGAGGCGGTGGCCCGCGAGATCTACATCCCGCTCACCGTCGGCGGCGGCGTGCGCAGCTGTGCGGACGTGAAGTGCCTGCTGTCGGCGGGTGCGGACAAGGTCAGCATCAACACCGCGGCGGTGCACAACCCCGACTTCGTCACCGAAGCCGGAGACCGCTATGGCGTGCAGTGCATCGTCGTTGCCATCGATGCCAAGCGGGTCAGCAAGCGCAGCGAGCCGCTGCGCTGGGAAGTGTTCACCCACGGTGGCCGCAAGGCGACCGGCCTGAATGCGGTGGAATGGGCCATCAACATGGTCAGGCGCGGCGCCGGCGAACTGCTGGTGACCAGCATGGACCGCGACGGCACCAAGGAGGGCTACGACGTCGAACTGCTCGCCGCCATCAACCGCGAGGTCAACGTGCCGGTGATCGCCTCTGGCGGCGTCGGCACGCTGGAGCACCTGTACCAGGGCCTGGCCGAAGGCCACGCCGATGCTGCGCTGGCCGCCAGCATCTTCCACAAGGGCACCTATACCGTCGGCGAGGCCAAGCAGTACCTGCAATCGCGCGGAATCCGCATCCGCCTGTAAGCGCAGTCGCCACGGCATTGACACGAGATCATCAAGACCGCCGCGTTACACTGCACGCATGTCTTCCGCCGACCTCCTCGACACCCTGCACGCGCAACTGAAGAGCCGCATCGGCGCTGATGCTGCCAGCAGCTATGTCGCCAGCCTGTATGCCAAGGGGGTCGATGGCATCTGCAAGAAGATCGGCGAGGAGGCGACCGAGACCGTGATCGCCGCCAAGAACCCGGACGACGCGGCGGTGGTCTACGAAGTGGCCGACCTCTGGTTTCACACCCTGGTGCTGCTTGCGCACCGGGGGCTTTCCCACCAGGCGGTGCTCGACGAACTCGCACGCCGCCTCGGGCAGTCAGGCCACGCCGAAAAAGCGGCGCGGTTGAAGTAATCGGCACCTATCGCAGTATTTTTGAGGAGATTCACATGGGTTCATTTTCCATCTGGCACTGGCTTATCGTCCTGGTCATCGTGCTGCTGGTGTTCGGCACCAAGAAGCTGCGCAACGCCGGTGGTGATCTCGGCTCGGCAGTCAAGAACTTCAAGGATTCGATGAAGGAAGGCGAAGACGCCGTCAACAAGCCGGACGCGGTCGCCGCGCAGTCGCAGAACGCCAACGCCGATACCAAGAAAGAGAACGTCTAGTCCCAGCCGCAGACTGCAATGTTCGATATCGGGCTGGGCGAGCTGTTCCTGTGCTTTGTGGTGGCGCTGGTGGTGCTCGGCCCCGAACGGCTGCCCAAGGTGGCACGCATGGCGGGCCGCTGGACCGGCCAGGCGCGCGCCTACATGCGTAATCTGTCGGCGGAGCTGGAGCGCGAAACCTATGCCGCCGACATCAAGAAACGCCTGGAAGAAGCCAACCGGGTCGCGCGGGCCGAACTGGCCAGCTTCAAATCCAGCGTGCAGACCGGGATCGAGCCGGTGCAGCGGGCACTGACGCCACCGTCCGACGACGGCAGCCCGCCAAAGGCCGAGTGATGGCCGATCCAGACCAGGGCAACCCGCTCGGCCCCGAACAGCCGCTGCTGCAACACCTGCTGGAACTGCGCACGCGGTTTCTGCGGGCGTTGATCGGCGTCATCGTCATCCTGCTGCCGCTGGCGGTGTTCTCCCGGCAGCTGTACGGGATTTTTGCGCGCCCGCTGGTGCAGCTGCTGCCGGCCGGCACCTCGATGATCGCCACCAAGGTGGTGTCGCCGTTCCTGACGCCGCTCAAGCTCTCGGCATTTGCTGCCCTGTTCTTGGCCATGCCCTGGGTGCTCTACCAGATCTGGGGCTTCGTGGCCCCCGGCCTCTACAAGAACGAGCGGCGGCTGATGGTGCCGCTGTTGGTGTCCTCGACGCTGCTGTTCTACGCCGGCATCGCCTTTGCCTACTTCGTGACGCTGCCCATCGTCTTCAGGTTCACGCTGGCCGCGGCACCCGAGGGCGTGGTGGTGGCCACCGACATCGGCGACTACCTCGACTTCATGATGACCATGTTCATCGCCTTCGGGGCGGCTTTCGAGACGCCGGTCGCGGTGGTGCTGCTGGTGATCACCGGCTTCGTCACCACGGCGCAGCTGAAAGAGGCGCGCGGCTATGTGCTGGTCGGCGTTTTCGTGGTCGCCGCCATCATCACGCCGCCGGATGTGTTCAGCCAGCTGCTGGTGGCCATCCCCTCGTATCTGCTCTACGAAGTGGGCATTTTCTGGGCGGGCTTCATCGAACGCGGGCGCCGCAAGGTGGCGACAGCGGCCTGAAGTTGGGTTAATTTCCCGGCATCTGGGGGAGGCCGACCATGGCACTCGACAAGAACTGGATTCAGATCGCGCTGGCTATCACCGGCGATTTCGAGACCATCGGCGATCCTTTTGCCGGCGTCACCGGCGATTTCGACGGCATGGGCATCTCCTGCGGCGTGCTGCAATGGAACATCGGCCAGGGCTCGATGCAACCGCTGGTGAAAGGCTGTGGCAAGTCTGCGGTCATCGCCGCCATGCCCAAGTTCGGCGAGGCGTTGTGGCAGGCCTGCAATACCGATGTGGCCAGGGCCTGAAGATCGTGCGCAGCTGGCAAACCAATGCCGTGCTCGACAAGACTGCCCGCAAGGAACTGCAAGCCCTGATGGGATCAGCCGCCATGCGCGCCCAGCAAAGCAGGGCCGCAGAAAGTGTCGCCCAGCAGGCTTATGGCCTGGCCAAAACCTGGTGCAAGGACTCGAGCGGCGCCGCCGAACCCGACCAGCGCAGCTTCTGCTGGTATTTCGACCTGATCACCCAGAACGGGGGCCCCAAGGGGCTGAGTTTCGCGGACGTCAGGAACTTCATCCAGGTTCACACCCCGGCCAGGGTCGACGACGTCATCTGCGACTGGCTAGCCGCTGCCGGCGCGGCGAAGGCGGGCTGGAAGGATGCCGGCCGCAACGCCAAGCTCTGGCGCGACCAGATTCCGCCCGGCCGGCTGCCGCTGCTGGTGATGAGCTATCTGCGCGCTCTCAAATCCAGGCCGGACTACCAGGCCGTGGTGCTCAACCGCAAGGGCAGCATTGCCCTCGGCGTCGGCTGGGTCAACGGCGAGAAAATGGATTTCTCCGCCTTGCCGGGCTGAATTTTTCCGGCTCCAGGCGCCACGGCGCAGCGGGCACCGCAACCCTGCGGGCACCCGGAAACCCGCTGCTTGACGAACTCTTGACGCGCCAGCGGCCTATCATTTGCGCATGCGCGTACTCGTCATCGAAGACCATCCGGACCTAGCCGCCAACCTCGGTGATTTCCTTTCTGCCCAGAATCACAGCGTCGATTTTGCCGCTGACGGCATGGTCGGATTGGCGCTCGCGCAGGCGGGCGGGCACGACGTGATCGTGCTCGACCGCATGCTGCCGGGCATGGACGGTGCGACGCTCTGCAAGAAACTGCGCGCCCAAGGCAACCTCACGCCGATACTAATGCTCACTGCGCTGGATACCGTCGCCAACCGCGTCGAGGGGCTGCTGTCGGGCGCCGACGACTATCTGGTCAAGCCGTTTGCACTGTCTGAGCTTTCTGCCCGCCTCGGCGCCCTGCACCGCCGCGCCAGCGGCTGGACCGGCGGCTGCAAGCTGCAGGTGGCTGACTTGAGGCTCGATACCGAAACCGCCGAAGCCCATCGCGGCTCAGTGCGCCTCGAACTCACCCGTGCCGAGCGCCGGCTGCTCGAACTGCTGCTGCGCCGCGCGCCGAAGCTGGTCAGCCGCGCCGAGCTCGAACGTGCGCTCTGGGGCGACGATGCCCCCGATGGCGACGTGCTGCGCGCGCACATGCACAACCTGCGCAATGCGGTCGACAAGCCGTTTGCGCACAAGCTGATCCATACCGTGCATGGCGAGGGCTATCGGCTGATTGCGCCGGCCGCATGAGATGGTGAAAGTCGTCCCGGTGATCGGCGGCCACCGCCTGCGCCGGCGGCTGGCCAGCGCGCTGGTGGCGCTCACCGCACTGAGTGCGCTGATCCTGAGCGCGGTGTTTCTCGGCATGGAACGCTATGTTGAACAGGCGACGCTGGGCACCCTGCTGGAACGCGAGATGAGCTATCGCGTGCGAGCCCACACGGTGCCGGCACCCGGCGACATGCAGGGCGAAACCCTGCGCTTTTACCGGCCTGCGCTGGGCGGCGCGGTACCGCCGCATACGCTCACCGATCTGGCACCCGGCCGCTACGCGGCACTCACCATCGGCGACCAGCAGTTCTTCGTGCTGGTGCAGCAGATCGCCGCCGGCGACACCGCCTACCTAAGCTACAGCGACACCGCGATGGAAGACCGCGAGCGCCTGCTGTTGTCGACTCTGCTGGCGGTACTCGGCCTGATCGCTGTCGCCGCCTTTTGGGTGTCGGCGCGGCTGGCCCGGCAGACGCTCGCCCCGCTGGATGGCCTGGTCACCGAGCTGCACGCCCTCGACCCGGAACTGCGCCAGCAGCGCCTGGCAGCACCGGACCGCGACAGCGAACTGGCAGTGATCACCGACGCCCTCAATGCCTACATGCAGCGCCTCGACGAGCTGGTGGAACGCGAACGCGCCTTTGCCGCCGCCGCCAGCCATGAGCTGCGCACGCCGCTGGCGGTGATCCGCGGCGCTGCCGAGGTGCTCGAGGCGCAGGGCGGCAGCATGCCACTGGCCCGCATCCAGCGCGCCGCGCTGCACGCCCAGCGCGATCTCGACGCCCTGCTCTGGCTCAGCCGCGCAGGCGATGCACCGACTGCGGAAACCCTCGCCCTGCACGAGCGCCTCATCGGCCTGTGCGCAGCGCAGATCGACACCGACGCCGTCCGCTGGCAGTTGCAGCCGGCCACGGTGCTGGCGCCGCCGGGGGCGGTCGCCATCATCGTCAGCAACCTGCTGCGCAATGCCCTGCGCGCCGCCCCCAGGCCGGGTGGCGTACGGCTGCTGCTCAGCGCAGAGGCCCTCACCGTCGACGACGACGGCCCCGGCGTGCCGGCCGACGAACTGCCCCAGGTGTTTGCCCCGCGCACCCGCGGCCACGATGGCGGTACCGGCATGGGCCTCTACATCGCCGCCACGCTGGCGGCGCGGCTGGGCTGGCGCCTGAGCCTCGAGAACCGCAGCGGCGGTGGTGCGCGGGCGGTGCTGCGTTTCCGCTGAGTGCGGTTTTGACTCGCAACGCAGCGAGCATTCATATGTCAACACTCTCTAGGGCAAGGTCGCCAGGGTGTCGCCGGCCCAGGGCTGCAGCTGGTAGCCGTGGCGCCGCAACAGCTGCTCTGCCTGCTGGCGCGCCGCACTGCCCAGGTGCTTGTGTTCGTAAAGCACCACCCTGGGTTTGTAGCGGTTGAAATCAAACTGTGAGAGCACCTGGTAGTCATAGCCTTCGGTGTCGATGTGCAGCAGGTCAACGCGCTGCACTGCATTGCGATCGAGGATGTCCTGCAACGGCAGGCAGGGCAGCTCGACGTCGACGATGTAAGGCTCCAGCAGTCCGTCCAGATGCTTGATGATGTGGTTGCGGTCGAACGACCCGAGCTGGTCGTACCAGAACGGCAGACGCTCGCCGAGCGCGTCCCTGGCGTGCGCGGAGACGTAATGGAACAGGGCATTGCCGCGTTCCTGGCCAATGGCCACGTTCTCGAACACGAAGCGCCGACTGCTGCCGTAATTGGCTTTCAGGCGCTCGAACAGGAAAGGCACCGGCTCGATGAAGATGCCGGCCCATTTCCGGTTGCGGCGCACCAGGTGGTGGATCGGGTCTCCCTGGGCTCCGTCGTTGGAACCGACCTGGATGAAATAGACCGCGCTGATCCCAGCCAAGCATCGACGGATCTCTTCCTGCAGCGGTGGTCCAGCGCGGCCGGTGAGCCGCAGATAGAGCCGCCGCAGGGCTCGATGCAGCGCCGGGTAGCGGCGCAGCCGGTGGCTCAGTTCCGATTTCAGTGACATGCGGATTCAGCCGCTGACCGTCAGCCGGTGTCGCAGGCGGAGGAACAGCCTGCGCAGACGCGTCCAGTCCCGGCGGAACAAGAAGTTGTCGACATCCTGCCATTGCAGCGGTGCCGGCCGCACCGGCCAGGGCAGTTGCCGCGCGTAGCGCATGTGCAGACGGGCGTAGGGATGTTTGCTGGCGTTCACCCAGGGCTTGGTGCTGCCCTCGAAGTGGATGATGCCCGGACGCCGCATGACGTCGCGCATTTCCTGCGGCGTGAAAATGCGGTGGCTGTCCGGATTGAG
>JBKJJE010000177.1:0-4662 GCA_046598075.1 Stagnimonas sp.
TCGCTGCCGGGTGCGGCGGAAAAACTCATGTCGGCATTGCCGAGGCGCGCCTCCATCTGCATCACCTCCTCGGGCTTCACCTTCAGGTCACGGGCGATGGCCTGCACCTCGGCGGCGTTCATCCAGCCGAGCCGCTTCTTGGCACCGCGAAGGTTGAAGAACAGCTTGCGCTGTGCCTTGGTGGTGGCGATCTTGACGATGCGCCAGTTCTTCAGGATGTACTCGTGGATTTCGGCCTTGATCCAGTGCACGGCAAAGCTGATGAGGCGCACGCCCTTGTCGGCGTCGAAGCGCTTCACGGCCTTCATCAGGCCGATGTTGCCTTCCTGGATCAGGTCGGCCATGCCCAGGCCATAACCCTGGTAGCCACGGGCGATATGCACCACGAAACGCAGGTTAGAGACGATCAGCTTCTGTGCCGAGGTCAGGTCGTTGGCGTCTTTCAGCTGGCGCGCCAGCTGCTGCTCCTCAGCCACATCCAGCACCGGAATACGGCTGACGTGCTGGATGTAGGAATCGACACTGCCGGTGAGCAGGGCCGGGTAGTGGTTGGCGCGCAAGGCAACAGCGGTGGTCATCGGTCAATCTCCCAATGCAGCAGCAAAGATTAGCACTCGCGAACTAGGACTGCTAAGTGGCGACTAAGTTGCGCCTTTGCCCCTGAATGGGGAAATAACAAGATTGGATGGATCCGATAAAGCCCCGCTATTGCGGTTCGATCTGGCGCAGATGCCGCGAAACCGTCCACCAGGCGCCGATCCAGCCCAGCACGATGCCGCCCAGGAACATCACCAGCGTGGCGTCCAGCGGCAGGCCCTGCAGCTGATAGTCGGATCCGTAGAGCCCGGCCAGCTGGCGCGCCGGTTGCGAGAGGGCGAACACCGCCGCGTGGACGAGCAGCCAGGCGATCGCTCCGCCCACCAGTCCATACCAGAGGCCGGTGTAGAGGAACGGCCTGCGGATGAAGCCATTGGTGGCGCCGATCAGCTTCATCACTACGATCTCCGCGCGCTTGGCTTCTATGTCCAGACGAATGGTATTGCCGACGATGACGATGACCGCCAGTCCCAGCACCCCGGCAATCAGCAGCACCAGCCGCTGTACCAATGCCAGCACGGCATAGAGACGATCCAGCCACTGGCGGTCCAGCTTGGCGACCTCGACTTCCGGCAGCTGGCTCAGCTCCACCACCAGGGCATCGATCAGTGGCCGCTCTACCCCCTTGACCGGCGTGATGGTGATGACGGCAGGCAGCGGGTTGGTTTCCAGCAGATCCAGCGCCGCGCCGAAGCCGGACAGTGCCTTGAACTCGGCCAGCGACTGCTCGCGGCTGATGTAGAGGGCCTCCGCCACCCCGGGCCGGGTCCTGAGCTTGGCGATCAGTGCCGCCGCCTGTTCGGACGTGGTGCTGTCCTTCAGGAACAGCGAGGCTTGCAGGGTGCTCTCCCAGGAATAGCTCACCGCATTGATGTTGCGCACCATCGTGTGCAGGCTAGCCGGCAGCGCCAGCGTGATGCCGATGACGAAGCAGGTCAGCAGCGCGCCGCCCAGGTTGCGGTAGAAGCGCGAGAGCGTGAACAGCATCTCGCGGATATGGCCCTCGAAGAAGCGGGACAGCCGATTGGGGCGCAGCTCGGCACCGGCCTGGGCACCGGACACGGGCTTAGCCGAAGTCAACGGTCTTCTCCATCAGTTCCGGCGACTGCAAAGTACTGAGCTGGCCCTTGTCGAGATGGATGACCCGATACGGCAGCTTCTGGATCAGCCCGACTGCATGGGTGGCCACCAGCACCGACACGCCGACCTCGTTGAAGCGGCGGAACAGCTCCATCACTTCGCGGGCCATCTTCGGGTCGAGATTGCCGGTGGGTTCGTCGGCCAGCAGCAACTGCGGCTTGGCGACGATGGCGCGGGCAATGCCAACACGCTGCTGCTCGCCGCCGGAGAGGGTCATCGGCATGACTTTTTCCTTGCCCAGCAGGCCGACCGCGTCGAGTGCCGCGCGCACCCGACGGCCGATGTCGTCATAGCCGATGCCCCGAATCACCAGCGGCAGAGCCACGTTGTCGAACACCGTACGGTCATACAGCAGGTTGAAGTTCTGGAACACCACGCCGATCTGCTGGCGGAAGCCGGGGATCTGCCCCGACTTCACGCCTGCGGTGTTCTGGCCATTGACCATCACCTGCCCGCGGGTTGGACGCTCGAGCAGCGCGACCAATTTCAGCAGTGTCGATTTGCCCGCACCGGAGCTGCCGGTGAGGAAGGCCATCTCGCCCTTGGCGAGCGTGAAGGTGATGTCCGACAGCACATCGCCCACCCCTTCGTAACGGTGGCTGACCCGATGAAAATGAATGATGTCCGCCATTGTGGCGCTGGCTTCCCCGTGCGTGCTGATGCCGCTGATGCTAGTTGGTGTTCGCCATGCTCAGGGGCCGATCAGTGCCTCGACGTACGCCTCGGCATCGAAAGGTTCCAGATCCTCTATCCCCTCGCCCAGGCCGACGAAACGGACGGGCAGAGACAGGCGGCGGGCGATGGCCAGCAATATGCCACCTTTCGCGGTGCCATCCAACTTGGTGATCACCAGTCCGGTGAGACCGATGGCTTCATGGAATTGCACCGCCTGGTTGAGGGCGTTCTGACCGGTGGTGCCGTCGACCACCATCAGCACCTCATGCGGGGCATAGGCATCGTGTTTCTGCAGTACCCGCTTCACCTTGCGCAGCTCGTCCATCAGATGGGTCTGGGTATGCAGGCGGCCTGCGGTATCGGCAATGACGAGATCGAAATCGCGGGCCTTGGCCGATTGCACGGCATCGAAGATCACGCTGGCGGAATCGGCTCCCGCCCCTTGCGAGAGCACCGGCACCTGCGCCCGCTCGCCCCAGTGCGTGAGCTGCTCCACCGCGGCGGCACGGAAGGTATCGCCGGCCGCCAGCAGTACTTTGAGGCCCTCGCGCTGGTATCGCGCGGCGAGCTTGCCGATGGTGGTGGTCTTGCCGACGCCATTCACGCCGGCGACGAAGATGATGTAAGGCTTGATGAAGCCCGGCATCACCAGCGGCTTGGCGATCGGCAGCAGCAGTTCCAGCAACGCCGCTTTCAGCAGCGCCTTGAGTTGGGTTTCGGTCTTGACCTTGCCGAGCCGCACCTGCACGTCGAGCCGTTCGATCAGCCATTGCGTGGCCTCGAGGCCAGCGTCGGCCATCAGCAGACGGGTTTCCAGCGCCTCCAGCGCATCCGGCTTGAGCTGCTCGTTGGCGAACAGGCTGCCGATGTCGCGGGTGAGCCAGGAATCGCCGCCAACACTGCGGTTGAGCTTGGCGCGAAACTTGACGAGTGCGGACTCGGCCATGGGCTATCCCCCTGCCGCGATCTGGAAGGCTTCCCGCGCCGCACTCAGCGTCTGTGCGATCTCGGCCTCGCCATGCGCAGCGGAGACAAAACCCGCCTCATACGCTGAAGGTGCCAGATACACGCCGCGCTCCAGCATGGCGTGAAAGAAGCGGTTGAAAGCCTTGATGTCGCAGCGGCCGACATCGGCAAAACCGCAGATCGGCTGGCTGCTGAAGTAGAGCCCGAACATGCTGCCGACCTGGGTGGTGGTGAACGGCAGCTGTGCTGCATCCGCAGCCTGCTGAAGGCCTTTCAGCAGCCGGGATGTGGTGGTCGCCAGGCGGGCGTAGATCGCCTCGTCATCCAGCGCCCGCAGCAGCGCCAGGCCCGCCGCCATTGCCAGCGGATTGCCGGACAGGGTGCCGGCCTGATACACCGGCCCCAGCGGGCTGAGCTTCTGCATTAGCTCGCGGCGCCCGCCGAACGCGCCTACCGGCAGGCCGCCGCCGATGATCTTGCCGAGCGTGATCAGGTCGGGCCTGATGCCGTACAGCCCGGTGGCCGAGCGCGGATGCACGCGAAACCCGGTCATCACCTCATCGAAGATCAGTAGTGCGCCGTGCTGGTCGCACAAGGCCCGCAAGCCTTCGAGAAAACCTGCCGCAGGCAGCACGCAGTTCATGTTGCCGGCTACCGGCTCGACGATGATGCAGGCGACGTCGCCGGCGTGCGCATCGAGCAGGGCCTCGACCGAGGCGAGGTCGTTGTAGGTGGCGGTGAGAGTGAGTGCGGCGAGTGCGGCAGGCACTCCGGGCGAGGTCGGCACACCCAGCGTCAGCGCGCCGGAACCGGCCTTCACCAGCAGCGAGTCGCCGTGGCCGTGGTAGCAGCCCTCGAACTTGAGAATGTGGTTCTTGCCGGTGCAGCCGCGTGCCAGCCGCAGCGCACTCATGGTCGCCTCGGTGCCGCTGGAACACAGCCGTACCATCTCCAGATGCGGTACCCGCTTGCAGAGCAGCTCCGCCATCTCGATCTCGGCTTCGGTCGGCGCGCCATACGAGAAGCCGGTCAGCGCCTGGGTGCGCACCGCCTCGACCACCGCAGGATGCTGGTGGCCAAGGATCATCGGCCCCCAGGAACCGATGTAATCGACGTAGCGACGGCCATCGGCGTCGGTGAGCCAGGCGCCATCCGCCGCCGCGATGAAGCGCGGCGTGCCGCCGACCGACTTGAAGGCACGCACCGGCGAATTCACGCCGCCGGGAATGGTTTGCTGGGCACGTTGAAACAATTGCTCGGAGACGGTCATTGCGGCGGATCGGC
>JBKJJE010000073.1:0-3088 GCA_046598075.1 Stagnimonas sp.
AATTGAGAGGAAAGCCATGGGCAACCGCCTGTCAAAAATCGTCACCCGCACCGGCGATACGGGCGAAACCGGCCTCGCCACCGGCGCCCGGATTGCCAAGACCCATCCGCGCGTCACCGCCATGGGCGACATCGACGAGCTGAATTGCTGTCTGGGGCTGTTGCTGGAGGTGACCCTGCCGCCAGCGGTGCGCGATCATCTGGCGCCCTGCCAGCACGAGCTGTTCAACCTGGGCGGCGAGCTGTCGATGCCACCCGCCGCGCTGATCACCGAGGCGCATGTACTGCGGCTCGATCAGGCGCTGGCCGATCTCAACGCCAGCCTGCCGCCGCTGAAGGAATTCGTGCTGCCAGGTGGCGGCGAGGCGGGCGCACGGGCGCATCTGGCGCGGGCGGTTTCACGCCGGGCGGAGCGCGCCTTGTGGGCACTGCACGAGCTGGAGGGCGTGAACACCCACGGCCTGCACTACGCCAACCGGCTGTCGGACCTGCTGTTCGTGGCGTCGCGGGTGCTGGCGCGGCTGGCCAGGGCCGAGGTGAGCTGGTCGCGCGAGGGAGTGGAGAAAGTGCCCCGGTCCGCACGCAAGAAAGCCGCCCCGAACTGAGGCGGCCTGGCAGGTCTGCGGCTTACCAGCGCCGCGGCGGCGGGCAGTACTCGCCCTGGTAGCGAGGTGCCTGCTGGACGATGAACAGCTCCGATTGGCGTTGATGGCCGCGGCCATGGTGGTGGCCGCGGCCGTAACCCGGCGGCACCCCGTATACAAAATCGTTGCCCTGGTAGTAGTAGCGTGGGGATTCCACCACAACCACTTCCCGCTGCTGGTCGTAGCGGTCGTCGTAGCGGTCGTCATAACGACGGTCGTAGCGATCATCGCCACGGCGGTCGTAGCGCTGGTCATACCGATCGTCATAGCGCCGATCCTGGCGTGCGGACTGGTAACGCCGATCATCTTCATAACCGTCGTTGCGATTCCGGTCGTTGGCAATGGTGGCACCGGCAGCCGCTCCAATGGCACCGCCGACGATCGCCCCGTCGCGGCCACCCAGGTTGCGACCGATGATCGCCCCGGTCGCACCGCCGAGAATGACGCCGATGACGGTTTCCTCGCTGTTGCCAGCCTGCGAAGCCACCGGCGCAGCTGTTAACAGGGCAGCAAGAATGATGGATGACACTGTGCGCATGGGTGGCTCCGGCCGAAAGGCGGCGTGGCTTGGATGGAATGCCGCACGACAACAGTCTCAGCGCCTGCTGAACCCAGTCTGAACCGAAGGGCCGGAGCAGCCGGCGGCAGCGTCAGACGTTGATGTAGACCAGCAGCGCCAGGCCCAGCCCGATGCGATACCAGGCGAACACCGTGAAGCGGTGGGTCTGCACATAGCGCAGCAGCCACTTCACTGCCGCAAAGGCGACCAGCGCCGACACCACGAATCCGACCGCAAACGAACCCCAGTCTTCCTGCGCCAGCGCGCCGGGTGTCTTTGCCACGTCCTTCAGCGCCGAGGCGGTCGCCGCGAACATGGTGGGAATGCCGATCAGGAAGGAAAACTCCGCCGCCTGCACCCGGCTGGCGGGCCCCGCCCACATCGCCGCGAAAATGCTCGCTGCCGAACGCGAGGTGCCGGGGAATACCGCGGCCAGCACCTGAGCGGCACCCACCGCAATGGCGCCGCGCCAGGACAGCGGCTCCACGCCTTCGCGTGCGGCGAACCGTTCGATGAGCAGGATCGCGATGCCGCCGATGAGTAGCGCCCAGGCGACCGGGGCCAGCGTTTCCGGCAGCTTCAAGCCCAGCTGCTTGGCAGTGAGTGCACCGACCACGGTCACTGCAAAGGCCAGCAACAGGCGCAGCAGATACGGCTTGTTCTCTGGCGAAAGCGGTGCGCTGGCGAGCTGCATCAGCTTGCGCCAGTAGATGAACACCACCGCCAGCATTGCCCCGGCCTGGATGCCGATGTTGAACACTTCCGAGCGGTGCCCCAGCCCGAGCTGCTCGGCAATCAGCAGATGGCCGGTGGAGGAGATCGGCAGAAACTCGGTGATGCCCTCGATGATGCCGAGCAGGATGACTTGCAGGAGGTTTTCCACGGGTAAACTCGGGTGAGGAGAGCTGATGAACGAATGCACGGGGCGCGCGAGGATAGAGCAATGAGCAGGCCAACTGAACGCCCCGCGCCCGCAGCCGTGGTGCTGGTGACCGGCGCGGCGCGGCGCATCGGTGCCGCCATCGCCAGCCGCTTGCAGGCCGACGGCTGGGCGGTGGCGATTCACTGCGGTCGGTCGCGCGACGAGGCCGACGCACTCGCCGCCAGCCTCAATGCCCTGCGCGCCGACAGCGCCAGGGTGTTCAGCGCCGATCTGCGTGCGGCGGCGGCCTGCGAGGGCCTGCTGGCACGGATCACGGCGGAATGGGCCGCCCCGCAGGCGCTGGTCAACAACGCCTCCAGCTATTTCGCGACGCCGGTCGGCCAGATCACGGCTGCGGCCATCGACGAGTTGATGGCGACCAACTTGAAGGCACCCCTGCTGCTGATCCAGGCCGCACGGGCCGGCGGGGCGCTACGCGCGGTGGTCAATCTGCTGGACGCCCACAGCCGACACCAGCCGCGCCCGGGTTTCAGCGCCTACACCGCGGCCAAGGACGCGCTCTGGGCGCTGACCGAGTCGCTGGCGGTCGAACTGGCTCCCGGCGTGCGCGTCAACGGCGTGGCGCTGGGCCACGTCCTGGCTGAAGTGCGCGAGCCGCCGACCGAGAGCGAACGGCTTGATCTGGCCGACAAGTCCGCGCAGCTGGCACGCGTGCCGCTGGGCCGCTTCGGCACTCCGCAGGAGGTCGCGGCGGCAGTGGCCTGGCTGCTGTCCGCCGACGCCGCCTACCTGAGCGGCACCATCATCCCCATCGATGGCGCGCGACGGCTGGCGTGACTGCCGCCCTTATACTTTCCGGCTGACTGCCCGAGGGTCTGTTGACATGCAAATGATCGCAGCGTTGCAGGTCAAAACCGCGCAGTGCGAGGAACGGGGCGCAGCGAATGGTTGTTCCATTCGCAAGCCGCGTGACGCTGCAATGCGCGGTTTTGGCCGCAACCCT
>JBKJJE010000099.1:0-10675 GCA_046598075.1 Stagnimonas sp.
GAGGCGGTAGTTGGTCACCTCGCTGCGGCGCGCCCACTTGCCCAGATGTGCAAGGTTTTTCTTGAGGCGATTTTCGAAATCGGGTGCGGGGGATTTGCGCGGCTCGCTGGATGGCGTTGGCGCGACCGGCGAGGTGTCGATCACCTCCTCGCCGTTTTCATCCATCACCGGCGGGCGGGCCACTGGCTCGCCGCGCTGTGCAAACACATCCATCACCAGCAGCTTGCAGGGGATGGCGCCGTTGAAGAACGAATAGATCTTGTCGGCCTTGATGCCGAGCCTGAAACCCAGTTCGGGCTTGCCGGTGAACAGCGCAAACTTCCAGCCCGGGAAGCTCGTGCGCACATGGCCGCCGAGCAGCGAATGCAGCTTGATCAGCTCGGCCTCGTCCGACAGGCGCTCACCATAGGGCGGGTTGGCGATCAGCAGGCCCGGAATGTCGCCGATGGACCTGGCGAGTGTGGCCTCGCCGACAGTGAAATCCACCTTGCCGGTCAGGCCCGCCCGCTTGCCGTTTTCGCGAGCGATGCTGATCGCGCGCGGGTCGTTGTCGATGCCGGCCAGCGGCGGCAGGTTCTTGAGGCCTGCTTCGGCGCGGCCAAGGGCTTCTTCGCGCAGGTTTTCCCAGTCGCGCGGCTGGTGGGCGTTCCAGTGGGTGAAGCCCCATTCTCCGCGCATCAGGCCGGGGGCATGGTCACCGATGATCCACGCGCCTTCGATCACGAAGGTGCCGCTGCCGGTGAACAGGTCCATCAGGCCGCCACCCTTGGCCGCGATGGCCGGCCAGCCGGTGCGGATGAGCAGGGCGGCTGCGAGGTTTTCTTTCAGCGGCGCCTCGACCTGGCGCGCCCGCCAGCCACGGCGGTGCAGAGCCGAGCCGCTGAGATCGAGCGAGAGCTGCGCCTGGTCGCCGCTGGTGCGGCCATCGAGGTGCAGGTGGATGCGGATGTCCGGGTTTTCGCTGTCCACATCCGGCCGCTTGCCGCTGACGGCGCGGAAGCGGTCGGCGATGGCGTCCTTCACTTTGAGTGCGGCGTAGTGGGTGTGCGTCACCGTATTCGAGCGGCCCGCCACTTCGATCAGGAAGCTCTTGTCGACATCGAACAAGTCCGGCCAGTGGATGGCGTGGGCGGCTTCGTAGAGTGAGTCGACCCCATCCAGCGGGAACTTCGACAGCGGCATCAGCACCCGCGACGCCAGCCGCGACCACAGGCACAGCCGGTAGGCGCCGGCGACATCGGCCTTGGCGTGCACGCCGCCGATGGTTTCCTTGCACTCGACGGCCCCCAGGCTGCGGACTTCGTCCAGCAGCATGGTTTCGATGCCGCGCGGGCAAGTGATGAAGAGTTGAATCAGTGCTGTCGGGGTGGTTTCGCTCATGCGCCATTATCAGGCCTAAGGCCTTAGCATGGCGGCAACTCCTTGATGCGAGACCGTCATGCTGATCCGCCGCCTGCTGCTGTCGCTGTGTCTGCTGCTAACCATCACCCACGCCACGGCGTCGAATGACGCCGCTTTCAGCAAGGCTTTTGGGGATGACTGGCTGGCCCAGTACTGGCAGTTCAACCCGGATTACGCGGTCAGCGTTGGCTACTACCAGGTGGCAGCTCTGCTGCCTGCGCCAGATGCCGCCCATCGCAAGACCTATGTGCGCTGGCTGGAGGCGCAGAGCAAGCGCCTCGCGGCGTTTGATGCGACCAAGCTCAGCCCTGCCGCGCGCAGCGACTTGGCGATGCTCAAGATCCAGATGGAATCCGAGCGTTGGTCGCTGGAGACACTGAAAAGCTGGCAGTGGAACCCCTCGGCCTACAACGTCGCCGAGCCGATCGCCCTTTTGCTGTCCACGCCCTACGCGCCGGAGCCGGAGCGCCTGCGCAGCGTGCAGCAGCGGTTGCTGAAGGTGCCGGCCTATTACGCCGCGGCGAAGCAGGCGATCAGCCACCCCACCCGCGAACACACGCGCATTGCCATCGAGCAGAACGCGGGTGCGCTCGATGTGCTCGGCCCCGCGCTGGAGAAACAAGTGGCCGGCTCGGCGCTCAGCGCCAGGGAGCGCACCGCGTTCCTCGCCACACTAAAGCCTGCCCGCATCGCCGTCGCCGACTACATCGCATGGCTGAAGGCGGTTGATGCGCGCCAGGACCGGGACGGCAGCGCGCGCAGTTTCCGCCTTGGCGAGGCGCTGTATGAGCGGAAGTTCGCCTACGACATCCAGTCCGGGTCGACCGCCAAGGCTCTGTACGAGCGCGCCCTGGCCGAGAAGGAGCGCCTGCATGCCCGCATGGGCCAGCTCGCCGAGCAGCTCTGGCCCAAGTACTTTGCGGACACGCCGGTGCCGGCAGACCGCGTGCAGAAGATCGCCCAGCTGATCGCCAAGCTCTCGGAGCAGCACACCACGCGCGAGGGCTTCGTCGACGAGGTGAAGCGGCAGATTCCCCTGCTCGAGGCCTTCGTGCGCGAAAAGGATCTGCTCGTCCAGGACGCCAGCCGTCCGCTGCAGGTGCGCGAGACGCCGGTTTACCAGCGCGGGTTCTCAATCGCCAGCATCAACGCCCCGGGGCCGTACGATGCCACCGCCAACACCTACTACAACGTCTCGCCGCTCGACGACTACACGCCCGAGCAGGCCGAGAGCTTCCTGCGCGAGTACAACCGCTGGCAGTTGCAGGTACTCAACATCCACGAGGCAGTGCCCGGCCATTACGTGCAGCTGGTCTACGCCAACAAGTCACCGAGCCGGATCAAGACGCTGTTCGGCAATGGCGCGATGGTGGAAGGCTGGGCGGTGTATGCCGAGAAGATGATGCTGGAAGCCGGCTGGGGTGCTCCCAGCCGCCCTCAAGAGCAGCGCGAATCTACGGTGATGCTTGGGGCGGCTGATCCGTCGCCTCCCGCACCCATTTCGCTGCGCGAAAACACCGTGTCGGCGACGGAGCCAGAGATGGAGCTGATCCACGGCAAGTGGCTGTTGCGGGTCACCACCAACACCATCCTCGACTACGGCATCCACGTACTGGGCTGGAGCGAGCAGCAGGTGCTGGACCTGATCCGTGACGAGGCGTTCCAGAGCGAGACCGAAGCCCGCGGCAAGTGGCGGCGCGCGACTCTCAGCCAGGTGCAGCTCACCAGCTATTTCGCAGGCTACTCGGCGATCTACGACTATCGCGAGCGGCTGAAAAAACAGCTGGGAGATCGCTTCAGTCTCAAGCAGTTCCACCAGCATTTCCTGGGGTATGGCAGTGCGCCGGTGGCCGTCATCGAATCGCTGATGGCACCGGAGGATGCCGCCAGATAGGGGCTGCGGCTTGTCAGGGCAGCGAGCCGCGGATGGGTACTTCGCCCTTTTTCCGTTTCGCTGCCGAGGCAGTGCCGGCAATCCCGAAGCCGGTGATACCGTGGGTCATGAGGGTGGTGGCGAACAGCGCCGTGGCATTGGCGTCTGGCTTCCTGGTGAAAGCCAGCACCCGACCCAGTTCGAAGCCGATGCCGTAGCAGGCGGCCGCCAGCATCTCGATATCGATCGGCGGAAACACGCCGCGGGCGATGGCCTCGCGGAAGTCCTCTTTCAGCGTGCGCATCGGGATGCCGATGACGGTGTTCTCGAACAGCGCGAGCACGGCGGTCTCGTTACGCAGAATCAGCCGGAAAAATGCCGGATCGGCGGCGATCTTGGTGAACAGCGCATGGAACGCGCCGTGGAGGAAACCCTCGACCGTCGGTGAGCGCATGCGCACCGCATGCATGGCCTCATTCACCTCGTTGATGCGCGCTTCCAGCACCGCCTTGAACAGGGCGTCCTTGTCGGTGAAGTAGTTGTAGAAAGTGCCGGCGGCAAGGCCGGAGTCGCGCACCACGTCGCGGATCGTCACCGCGTCGTAGCCCATCTTCAGGAAGCACTTGCTGGCCGCACCCAGGATGGCGCTGCGGTTGGCAAGCTTGTTTTGGGCGCGCTTGCCGGTCACCTCGGTGTGCGCCGCGACCGGCGTGCTCCTGGCGGCCATCAGGCAGCGTTATTGCAGGCCATCAAGGCCATGGCGGGGCGGGCTGCGCTCATGATTCTCCTTGGGCTGATGCGGGCACTGCGATCCATTCATCCTGTGTCGCCGGGCAGCATCCGTCAAGCGCAGAGCCGCCTGCGCTGCTGCGCCTTGCGAGGTCTTCGCAAAGCGCAGCAAAACCGCTTGCGGGTCAGGCCAACCTGCTGAAATCAGGCTTGCGTTTCTGAACGAAGGCAGTGACCGCTTCGATGGCCTCGGGCCCCTTGAGCATGGCCATGAAGTGCTGTGCCTCGAGCTCGATCGAATCCTTGACCGTGGGCTGGTTCCATTGCTTCAGCAGCATCTTGGTGGTGCGCACCGCCTGCGGCGCCAGGGCCGCCAGCTGTCTGGCTTTCTCCATCGCCTTGGCCTCGACCTGATCGTTGGGCAGCAGCGCGTTGACCAGGCCGTACTGCAGGGCGGTGTCGGCGCTGAAGCCCTCGCCGAGAAGGACCAGTTCGGCGGCGCGCACATGCCCCATCAAGCGTGGCAGCAGGTAGCTGGAGGCAAACTCCGGGCAGATGCCGAGACTCACGAACGGCATGTTGAGCTTGGTCTTTTCACCGCAATAGACCAGATCGCAGTGCAGCAGCATGGTGACGCCAATGCCGACCGCAATGCCGCCTACGGCGGCGATCACCGGTTTTTCAAAACCGGCCAGCGCCCGCATGAACAGCATCACCGGACTGTCGACATTGCCCAGCGGAGTGTTGATGAAGTCAGCGAGGTCATTGCCGGCGCAGAAGCAGTCGGCATGGCCGGCAATCACCAGCACTCTCACTTCCGGGTTGCTGGCGGCAGCCTGGATCGCCGCAGCCATCGCGCTGTACATGCCCTGGGTCAGGGCGTTCTTCTTGTCCAGCCGGTTCAGGCGCAGTGTCAGTACGCGGTCTGACAGCGTAGTGACGACATGGTTATCGCTCATGGAGCTTCCTCAATGGGGGGATGCAAACTGTGCGGTATCTGCGGGGCCGCTTCAACTGGCGGCATCTTCCGGGCTGATGGGTGCCGAACGCGGGCCGCGTTGCCAGCTGGCAAGCACGCAGGTGCCGATGACCAGCACCGCGCCCAGCAGGCTGAACCGATCCGGCGTCTCATTCCAGCCGAACCAGCCGATCAGGCCGGCAAACACCACGGCGGAATAACCCATCGCACCCACCCGTGCAGCAGGTGCGTGGCTGTAGGCGCGGGTGAGTTGCAGCTGGCCGTTGGTGGCGGCGAGACCGGTCGCCGCCATCCACAGCAGCAGCTCCGGGGACGGCAGGCTGGCGAACCACCACAGCGGTACTGCTGAAATCAGCACGCCGATGGCCGAGAAATAGAACACCACCCGCTGCGCCGGCTCGGTATCGCTGATGCGGCGCAGGCTCACCATCGCGCAGGCGGCAAACACGCCGGAGGCAGCCCCGATCCAGGACGCGAAGGAGAACGAGACCGTCGCCGGTTTGACGATCAGCGCCACTCCCGCCAGCCCCAGCAGCGATGCCGGGATCATCAGTGCCGGCGGCCGCTCCGAGAGCACCGCCCAGGCGATGAAGGGGATGAACAGGGGCGAGGCGTAGTTGAGCAGCAGGGCCTCGGCCAGTGGCAGGTGGGTGATCGCGTAGAACAGCGTGTACATGCCGCCCAGGCCGAACAGCGAGCGCCAGAGGTGGCCACCGAAGCGGTGGGTGCGCAGCACTCGCCAGCCGTGCCGCAGTACCCAGGGCAGCAGCACCAGCACGCCAACCAGATTGCGCACGAAGACCATCTGCACCTCCGAACCGCCGTGCTGGGCGGTGGCCTTGGCGAAGGCCCCCATGCAGGCAAACGAGGCGGCGGCAGCAGTGGCGTGCAGGGCTGCACGGCGCAGATGGTCGGGCATTGAGGTTGAGGGGCTTCCGATGGGCGCGGCAGTCTAGTCGTGTTGCCGGAGCCTGACAGCCGCGGGCTCTCGGTATGATGGTTGCAGCCCGATTCTTGTTGGTCCCCAGATGTCGATACCGCCCGATGCGCATCCCGAGAAACCGATGACGACCGCTCAACAGGCCAATGCCCGCCGCCCGGTCATCCTGCTGGTGGAGGACAACCCCGCAGACCTGCGGCTGGCACAGGAAGTGCTGAAGGAAACCGGCATGGTCCACGACCTGCTGGTGGCGCGTGACGGAGAAGAAGCGATGCGTGTGCTGAGACGGGAGGGTGCCCATGCCGATGCGGCGCGGCCAGACCTGGTGCTGCTCGATCTCAACCTGCCGCGCAAGCACGGCCGCGAGGTGCTGGCAGAGATCAAGTCAGACCCCGCCCTGAAGACCATCCCGGTGCTGATCCTTTCCACCTCCAGTGCCGAACTGGATGTACGCAGCTGCTACGAGCTGCACGCCAACTGCTTTCTCACCAAGCCGGTGTCGATCGACGAGTTCGGCAAGCTGGCGGCGCTGATCCGCGATTTCTGGTTCAAGGCCGTGCAGCTGCCGCCGCGGGTGTCGGCACTATGAGCGCGCTGCTGCCGCGGGCGCTGTCGGTGCTGCTGGTGGAAGACTCGCAGGCCGACGGCCGGCTGCTGATGGAGGCCTGCAAGCCCGCCATCGCCGCCGGCGAGTTGGTGGTGCAGATGGTCCGCAGCCTGTCGCTGGCGGTCAACGCCCTGAAGAATTCCGATTTCAGCTGCGTGCTGCTCGATCTCGGCCTGCCGGACGGACAGGGCATCGACAATGTCCGTGCCCTGCGTGAAGTCGACCGCAAGGCCGCCATCATCGTGCTGACCGGGCTGGTCGACGAAAAGCTGGCGGCCGAAGCCCTGGCACAGGGAGCGCAGGATTATCTGGTCAAGGGCGAGAACGACGGCGGGCAGCTGCTCAGGCAGCTGCGTCGCGCCGTGCAGCGCAACCGCCAGACCTGTGCCCTGGAAACCCGTCGTGACCGGGCCTTCTTCGAAGCCAGCCACGACGCGCTCACCCTGCTGCCCAACGCCGCACTGTTTGCCGACCGCGCGCGCCAGCAAATGGCCATGACCCAAGCCGACCAGCCGCCCTGCACGCTTGCCTACTTGAGGGTGCAGGGGCTCGACGAATTGCGCCAGCGCAGCGGCAGCCTGCAGGCCGACGAGCTGCTCAGGACGCTCTCGGAACGCTGGAGCGAGCATCTGCGTGCCAACGACACGCTGGCGCACATCGGTGACGGCGAATTCGCGCTGCTGCGACAGCCACCCAGCCCACTGGCGGAATGGACTGCGGTGATCGACAACTGTCGCCGCCAATTGAGCAGCGTGCAGGCGCTCGTCGCCAGCGATTCCGAACTGGCGCTTGCTGTCGGCGTCATCACTGCCGTTGCGGCAGCACAAGATATCGACGCGCTGCTGGCGGCGGCCAGAAAACTGGCAATGCAGTCTCCGGCCACGGCCGAAGCCCCTGCAGAATGGTTGCCTACCGTGGCGGCAGTCACCGCCTTGCCGCTGGCACAGCTGCGCTGGCTACCCTGGGTGGATGTGACCACGCTGCGCTGTGTCGGTCTCGAATTGCAGCTGGACGATCAGGCTGCCGGCACCCAAGGCAGCGCGGCGTCGACCCTGGCTGCGGCTGAGGCATTGATCCAGCAGGCCAGGCTGTGGACCGCCAGCCAGTTCGATCCACCGCTGCTGGCACTCGACATCCCGCTGGCGGCCCTGGAATCGGAAGATTTCGTCGAGGCCCTGATCGACCGGGTCTCCAGAGCGGGCCTGGCCCCGGCCGGTTTGCAGCTGGAGATCAGTGAGGCTGCGTTCCGCAGGCCGGCCGAGCACGCGGGGGCACTGGCGCGCCTGCGCAGCCAGGGCTTCCGCCTGGTGCTAGAGGGCGATGGCTCGCAGGATCTGTCGCTGCACGATTTCGCTGCCTGTCCGGTCGATGGCTACAAGCTCAGCCCGGCACTGCTGCGGACGCTGATGAACGAAAACCTGCATGGCACGACGCGGCGGCTGTTGACGGCGATCCTCGGTGCCGCGCAGCAGCTGGGTGCCACCGTTACCGCCACCGGCGTCGACAGCGAAGCCGCCGCTACCGCCCTGCGGCTGATCGGCGTTCGCTACCTGCAGGGTCATGCGCTGCTGCCGCCGCTGGAACCGGAAAGCCTGCCGATGGTCTGGGAGCGGCCGGTGTCGCTGCGCGGTTAACCGCGCGCTGGCCGCAGCAGCACCTCGCTGCCGCAATGGTCGCGCAGGTCCGCACCGCAAGCTCGTGGTGCGAGATCACGCCTCAGGCAGATGCGCAGCTCGCGGAAGTAGCGGCCGCTGCACTGGGTGGAGAGCATCTCTGGCCGCAGCCCGGGGTTTTCGGCGAGAAAATCGGCTTCGATTCTCGCTACCGTGGTTTTCAGCGGCTGCTGCAGCGCCGCGTAGTGCGCCGGTATGCGCACCGACTGATAGGCGCGTTCGACCGTATCGAAATAGGCCTGGGCACCGAGTCCGGTGCAGACTCCATGCCTGCGCCACTCATGGATCACCAGCAGCCTGCTGGGCATGAAGCGCAGCGCCCGGGCGATCAGCGCATCCGGCAGATATTCGCCACCCCCGCAGTCCCGTGGCCAGCCGCGCTCGTGCTGTGGCCACAGCCCATGCACCACGAAGGCGTAGGGTCGCGCGCATTGCGGGTCGTCTGGCCTTGCTTCGCGCGCACAGTACTGCGGCGACCAGGACAGGCTCAATACGTAGTAGTCGAAGCGGCCCGGAGCATCGGCCCGGGCGGGCGATGCCGCGCCGAGTACCAACAGCAGCCAGAGCATGCGCAAGGGTCACATTCCGTAGCGCAGGAACCAGCACACGGCAAGCGTCGGCAGGCTCAGCGCCACGAGCACACCGGCGGCACGAGGAATCTCCAGCCGTGTCCACAGCATCAGCCCAGAGAGACTGAGCAGGATCAGCGCGCCGGCGAAGCTGTCCACCAGCAGTACCCACAGCGCATTGCTGCCCGAGCCCTTGTGCATGCGCGTCAGGGTGCCGAGGCTGGTGGCATCCTGTTTCTCGAGCTTGACCATGCCGCTGCCTTCGACATATTCGGCGCTGTACTGCCGCTTCGGCTCGCCAAACACCAGTGTCCATCTGGCAGGCAATTGCACCTCACGACCATCGAACAAGACCGTCTGCGCTTTCTCGGACTTGATGCTGGGGGCGTTGCGGGCCGGCACGCCATGTTCGCTTTGCAGCCAGTCCGCCAGGGCTTCGGGCGTAGTGCGGGCCGCCGCTGCCACCGGCAGATTGATGGTGGACTTCTCCATCATCGTCACCGGCAGCTTGAGGATGCTGCGGTGGTTGAGCAGGATGCCCGTGGCCCCGAAGCAGAGACCCATCAGCGCCCCCCAGATGCCCAGCCAGCCATGGACTTTGCGGAGTGAGCGGAGAAAGCGGGTGCGGCGGTCGTGCAGGTTGGTCATGGTCGCGAATCGATGTCGAGAGTGATCGGCTCGCCTGCGATGAACTGCGGCTGGCTGGAAAACGGATTGCATCAGGCCGGTTTCTGACCGGCCAGGAACAGCCAGGTCTCGACCACCGTATCGGGATTGAGGCTCATGCTCTCGATGCCCTGGTCGAGCAGCCACTTGGCGAGGTCGGGATGATCGCTGGGCCCCTGGCCGCAGATGCCGATGTACTTGCGGTGTTTCTTGCAGGCTGCAATCGCCATGCTGAGCATTTTCTTGACTGCCAGGTCGCGCTCGTCGAACAGGTGGGCGATCAGGCCGGAATCACGGTCGAGTCCCAAGGTCAGCTGGGTCATATCGTTGCTGCCGATGCTGAAGCCATCGAAATGTTCGAGAAACTCCTCGGCCAGCACTGCATTGCTCGGCAGCTCGCACATCATGATCACTTGCAGGCCGTTGCTTCCGCGTGCCAAGCCGTTCTCCGCCAGGATCTCGTTGACCCGACGGGCCTCGCCCAGCGTGCGCACGAAGGGGATCATCACCTTGATGTTGGTCAGCCCCATCTCGTCGCGCACGTATTTCAGTGCCCGGCATTCGAGGTCGAAACAGGGACGAAAGTCGGCGGAGATGTAGCGGCTGGCACCGCGGAAGCCGATCATCGGGTTCTCCTCGTGCGGCTCGTACTTCTTGCCGCCGATGAGGTTGGCGTACTCGTTGGACTTGAAGTCGGAACAGCGCACGATCACCGGCTCCGGTGCGAACGCTGCCGCCAGCGTGGCGATGCCTTCGGCGAGGCGCTGCACGTAGTAGTCGGAGGGGCTGGCGTAAGCGGCGATCATCGGCAGGATCTGTCGCTTCACTTCCGGCGATTGCGAGTCGAGTTCAAGCAGCGCCTTGGGGTGGATGCCGATCTGGCGGTTGATGATGAACTCCAGCCTTGCCAGACCGATGCCGCGATGGGGCAGGGCGGCGAAGTCGAAAGCCTGCTCCGGGGTGCCGACGTTCATCATGATCTTCACCGGGATATCCGGCATCTTGTCGAGCGCGATTTCGTCGACCACGTAGTCAATGTGGCCCGCGTAGACGAAGCCGGTATCGCCCTCGGCACAGCTCACCGTGACGGCATCACCGTCCTTGAGCTTGCTGGTGGCATCACCGCAGCCGACGACGGCGGCAATGCCGAGTTCGCGGGCGATGATCGCAGCATGGCAGGTGCGGCCACCGCGGTTGGTGACGATGGCGGCGGCGCGCTTCATCACCGGCTCCCAGTC
>JBKJJE010000163.1:0-49322 GCA_046598075.1 Stagnimonas sp.
TCGGCGGCCTGCGCGCACTCGACGCCAACGCTGTGCACGCGCAGCACGGCGTATTCACCCGGCGCCCCGGCACGCTGAGCAATGACTTCTTCGTCAACCTGCTCGACATGCGCACAACTTGGCAGCGTTCCGACGCTGACAAGAACGTGTTCGAGGGTACGGATCGCAAGACCAAGACCCTCAAATGGACTGCCACCGTCGCCGATCTGGTGTTCGGCTCCAACGCCCAGCTGCGTGCGCTGGCCGAGGTCTATGCCAGCAGCGATGGCGAGGCGGCTTTTGTCAACGACTTCGTCGCCGCCTGGAACAAGGTCATGCAGCTGGATCGTTTCTAAGCCCCACAAGGAAACCCAAAAATGAGTATCGAAACCGTCAATGTGCTCTATACCGCCCACGCCACCTCCGAGGGCGGCCGCAACGGCACCACGCTCTCCGGCGATGGGCTGGTCGATGTGAATCTCTCGGTACCCAAGGCCATGGGCGGCGCCGGCAATGCCGGCGCCACCACGCCGGAAGACCTGTTCGCGGCTGGCTACGCCGCGTGCTTCGGCGGCGCGGTGGATTTCATGGGCGACAAGAACAAGCTCAAGCCCTCGTCGGTCAAGGTCGAGGCCGCCGTCGGCATCGGCAAGACTGAAGTCGGCGTCGGCCTGAAGGTTGACCTCACCGTCACCGTCGGCGGCCTGTCGCAGGCCGATGCAGAGAAGATCGTCGAGCTGGCGCACCAGTTCTGCCCGTACTCCAGGGCCATCAAGGGCAATATCGCGGTCGGCATCACGGTGAAGGCGGCATAAGCAACACACCGCTGCGCGCAGCGCTGGTCAGGCACGGCAGTCTGACCGGCGCTTTTTAAGGGTCGTTGCCGCCATTGCGCTTGAATGCACGGCACCGTGGCACCACGCTAGGGCGATGCGCATCAATCCCAACGCCGACGCGGGCGACCCCGCCGCCAAACCCGCCACCCTGAGGCAGGCCTGGGACTCGCTGAAGCCCGTGCTGCGGCAGTTCCCGGTTGCTGTCGGCGGGGCAATGGCCCTGCTGATTGCCGCCAAGATCGCCAGCATCGGCCTGCCGCTGCTGCTGAAGGCGCTGGTCGATACGCTCGACAGCCAGCGCGGCCAGCTCGCAGCAGCGCTGGCGCTGCCGGTGGTGTTGCTGCTGGGCTACGGCGCCTTGCGCTTTGCCAATGTGCTGTTCGGCGAGTTGCGCGACGTGCTGTTCGGCCGCGTCGCCGAACGTGCCATGCGCCGCACTGGCCTTGGGGTGTTCGAGCATCTGCACCGGCTGGACCTGGAGTTTCACCTGTCACGCAAGAGCGGCGCGCTGTCGCGCGATATCGAGCGTGGCGTCGACGGCATCGGCTTTCTGCTGCGCTTCGTGCTGTTCACCGTCGCGCCAACCGCACTCGAGTTGCTGCTGGTGACCGCCCTGCTCTGGCAACGCTACGAGATCGGCTTTGCGCTGATTGCGGTGGCGGCGGTGTCGCTCTACGTACTGTTCTCGGTACGACTCACCGACTGGCGCACGCGCTTTGTGCGGGAGGCCAACAGCAGGGACAGCGAGGCCACCGGCCGCGCGCTGGACTCGCTGCTCAACTTCGAGACGGTGAAGTATTTCGGGGCCGAGCCGCTGGAATCGCGCCGCTATGACTCAGCTCTCGCTGCCTATGAAAAGGCCGCCCGCAAGAGCCGCACAACCCTGGGCCTGTTGAATGCCGGGCAGGCGCTGATCATTGCTGCCGGGCTCACCGCCATGACCACGTTGTCGGCCCTGCGGGTGCAGCAGGGGGTGATGACGCTGGGCGATTTCGTCGCGGTCAACGCCTTCATGGCGCAGCTGTTCCTGCCGCTCAATGTGCTCGGCTTCGTCTATCGCGAGATTCGCCGCGCGCTCACCGACATGGGAAAGCTGTTCGACCTGCAGGCTCTGGCGCCACAGATTGCCGACCCTGCCATGCCGCAAGCTCTGCCAGCCGGCCCTTTGAGCATCCGCTTCGAGCATCTTGCTTTCGGCTACAGCCCGGCCCGGCGCATCCTGCACGACACCGATTTCGAGATTGCGGCAGGGCAGACGGTTGCGGTGGTCGGCGCCACCGGAGCCGGCAAATCCACTCTGGCCCGGCTGCTGTTCCGCTTCTACGACCCGCAGCACGGTGCGGTAAAACTGGGCGGCGTCGACGCCCGCCAGCTGAAGCTGGCAGACCTGCGTGGGGCCATCGGCGTGGTCCCGCAGGACGTGGTTCTGTTCAACGACACCCTGCTGGAAAACCTGCGCTACGCCGACCCCGGAGCGACTGTCGAAGCCGTGGCGCAGGCGCTGCAGCAGGCGCATCTGAGCGACTTTGTGGCACGGCTGCCGCTGGGCCTGGAAACAATGGTTGGCGAGCGCGGCCTGAAGCTCTCGGGCGGCGAGAAACAGCGGGTGGCCATCGCCCGTGCCTTGCTGAAGCAGCCGCGCGTGCTGATTTTCGACGAGGCTACCTCCTCGCTAGATACCCTCTCCGAGCAGGCGATTCTGGCGGCACTGGCCGAGGCTGCGGTGCAGCGCACGGTGCTGGTGATCGCGCACCGGCTTTCGACCGTCGTGCACGCGGATCGCATCGTGGTGCTGGATCAGGGCCGCATTGCCGAACAGGGCAGCCACCTGGAGTTGCTGGCGCGCGGCGGCCTTTACCAAAAATTGTGGGCCGCGCAGCGGCATCAGCGCGCAGTGGCTGTGGAATAATCAAAAGCACTCGTCAAGGGTTAAGGAAGACCGTCCGTCAAGGCCGGCAAAGGCTTAGAGATGAATGCTGCCGATGTGCTGGGCGCGCTGAAGAACTTCAGCGCCAAAGAAGAAGTGCTGAGACGTCTGGTCACGCCGGACATCGAAGCCGCCGTCGCCAGAATCCCCAAGCCGGTGGGCAGTTTCGGTTTTGACGCCTGGGGCTACAACGAAGATCAGTTCAAGGTGGCGCTGGCCTGCGCCAAATGGCTCTACGACCACTACTTCAAAGTGCAGGCATTCGGTCTGGAGAACATCCCCCGGGCCGGTCGGGTGCTGATCGTGCCCAACCATTCCGGCCAGCTGCCGATGGATGGTGTGATGATTGGCGTGGCGGCTGCCACCAACCCGCATGGGCCCCGGGCCGCACGAGCGATGATCGAGCGGTTTTTCCCCACCGTGCCCTGGCTCGGCAACCTGATGAACGCCTGGGGTGGAGTGATCGGCGACCCGGTGAATTGCACCAAGATGCTGGAGACCGACGAGGCGATCATCGTCTTCCCCGAGGGCGTGCGCGGCTCCGGCAAGCTTTACAGGGACCGCTATCAGCTGCAGCGTTTCGGCAATGGCTTCATGCATCTGGCCATCAACCATCGCACGCCGATCGTGCCCTGCGGCGTGGTCGGTTGCGAAGAGACCATGCCGTCGCTCGCCAACATCGCACCGCTGGCGAAAATGCTCGGCATTCCCTACGCGCCGATTGCGCTGCCGTTCCCGCTGCCTGCGCGCGTGGTGCTCAACTTCGGCAAGCCCATTCTCTACAAGCCGGTGAAAACCGAAGAAGAGGTGACGGTGCTGGTCGAGCAGGTGAAGACCGAGATTCGGCAACTGATTGCCAAGGGCCTGAAAGAACGCCCCAGCGTGTACTGAGGAGAGGTCGATGGCGGTTACCAAAAAAGCGGCGGCAACACCCAAAAAAACCGTTCTGGTCACCGGCGCCGGCGGCGCGCTGGCGAAGCGGGTGATCGCGCGGCTGCACGGCAAGTACAACGTCGTTGCGGTGGACTTTCGCCGCAAGGTGGAAACCGACGCCGGCATCCCCAGCTACAAGGTGGAAATCGAGAAGCGCGATTTCGAGGACATCTTCCTCAACCACAAGATCGACGCGGTGCTGCACATCGGTCGCATCTTTGCCCACGAGTACTCGCGCGACCGCCGCTACAACGCCAACGTGCTGGGCAGCAAGCGGCTGTTCGAGCTGTGCAAGAAATACGGCGTCGGCCAGGTGATCGTGCATTCGACCTACTACGTCTACGGTGCTTCCGCCTACAACCCGGCGCTGCTCGACGAGGACCACCCGCTGAAAGCCAGCGAGGTGACCATGGACCTGGTCGATTCGGTGGAGCTGGAATCGCTCGCCAACATCTATCTCTGGAAGCACCCGGAGCTCAACATCACCATCCTGCGCCCCTGCAATGTGCTGGGGCCGGGAGTGCGCAACACCATGAGCCTGCTGCTGTCGCGGCCGTATACGCCGGTGCTGATGGGATTCTCGCCGATGATGCAGTTCCTGCATGTCGACGACATGGCCGATGCGATGGTACTGGCCTTCGAGGGCAACAGGCCGGGCATCTACAACGTCGCCCCCGACGATTACTGCCCCTACCAGCGTGCGGTGGAGGAATGCGGCTGCAAGAAGCTGCCGATCCTGTCGCTGCCGCCCGCATTACCCAAGCTCATATCTGGGCTCCTGAACTGGAACGCTTTCTTCCCGCCCTATCTCATCAACTACTTCAAGTACCCGGTGGTGCTCGACGGCAGCCTGTTCAACAGGACCTTCGGCTTCAAGCCCAGGCGCAACCTGAACGATATCTTCACTTTCTATCGCAAGAACAAGCTGCTCCCGCCCTGATGCGGCTGCTCTGGTTCATTGCCGCTTCACCTCCGCCCGGTTCAATGCTTCGACTTTCAACTGACGAGGTCACGCCGTGAGAAAAACCGACAAGAAGAGCAAGCCCATGTCGAAGTCCGCGAAATCGGCACCGATCGACATCGGCATCAAGAGCGATCAGCGCCATGCCATTGCCGACGGCCTCTCGCGCTTGCTGGCCGATGAATACACGCTGTATCTCAAGACCCACAATTTCCACTGGAACGTGACAGGGCCGATGTTCAATTCCCTGCACCTGATGTTCATGACCCATTACACCGAGTCCGCGCTGGCGGTGGATGAAGTGGCCGAGCGCATTCGTGCACTGGGTTTCCCGGCGCCCGGCACCTATGGCGCATTCGGCAGGCTCTCGTCCATCGAGGAAACCGATGGCGTACCCGAGGCGATGGAAATGGTGCGCCTGCTGGTCAAGGGCCATGAGGCCTGCGCCCGCACCGCGCGCTCGATTTTTCCGCTGGCCGACAAGGCCAGCGACGAGCCGACCGCTGACCTGCTGACCCAGCGTCTGCAGGTGCACGAGAAGACCGCATGGATGCTGCGCAGCCTGCTTGAATAAGCGGGGAGCTCAGGCTCCCTGTTCACTACACCTCAGGGCCTGCCATCGATTCTGATGGCAGGTTTTTTTTTGCCCATGCGAAAATGTGCCATGTCCGAACAGCCTTTGCTCATCGTCCGCCGTCTGGTGGTTCGCTACCCGCAACCCCGCCTGCTGCCCTGGCGCGCGCGCCACTGGCGCAACGCTGTCGATGGTCTCGACTTCAACCTGCATGCGGGCGAAACCTTAGGCGTCGTCGGCGAGTCTGGCTGCGGCAAGTCCAGTCTGGCCAAGGCCCTGCTGGGCTTGCAGCCGATTGCAGCAGGTGCGGCGATCTTCAACGGCACTGATCTGGCACAGCTGGACAAGACCCGCTGGAAACCGCTGCGGCGTGACATCCAGATGGTGTTCCAGGATCCGCTCGCCAGCCTCGATCCGCGCATGAAAGTGGGACGCATCGTCGAGCAGCCATTGATCGCCTTGCGCCCCGACATCGAAAAGGCCGAACGGCCGAAGCGGGTGGCGGCGGTGCTGGAACGGGTGGGTTTGAGCGCCATCGATATGCAGCGTCATGCACATGAGTTTTCCGGTGGCCAGTGCCAGCGCATCGCGCTGGCACGCGCGCTGGTGGTGGAACCGAAACTCTTGATCTGCGACGAGCCGGTGTCGGCGCTCGATGTCTCCGTGCAGGCGCAGGTCGTCAACCTGCTGGCCGACCTACAGCGCGACCTTGGTCTGGCGATGCTGTTCATCGCCCATGATCTGGCGGTGGTGCGACAGCTGGCACAGCGGGTGCTGGTGATGTACGCCGGTACGGTAATGGAGCAAGCACCGCGCGAGCGCCTGTTCGCGCGGCCACTGCACCCCTACACCCGCACTCTGCTGGCAGCGGTGCCCGGTGCTGGTCTTGAGAGCCCCGCCCCGACATCGGCAGGCGATGCGGATAGCCGTCCGCCGGCCGCAGTGGCAAATGGCGTCACGGTAGGTTGTCGTTACCGCGACCGTTGTGAGTTGGCAGATGACTTCTGCGGGCGCGACGTGCCCTCGCTGCGGCGCATGGCGCCCGAGCATTTTGCCGCCTGCCACTTCATTGCAGCGACGGCAGACTGAAGTCTTGGGCTACGAGCAGCGCGGACTGCGTCCAGAGGCGCGGGCCCGCTCATAAATGGGCATGGCGGTATTCAGGCGTTCGGACAGCTTGCGGATGCGCGTCTCGTCGGATGGATGCGACGACATGAACTCCGGCGGCTTGCCGCCACCCGCGCGCGCCATGTTCTGCCACAGGGTAATCGCCTGACGTGGATCGAATCCGGCGCCGGCCATCAGGTCCAGCCCGAGCAGATCCGCCTCGGTTTCGTGGGTGCGTGAAAACGGCAGCAGGATGAAAGCGTTGGTCGCGAGATCGACAATCTGCCCATTGACCCCGGTGGTGGCCTGCACCAGCACGCTGCCCAACTGGGAGGCCATGGTTTCGGAGTAGCGCTCGGCCGAATGCCCAGCCAGCACATGGCTGACCTCGTGGCCGATTACGGCGGCCAGCTGGTCCTGCGTGGCTGCCACCTTGAGCAGGCCGGAGTAGACGCCGATCTTGCCGCCTGGCAGGGCGAAGGCGTTGACCTCCTTGCTGTCGAATACGCCCACTTCCCAGCCTGACGGCACCCGCAGCTGCCCTGCCGCCTGCAAGTTGGGAATTTCACCGACGATCGCCGCGGCGACGCAGTTGACGTAGCTCACCTGGCGGCTGTCTCTCGACTGCGGCAGCTTTTTTTGCAGGTCACGAAACGAGGCGATACCCGCCTGATTGACCTCCTCGTTGGAAACCAGCACAAACTGGCTACGGCCCAGCGGCGAGGTCGCGCAAGCCACCAAAGTAAGGGCCAGAGCAGAAACAGTCAGCGCATGGCGCAGGTGGTTGGACATGGAGGGGTTCCGGGTGTTTGACTGCATGATAAGGTCAGATCAGCCTGCGTAAGGCACGAGGAGTACCCGATGCGCAATACCTTGCTGGGGTGGTCAGCTTTTCTGATGATGCTGAACGCGTCCTTAGCGAGCGCGCAGCCTGGTGCGGCGGCGCAGCCAAGCCCCGGCTTGAGTCCACGTGAAGTCGTGCAACTACAGCTGGACGCCCTGCAGCATGTCGATCATCCCAGTAAGGATGCCGGCTTCGCGACGGTGTTCCGGTTTGCCTCGCCTGAAAACAGAGCACAGACCGGCCCGTTGCCACGATTCTCGGCGATGATCCGCAATGGCTTTGGCGAACTCATCAATTTCAAGTCCGCTCGGCTGCTCGCTTCTCTCCAGGAAGATGGCCGAGTGCTGCAACCGGTGGAGCTGACCAGCCTGGGCGGGCGCACATTCCGGTATGTATTTGTGCTGCGCCGCCAGGATCGCAGCCCCTACCAAGGCTGCTGGATGACTGACGGGGTGATCCCGCAGGAGCGGCAGGGGCAATCGCAGGAGCTCTGAAATCCGGCGGAAAACAAAAAAGGCTGCCGAAGCAGCCCTTTTCGCAAATCGCGGAAGATTTTTACAGGTCGAAGGTCTTCTTCAGACCAAGCACGACCTTGCCCTTGTCCAGCCCAGTGCCTTCGAGGTCATTGCCAATGGCGGCAAAGCTGGCAGAGAACCCGCTGCCGATGTCCTTGGCGAGAGTGACGCCGTAGTCGTAATACTCGTCACCGAACGTCGCCTTCACGCCCTTGCCGAAGCTGTAGCCGGCGTTGAGGCTGAGCTTGACGGTTTCGGTGATCGGAAATCCAATCGAGCCGGTCAGGTAGCTGCCGCTTTCATCGGTACCGAAGTAGTCGGTGGTGTAGAAATACTTGGCCGACGCGATGTTGTAGGAGAGGCCGAAGTAACCTTCCAGAGTGTTGAAGCTGCTGGCATCGGTGTAGTAGTAATAAAGGCCGCCGACGTCGAAGCCGACATCGCCGAGCTTGCCGGCGTAGCCGCCGTACAGATCCACTTCGGTGCCGGCGAAGCTGGTGTTGGACGCCCAGCTGCCGACGTAGAGGCCGCTGTCGGAGGCAAAGTCCAAACCACCCTGCACTGCAGCGCCGTTGGAGGTCTGATCAACGCCGCGGAACACATACTGATTGTAAGCACCGACGTTGCCGGTTGCGCCTGCAAACGCCTGAGCCGAAACACCCGCTGCCGCGATAACAGCCGCACATGCGACGATCTGCTTGATCTTCATGATTACATCCTCTCCTGATAGTGGGTTGCACGGGCCACGACATGCGGCCGGATTTGCATCATCAAAATGTCACGCTCATGGAGCTTGAGACGCATCAATGGCTTAGATGCACCAAAAGCGACCACAACATCTGACGAAGCAAAGGCCATGCCAGCGTTCAGCTTGGGATGACCCTCGACTACCACTCTCAGCAGCGTTCAGACCCCGCTTTTATCAAGCATCTGCTTGACGGTTGCCCTGATTTCCTCGTCGCTCAGATCAGGGTTTCCACCGCGCGCAGGCATGCTGTTTTTGCCCTTGATGGCATTGGCGGTGAGGCCATCAAGGCCGCCATCGACGGCCGCGCGCTTGGCCCAGTCCGCCTTGTCGCCCACTTTTGGTGCGTTGAGCACGCCGGCCGTGTGGCAGGCGCCGCAGGCTTGCGCGTAGACCTGATCTGCGGTCAGGGGCTCGCGCTTGACCGCTGAGGCACTGACCTTGACCAGTGCAGACGGATCGGTGATGACCACCGCCACCGGCTTGATGCGGGCTTCCAGCCGGGCTTTTTCGGCGTCACTGGCTGCGGGCTTGGGCACGATCAGGCTGGCGGCGAAAATGCAGAAAGCGAAAATGCCGCCCAGTGCGGCGAGCACCATGCCGAAAGTACGGAAAAACTCCTTGTCGTGGGCACTGTCGTTGTTGGGGTTGTGGTTGCTGCTCACGGCAAAACTCCGGCGGAAGACATTGGGTTCAGGCGCCGTATTCTAAGAACTCGCCGCTGCGCTGACCACAGCGGCGATCGGCAAGCGATGGAATCAATAACCCCAAGCTCTAAACCCAACCGCTACTCAACTCGGGCGGACGTCGGGCACTCGGCATCACCTCGCGCCAGATTAGCGATCCCGAGATCGTTGAGTGGCTAGTTTTTCCTTCGCCAACGAAGCTGCTCAACTGCTGAAGAAAGGCATTTAAGCCAAGGCCGGAGACCTCGACTTGTCTATCGCAGGGGCGATGGCTTTCCGCCCTGACATGGCGGGCCGATATCGTATGCTGATCTCATGGGGCTGGGCACTGCTAGCGCACCCCGCTCGGTGATGCCGCCTTCTTGCAGCCCGTCACGCTGCTGCAGCGGCTAACTCCGGTTGGCAGGACCTTTAACTAGATTTATTGATCGAGAGATTTGAAATGACTGATGCCGAAGCTGTCCGCGCCACCCGCCAGGCCGCACTGCGCGCCGGCTGCCCGGCGACGGTGAGTGGTCTCACAGCCAAACACTTCTGTTCCTCGTCACCGCAGGCCTTAGCACAGGCTGCGCAAGGCCTCATTGAAGTCGCGAATTACCACTCCGGAGATGTAGAGAGCACCTCCTGCACGCAGCAGAAGTTCACCACTCACATGCTCTCCGAAGGTTTGCTGACACACAATAATCCCGTCATCTGCTGGCCGATGTTGGAAGCCGCCGAGAATGTCGCAACGCGCTGCAGTGTGGTCAAGCTCGGTGGCGCCATCGGCGCCTCCAGCTTGTTCGAGGCGCTCAGAGCATGAGCTACCGCCCCACACTCGATTTCTTCCTCTACGACTGGCTGTCCATTCCCGCGCTGGCCGAGCGCGAGCGGTTTGCCGACCACGGCCGCGAAACCTTCGACGCCGTGCTCGACAACTGCGAGCGCATCGCCGCCAAGGAGTTCGCGCCCTACAACCGCCAGATCGATCTCGAAGAGCCGCACTTCGATGGCGAGAAGGTGCACATGCCGGCCGTCACCGGCCGTGCTGCACAGGCCTATGTCGCCTCCGGAATGATGTCGGCGGCGCAGGACTACGAGCACGGCGGCATGCAGCTGCCCTGCGTGATGGAGATGGCGGCGAACAGCTTCTTCTCCATGGCCAGCATTGCGATTTTTGGTTACCCGATGCTCACGCTTGGCAACGCCAATCTCCTGCTCGCGCATGGCACCGAGAAACAGAAGGCGGTGTTCGCGCAACCGGAGCTGTCCGGCAAGTGGTTCGGCACCATGTGCCTGTCGGAGCCGCAGGCAGGTTCGAGCCTGTCGGATATCGCCACCCGCGCTGAGGCCGATGGCGCGGACTACGAGAGTGATCCACTAGGGCCCCGCTATCGCCTGCGCGGCAACAAGATGTGGATTTCCGGCGGCGAGCACGAGCTGTCGGAAAACATCGTGCACTTGGTGCTGGCAAAGATCCCGGATGCCGACGGCAAGCTGCCGCCGGGCGTGAAGGGCATCTCGCTGTTCATCGTTTCGAAGAAACTAGTCAACGCCGATGGCAGCCTCACCGGCGCGCGCAACGACGTAGTGCTGGCGGGCCTCAACCACAAGCTCGGCTATCGCGGCACCACCAACACCCTGCTCAATTTCGGCGAAGGCAAGTTCCAGCCCGGCGGCAGTGCGGGTGCCATTGGCTATCGCGTCGGCGAGCCGGGACAGGGCCTCAAATACATGTTCCACATGATGAACGAGGCGCGGATTGGCGTCGGCATGGGCGCCACCATGCTCGGCATGGCGGGCTATCTCGCCTCGCTCGACTACGCGAAGAATCGCCCGCAAGGTCGCCCAATGCAGGCCGGTGGCAAGGATGCGAGCGCGCCGCAGGTGAAGATCATCGAGCACGCCGATGTGAAGCGCATGCTGCTGGCGCAGAAGAGCTACAGCGAGGGCGCGCTGGCACTTGGCCTGTATTGCGCAAGGCTGGTCGATGAGCAGCACACCGGTGCGCCGGAGTCAGCCGCTGAAGCCGGCCTGCTGCTGGAAATGCTCACGCCCATCGCCAAGAGCTGGCCGAGCGAATGGTGTCTGGAGGCGAATAGCCTCGCGATTCAGGTATTGGGCGGCTGCGGCTATACGCGCGACTTCCCGGTGGAGCAGTACTGGCGCGATAACCGCCTGAACATGATCCACGAAGGCACCCACGGCATTCAGGGCATGGACCTGCTCGGCCGCAAGGTGGTGATGCAGAACGGCAAGGGCCTGTTGCTGCTCGCCAGCCGCATGACCGACACCATCCAGCGCGCCCATGCACATGCTGGCTTGCAGGCGCATGCCAAGGCACTCGGAGAGGCGGTGAAGGCACTCGGTGCTGCGACGCAGACCGCATGGTCTGGCGGCACGCCGGTGGAAGTGCTGGCCAACGCCACGCTGTATTTGCAGGCCTTCGGCCATGTGGTGCTGAGCTGGGTGTGGCTGGATGTCGCCATCACCGCCACTGCGCAAAACAACGAGGCCCTGCGCGAGGGCAAGCTAGCCGCCTGCCGCTATTTCTTCCACTACGAGCTGCCGAAGATCGAGGCCTGGTTGCAGGTGGTGCGCGGTCGTGACCAGACCTGTGCGGCGATGCAGGAAAGCTGGTTCTGATGGCCAACGCGTTCAGCACAGACCGGCGCTGAAGCAGTGCATTGCGCTACGGCTTTCTCTCAAAGCGCGCCGACTTTGCACAGGCAGTGCAGTACGCAGAGTTAGTGTTCATCGGCCCTGATCCGGCATGGATTGCTGCGATGGGCAACAAGAGTGCGGCGAAGCTGCGGATGATCGCAGTGGGTGTGCCCCGAGTGCTGGGCTATCAGGGCGACGAGCAGGCCGATGAAGTGCGGGCGAGTCAGGCCCTCAAGGTCGGCCTGCCGGCGATGATGGACGCGCCACGCTCCTGGTGCATGGGGCATGCACTTTGGTCGCCAGCATCCAGTCGGCTCGCACTTGGGCGGGCAACGTCTTCGGCAGTGAGCCGTTGTTGGATGAACTACGCGATGGCGGCCTTCAACGCCCAGCAGGTGATCGACCCGCGCCACACCCGTAACACGCTGATCCGCCTGATCGAGATCCACCGCCCGCAACCGACCGCTGGCGTCGGCGAGCAGCTGATGCGGGCCTGGCCGACCAGCCTCTAGGGTGTGGTGCTGCTGGCCGGTGCGGCTTCAGCCGCCTTCGCCACCGGCAGCTTCAGCAGCTCGTCCGCCAGCGCCTTGGAGAGCTGGTAGCGCACTTTCAGTGCCGGCGAATACAGCACCAATTGCGGATCGGTGGCGACCACCAGGTAGCTGTAAACGCGCCCATCGGCGGTGGTGATGCGCATCGCATCGCCCAGCGGTGCGGCGCCCGGCGCGGCTTCGTTCCACATCGACTGCGCGGCTTTCCAGCCATCGGCCAGCGTTTTCAGTTTCTGTGGCGTGGCATTGGCGGTGCCTGCCGGGGCCGTCCAGTTGCCGTCTGCCCCCTTGCTGAGCACCAAAGTCGGCAGTTCGATCTTCACCAGCTCATCGCCCGCCGCAAACAGCTGCTTGCTGACTAGATCGGCGTAGTCCTTGTCGAGCGCCGCGCTGTTGGGGTCTTCGATCAGCTTGACGACGCCATCGACCCGCACGTAGCGGCGCGATTGCAGCGGCTCGGTCGCGCCGAACTCGATCTTTACCTCGTTGAGGGTCACCGTGTGGTCGGGCGGGTCCAGGCCCAGCTCCTTGAGATCAAGGCCCTCGCCATCCAGCGTGCTCTGCACCTCGGTGCTGGCAAGGCTGGTCGCACCGACCGCCTCGAAGCCATCGGCGCGGGTTTTTACCGGCTCTTCGAGAAGCCAGTTGCCGCCCTGTTTTTCGAGCTTGATGGTCGGGCTGCCGGGCCATTCGACCACGATCCGGCTGACGCCTTCGGCGGCGAGCGGAGTGAGCAGGGCCTTGGGCTTGTCCTTGTGCTGCTTCGCCCACCAGGCCCCCGCGCCGAGCGCGAGCACGATGACGGCGAGCAGCAGATTGAGGCGGCTGCGGTTCATCGCTTCACCGCCGGCGGCGCGACAGCCAGCGCCCGATCCCGATCGTCAGCAGCAGCACCGGCAGCAGCACGAGGAAGCCGATCTCCAGCAGCAGCACCATCATGGGTGAGAGCGACAGCGACTGGTCGCGTGCCGGCGGCACGGTGATGTCGAGCTGGTCGTCGCGGCTCGCCAGCCAGCGCACCAGGTTCAGGCCCAGCTTGCCATTGCCCACCTGTGCCAGGACGGCGTTGGTGAGGAAATCCGAGTCACCGACGATGGCGACGCGCTGCGGCTTGCCGACCGGCTCCGGTGCATCGGGGGCGGCTTTTTGGGCGGCATCTGCGACGGGCGCTTTCAGGCTGCGCACGAGCAGCAGGCCCAGCGTCAGCGGGCCAGGCTTGTCGCCCTGCTCCGGCTCGAAGCCGATCTCGCCTGCCAGCGGGCCGGTCTCGATCCAGGCCTGCTGGGTCGATTGCAGGAAGGGCTGCGGCAGCCAGGCCGGATCGGGCTTGGCGGCGGGGTCGGTGCTGATGGCACGGGCCACCGGAAACAGCGTGTTCTCGGCGAGGTTCTGGGTCACCGGTGTGCGCGGATAGCTCGCGGTCAGGAACAGGCTGGGGTCCTGGGTCATCGCTGCATATTCGGGGAAGATCGCGGTGCCCTTTTCGAACACCACACCCAGTGCCGCACTCAAGTCAGCGGGCGGTGGCGGCGAATCGGGGTCGGACAGCCACAGCAGATTGCCGCCAGCGGCGAGGTAATCCAGCAGGATCCTGGTCTCGCCCGCCTGCAGCGCGCTGCCGGGGCCGGCCACCACCACGAGGGCGGCGTTGTCCGGCACCCGCGGCGTGGTGCCGAGGTTCAGGGCCTGCGCGGCAAAGCCGTTTTCCTTGAGCATCTGCTCGAAGGCCGAGTAGCCGGCCGCACCGGTCTCGCCGACGGCATGCTCGGCATGGCCCTGCAGGAACACCACGAAACGCTGCTCGGCAAAACTCAGCCTTTGCAGGGCCTGGGTGATGGCGGCCTCGTTCATCTCGCCGGCGCGTACCGTCTCGCGGCGGGAGTCGTATTCCAGCACCAGGTCGCCGACCTGCTGGATGTTGAACTCGCGCACCTTGGTCGGGTTTTTCACCGGGTCGATGAACTCGACCGTGAGGTCTTTCTTCACGGCCGTGTAGCGCACGAAGAACTGCGCGGTGTCGGCACGGTTCTCGGGGCCGGAGGGCGCGAACGCCAGCACCTTCACCGGGCCCTTCATGTTGCCGAGCTGTTTCACCGAGGCGGCGGTGAGCGAGTTGCGCTGGTTGGCGGTCCAGTCGAACTCGGTCTTGAACTGGGTGGAAAGCCAGCCCAGCAGGCCGATGACGGCGAGGAACAGCAGCGCGGAAATGGCCTGATTGAAGCGAATCGTTTTCTTGTTCATGGATGAATGCTCTTCAGTGCTTACGAACGCTCGACGTCGAGCCGCTGCACCGCGAGCCAGAGGAAGAAGGTGATGAACAGCAGGTAATAGGCGACGTCGGCCGTGTCGAACACGCCGCGCCTGAGCTTTTCAAAGTGACCGATCAGCGAGAGATAGCGGAACAGCTCGCTGAACATGCCCCCGCCGTAGGCCATCGCCTCCATCAGCCAGACCACCAGCAGCAGACCGAAACCGCCCACCGCCGCAATCACCGGCTCTTTGGTCAGCGTCGAGACGAACAGCCCCGCCGCGCCGAAGCTCAGCATCAGCAGCAGCTGCCCCAGCAGTCCCGCGAAGATGCGGCCGGTATCGAGATCGGTGCCGCCCAACAGCGAAAACGGCATCAGCGCCATCGACACCAGCACGGCGAGAAAGAACACCGTCAGGCCCAGAAACTTGCCGAGCACGATTTCGGTCAGCGAGGCCGGCGCGGTGGTGAGCAGGGTCAGGCTGCCGCTCTTGCGGTCTTCGGCGAACAGCCGCATGGTCATCAGCGGCACGATCAGCAGCAAGAGCACCGCTGAGAATCCGAACAGCCCGCCGCCGATGTAGTCGGCAACCCCCGAGTACTGGTTGAGCGAGCCGGGGTTGTTGACCATCTCGCCCAGCAGCAAGAAGAACGACAGACCCATGATGAACTGGATGACGGCAAGCACCGTCCAGGCCAGCGGCGAGACGAAGATGCGGCGCGCTTCGTGGCGCGCGATGGAGAGCATGATGCTCATGCGGCTTCCTTCAGTTCGGTCAAGTCGCCGGCAGTCAGCGAGACGAAGATTTCTTCCAGCGTGCGGCCTTCGGTTTTCAGTTCCAGCAGGCCCCAGCCATTGGCAACACTGGCCGCGATCAAGGCCTCGCGCGGGTCGTTACCGGGCTCCGGCGTGAACACGAAGCGGCCTTCGCCGAGCGATTGCGTGCTGGCGATGCCCGGCACGGCAAAGCCGTTCGGAGCGTGTTTGAAGATCGCCGCGAGGCGCGAGGCGTTCTGCGCATTGACTGCCGCCATCGAGTCCTGGAACACCACCCGGCCGCGATGCACGATCATCACCCGCGAACACACCGCCTGGATTTCCGGAAGGATGTGGCTGGACAGGATCACGCTGTGGTTCTGCGCGAGTGCGGCGATCAGGGCGCGGATCTCGCGGATCTGGATCGGGTCGAGACCCACCGTCGGCTCGTCGAGAATGATCACCGGCGGCGCATGCACAATGGCCTGCGCCAGGCCCACCCGCTGCTGGAAACCCTTGGAGAGATTACCGATCAGGCGGCGGCCGACTTCAGTCAGGCCGCAGGACTGCTTGGCCTTGGCCACCGCGGCCTTGCGCGCAGCGGCCGCCACCCCGTGCAGGGCGGCGACGAAATCGAGGTATTCATCGACGGTGACCTCGGGGTGCACCGGCGGCAGTTCCGGCAGATAGCCGAGCGACTGCTTGGCTTTTTTTGGTTCGGCGGCGATGTCGATGCCGTTGATCTTCACGCTGCCGGCCGACGGCGCCAGATTGCCGGTGAGCATTTTCATGGTGGTCGACTTGCCCGCGCCATTGGGGCCGAGCAGACCCAGGATCTCGCCACGCCTGAGCGTCAGGTCGATGTCCTGCACCGCGATGTTGGGGCCGTAGCGCCGGGTCAGGCCACGCGCTTCGATGAGGATGTCGTGCTGCATGTCTTCTCTAGTTTTTTGGGGTGTGGGAATGACGAGGCCATCGACCCCGGGGGACCGCATTCAGTTCCGTGACGGACGCGATTCTAGGTACTGTTTTTGACGCCGCAAGAGGCTTCAGCGGGTTCCGGCATAAAAATCCGCAGCACCTTGGGGCTGGCGGCGAAAACGCTGGTAGGTCCACCAGTACTGATGCGGAATCTTGCGCACGCAGTGCTCGAAGATCGCGTTCAGCGCCGTCGCCGATATCACCGGGTCGGGGTCGCGGATGGCGGCCGGGGCTTCGAGATAATGCGACTTGTAGCCCTGCCCCCAGGGCAGCCGCTCGCCATAGAACACCAGGATTTCCGCCTCCGAGGCCTGTGCCAGCGTGCGCACCAGTACCGGCGTATGCGCCGGATGCCCGAAGAACGGCGCGAACACGCCACTGCCGGGTGGCGGATCCTGATCGGCGACGAAGTAGACGCCCTGGTTGGCGGCGAGCAGCGGCAGCACCTGGCGCTTCACACCGGGCTTGACTGCAATCATCTTGCCGCCGAAGCGGGTGCGGCCCTTCAGCGAGGCCTCGTCGATTGCCGCACCGCCACCCGTGCCGCCCTGCTCCTTGTAGAGGCCGGTGAAGGGGTATCGCTCGGACATGCACATGGCAGGTTGCTCGAACTGGCCCTGGTGCAGGGTCAGCAGAATCACCCCCTTGCCCTTGGCGAAAGCCTTGTCCAGCAGCTCGATATCGGTTTCCTGCTTCAGGTAGCCGCGCATGGTGGCCTTGCTGCACAGCCACAGGCGCGGGGTCTCCAGAAACAGTTTCAACTCCTCGGTCAAGGCTCGGCGGGCGATGCGCTGCTGCTCGGCAGCCGGTTTTTCGGGGAAGCAACGCTCGACATTGCGAAGCGCCACCCGTTTGCGGCGGTTGGGGATGATCCACGACAGCCAGCCCAGAACCGCCGCCAGTCCATGCAGCAGCGGCAGCGGCCAGGCGGCGAAGAAACGCAGCAACATCCATGCAAAGGTTTTCATGCCTCTCCCTGTTCGGCGAGGATTGTAGGTTGAACGGATCGGAATCCTGCAAATGATCGGACTGCTGCAAAGAGTGAAGGCCGCCAGCGTGCGGGTGGACGGCGCGCTGATCGCGCGCATCGACCATGGCCTGCTGGTGCTGGTGGGGGTGACGCGCGACGATGATCAGACCCACGCCGAAAAACTGGCGGCGCGGCTGTTGGGCTACCGGCTGTTCGCCGACAGCGCAGGCCGCATGAACCAGAGCGTGCTGGAAGTGGCCGGCGGGCTGATCCTGGTACCGCAATTCACCCTGGCGGCGGATACCGGCAGCGGCAGGCGCCCGAGCTTCACCAGCGCCGCCGAGCCGGCACTGGCAGAACGCCTGTTCGGGCATCTGGTGCAGTGCGTGCAGCAGAGCCTGCCAGCGGCGCAGACCGGCCGGTTCGGCGCCGACATGCAGGTGGCGCTGGTCAACGACGGGCCGGTGACCTTCTGGCTGGAGGCTTGAGGCGTACAGCGTAGAAACACCTCCATCCTTGCTGCGTCAGGCTGTCCCTGGCGCGAGCTTAAGCGACTGATCACCCCCCGCGTCCGGCATCCATGCCCGACGGTGAAGCCGCGGCGAGCGATGCTCGCCTGTTGCTGCGGCTTCACCCTGTGCTAGCGTCCCTGCCAAGCTCATCCGACCCTGACCCCATGACCACTGCCACCGTCGCCCGCAGCGACAGAATGCCTGCGAGCCTGCCTTATATCGTTGCCAACGAGTTCGCCGAGCGGTTCTGCTTCTACGGCATCAACGCGATCCTGGTCGCCTACATGATCGACTTCCTCAAGTTCGGGGATGCCAAGGCGGCCACCTGGCAGGCGCTGTTCAAGTCGGGGGCGTATTTCTTTCCGCTGCTGGGCGCGATCGTCTCGGATGTGTTCTTAGCCAAGTTCCGCACCATCATCAGCTTCTCGATGGTCTACGTCACCGGCTGCTTCGTGATCGCCTTCGGCAGCAGCGAAACGACTCTGGTGCTCGGCATGTTCCTGGTGGCGTTTGGCACCGGCGGCATCAAGCCCTGTGTTTCCACCAACGTCGGTGACCAGTTCACCAGCGCCAATGCGCATCTCATCGAGCGCGCGTTCTCGTATTTCTACATCGCCATCAACGCCGGTTCGTCGATCTCGATCTACTTCTGCCCGGAACTGCTGGCCAACCCCGACTACGGCCCCAAGTTCGCGTTCGGCCTGCCGGGCGCGATGATGGCACTGGCGACGCTGGTGTTCTGGCTGGGCCGCAAGAAGTTCGCGGTGGTGCCCGCCGCGATGCCCAAGCCGGGCTTGGCGCTGCCGGCCTTCCTGCTGGTGTTCGCCGCAGTGCTGGCATTCACCGGCTTCGTGTTCATGGCCTCCGGCCGCAACATCCTGCTCGCCACCGTCACTCTGCTCGGCTCGCTGTCGGGCGTGGCGGCGCTGTGCCTGAAAACCGGGCTCAGGCAGCGGCTGCCGGCAGAACTGCGCAGCTGGCTGGAACGCTCGCTCACCGGCGACGGCCTGCGCATCGTGCTGAAGCTCGCCGGCCTGTACCTGTTCATCGCCTTCTTCTGGTCGCTGTGGGATCAGAGCAACGGCAACAGCTGGACCATCCAGGCGCAGTCGGCGCTGATGGACAAACACCTGTTCGGCTTTCTCGGCGGCATCCCGGCCCTCGCCAACCTCGCCAGCTACGAGATGCTGCCGGCGCAGGTGCAGGTGGTAAACGGCCTGTTCATCCTGATCCTGGTGCCGATCTTCACGTTCGGCATCTATCCCCTGCTCGGCAAGTTCTTCGAGGTCACGCCGCTGCGCAAGATCGGCATGGGCTTCTTCGTGGTCGCCGCCTCCTTTGTGATCGTGGCCTGGATCGAACAGCGCATCCAGAGCGGCTTCACGGTCAGCATGTGGTGGCAGATCAGCGCTTATGCGGTACTCACCGCCGCCGAGGTGCTGGTGTCGATCACCGCACTCGAATACAGCTACAAGCAGGCGCCGCTGTACATGAAGAGCTTCATCATGGCGTTGTTCCTGCTCTCCACCAGCGTCGGCAATGCCTTCACCGCCGCAGTCAACACCATCATGATCAAGCCGCTCGCCGCAACGGCCATGCAGGTGGGTGAGTCGACCTGGGTGACGCTGGCAGGCGCCGGCGATTTCGTCACCGGCCAGAAGATCGACTTTGCCGGCGACACCGGCGTTCAGGTGCTGCTCGCCGATGGCAAGACCGAAGCACTGGCCGGCACCTATCTGGTGGGCGAGGTCGACGCCGCCGGCAGCCGCCTGCGCCTGCTCGACAAGGTATTCCGCCAGCCACTCAAGACGGCAGGCAGTTTTGATACCGCCAAGGCCGAGGTCTCGACTTACGCGCTGGTCGGGCCGATCTACTTCCTGTTCTTTGCGGCACTCATGGCTGCAGCCGCGTTGCTCTACATTTTCTATGCGATGTGGTTCAAGGAGACGACTTTCGTGCGAGAGGAGTCGCCGGCGTAGTGCTGCCGAGGTCAAGGTAGCCCTGCCAAGCGCTCCAAGCTGGCGGGGCTTTTGTTGTGCAGTTTGGGTAGCGACAGTCCAGACGGTGTATACCTTCGCGTGGGGAAAGTCCCCCGCTCATCGTGTGTATTGCCCTGCCGTCTAGGCTGCCAGGATCCGCACGGCATACTTTGCTGGGTGCGCCTCACCTATTCACTGGTGCCTTTCCTCTTGATCTCCCTTTTCTCTCCCATCAGTCGTCTCCCGCACGGCGTCTGCCTCACCTGGGACCCGGTGCTGGTCTGGACGCTGGCAGCCTCGCACTTGATGGTGGGGCTGGCATATCTGGCCATCCCGGTTGCCCTGCTGACCTTCATGCGGCGACAAAAGGGGCTCAGATTCAACTGGATGTTTGGTCTGTTCGGGGCGTTCATCCTCGCCTGCGGCACCACCCACTTCATCAGTCTGATGAATATCTGGCGTCCGAACTACGGGCTTGAGGCGGTGATCATGGCGATCACAGCCGTGGTTTCGGTGGCGACTGCCGCAGCCTTGGTGCCGCTGATACCGATTGCGTCGCGCTTCATTGACGACAAAGCCGCGGCCGAGCAGCGGCTGGAGAAAATGAACCTCGACCTGCAGGATCAGATGGAACGCTTCTTCGACTTGGCCATCGCCCAGCGTGCCAGCCAGGCCGAGCTGCAAGCCGTGCAAAATGCCTCTCCGATCGGCTTGTTCCGCACCGACAGCGACGGCGCCTGCACCTACGTTAACCGCACCTACGAAACCATCTGCGGGCAATCGTCCGCCCTGGTGATGGGCAATGGCTGGGTCAACTTGCTGCATCCCGAGGATTTGCAGCGCGTCTCGCGCGAGTGGCAGGCTGCCACCGATAGCGTCGGTCAGTTCGACAGCCAGTACCGCCTGCGCAGGCCCGATGGCACGGTGGTCTGGGTCTCCGGCAAGGCGGCGCCGGTCAAGGTGGATGGCAATCTCGTCGGCTATGTCGGCTCGGTGGAGGATGTCACCGCCCTGCACAACGCCGATCTCGAAATCAAGGCACAGCAGCAGGCCGAAGAAGCGCGCCTGCGCTCTCTGCTGCTCACCGATAGCCTCACCGGCCTCGGCAATCGCGCGGGGTTTGAGCAAGCATTGAAAGGCGCTGTTGATCGTCGCCAGCGCGGCTCGCGATATGAGGGCCAGAAGCCAGGCCTGGCCGTGCTGTTTGCAGACCTCGACCGCCTCAAGGAGGTCAACGATTCGCTCGGCCATGTGGTTGGCGACGCGCTGATCCAGAGCTTTGCCGTGCGGCTCAGGGACAGCCTGCGCATCACCGACTACTGCGCGCGACTGGGTGGTGACGAGTTCACCGTGGTGCTCGAAAATATCTACAGTCAGGCTGATGCCGAAATGCTTTGCGAAAAATTGATCGACGGAATCCGTCAGCCATTTTTGTTGGATGGCGTACCGCTCACCATGACCGCCAGCATCGGCATGGCCTGCCACTTCGGGCCCGATGCAGCCGACGGGAATGCACTGCTGAAAGAAGCCGACCGCCTGCTGTACATCGCTAAGCATGAGGGCCGCAACACCTATCGCGTGCACGCGATTACCTGAGTCCTCAGGATCGCTGGATCGCTGCAGGCTAAAATCGGCGCCATGCTCGATAGCCCCAGCCCAGCGAACGAAATCCCGGTCAGCTTCCCCAGCCTGCACAAGCGCGCGGCGGCAAAGGGCGAGGCTGCGGGCCACGATCAGCGCGAGTCCAACAAACTCGCCAAGCGCCTGCGCCGCGATGTCGGGCGGGCGATCATGGACTACCAGATGATCGGCGAGGGCGACCGGGTGATGGTGTGTCTCTCCGGCGGCAAGGACAGCTACACCATGCTGGAGATGCTGCTGCAGCTGCAGGCCAAGGCACCGGTCAAGTTCGAGCTGCATGCCGTCAATCTCGACCAGAAACAGCCGGGCTTTCCCGAGCAGGTGCTGCCGGAATATCTGAAGAGCCGCGGCGTGCCGTTCACCATCCTCGAGCAGGACACCTATTCGGTTGTGAAGCGCAACATCCCCGAGGGCAAGACCATGTGTTCGCTGTGCTCGCGGCTCCGGCGCGGCGCGCTGTACAGCTTTGCCAGGGAGCAGGGCTATACCCGCATCGCCCTCGGCCATCATCGCGACGACATCGTCAGCACCTTCTTCCTCAACCTGTTCTTCGGCGGCAAGCTAGCCGCCATGCCGCCCAAGCTGCTCTCCGACGACGGCACCAATGTGGTGATCCGCCCGCTCGCCTATTGTCGCGAGGATGACCTAGCCGAATACGCCGATCAGCAGCAATTCCCGATCATCCCCTGCACGCTCTGCGGCAGCCAAGAAAACCTGCAGCGCAAGCAGGTACGGAAGATGATGACGCAATGGGAGCGCGACTACCCCGGCCGCACCGAGACGATTTTCCGCGCGCTCTGCAACATCGCGCCCAGCCAGCTGGCGGATGCCAGGCTGTTCGACTTTGCCGCGCTGGGCGGCGTCGCAGCGCCGAAAGACTGGCTGATGCCCGAGCGCGAGCACGCTGAATAAGTGGCCGACAGCAGAGCACTCCGCAGCAGGCCGGTGTCGGACAATGTGCCGATGACGCCACCCGCCCGCCTCCTGCTGCTCGCTCTGTGCTGCACCGGCGTGGGCGCCCGGGCGCAGGAGTCGCCGCCGGTGAGCGCCCAGCCCTCGGTGGAGGAACTCACCCGCACGCCGGTGCCCGACGCCAGCGCCGACGTGACCCCTCCGGTCAGCACCGGGCCGCTGCCGCAGAGCACCGACGCCGGCCCCAGGGTGACGGTGGATTTCCGCATCACCGGGCTGGACGAACCGGAGCTGACCAACGCCTACAACTGGCTGGGCTTCGTGGCCGAACACCAGCGCGGGCGACTCGACTACGCGCGGCTGAAAACCCTGCACGACGGCGCCGCCAAGAGCATCGAGAAAGCCCTTCAGCCGTACGGCTACTACGAGCCCGAGATCGTCACGGAGCTGCGCGGCGGGCCAAAGGACTATTTTGCCCGCTACCGCGTCAGCGCCGGCACACCGGTGCGCTGGAGCGAGCCCGACATCGTGCTTGAAGGCGCGGGCAGCGGCGAGCTGGCCGCGATCAGCGACTACGCACCGCAGCCAGGCCGTCGCCTGCGCCATGCCGAGTACGATGCCCTGAAGACCCGCGCGCTGAATACCCTGCGCGAGGCGGGGTATCTGGATGTGCGCACCACCCGCGCCGAGTTGCGGGTGGATACCGCAAAGCATCTGGCAGTGCCTGCGCTCACTTTCGATACCGGCCCGCGGTGGCACTTCGGCGAGGTGCGCTTCACCGGCTCCGACAAGGTCGATCTCGAGGTGCTGCGGCGCTACCTGCGCTTTGTGCCCGGCGATGCGTTCTCGCCGCAGAAGCTGCTCGACAGCCAGTTCGCGCTCAGCGATCTCGACTACTACCGCGACGTGCAGATCGAACCCCTGCGCGACGAGGCCGAAGGCGACCGCATTCCAGTGCTGATCACCCTCACCGACAACAAGGCGCGCCGCGACGACTACGGCGTCGGCTACGGCACCGACACCGGTGCCCGTGTCACTGCCGCCACCGAGTTCCGGCGGCTGAACAGCCGCGGCCACAAGCTGCGGCTGGCGGTGCGCGCCTCGCAGAAACTCTCGGGCGCGTCGGCCGAATACCGCATTCCCTTCGGCACCGCACCGGGCGAATACCTGAGTTTCTCGGGTGCCGGCGAACAGGAAAACCTGGCGTTCGGCAGCTCCCGCGACTTCCGTCTGGGCGCTGCCCTCAACCGCAACCATGGTGACTGGAAGCGCATCTATTACCTGCGCCTGCATCGCAGCATTTTCGATTTCACCGAAGGCGAGGACAACGCCGTATCACTGCTGACGCCGGGGCTGTCGCTGTCCCGCCAGTGGCTGGATGACCCGGCCTATGCCCGCCGCGGCCTGTCGATATTCCTCGACACCCACGGCGCGCAGGCGGGCCTGCTGTCGGACGCCAGTTTCCTGCAGGCGCGCACGGTGGCGAAAGGCGCGCTGCCGTTCGGCAAGCGCGGCAGGATTCTCGGCCGCGTCGAGTTCGGCGCCACCAGCGTCAAGGGCTTTACCGACCTGCCGCCGGACGAACGTTTTTTTGCCGGCGGCGACCAGTCGGTGCGCGGCTACGGCTACCAGTCCATCGGCGCCGGTCGCGACGACAACGGCGGCACCATCGGTGGCCGCTATCTGAATGTGTTCAGCATCGAAGTCGAGCAGGCCTTTCGAGAAAGCCCCTGGGGTGTGGCGGTGTTCGTCGATGCCGGCGGCATCGGCGATGCGCCCAATCCGCGCCTCGAATACGGCGTCGGCGCCGGCGCGCGCTATCGCGCGCCGTTCGGCTCGCTGCAGATCGATCTGGCGCATCCGCTGAAGGCCGGCGAGTCGCCGGTGCGGCTGCACATCGGCGTGCGGGTGGGCCTGTGAAGCTGTTCAGCCGCGTCGGCCTGCTGCTGGCCTGGGCCATCACCGGCGTCGGCCGTGTCACTTTCGGCCTGCTGATCCTGCTGACGCTGGTGATCTGGGCGCTGGGCACCCGTGGGGTGCCGCTGACGGTGGATGTGGTGCAGAAGTTCATGGGCGGCGAGCTCACCGTCGCCCATGCCGAGGGCGGGCTGTTCGGCCCGATCGTGCTGGAGGGCATCGTGCTCGATACCGCCAGCGCCCGTACCGAAATCGACCATCTGCGCCTGGTCTGGTCGCCCGGCGCGCTCTGGCATCGCACCGTCAGGGTCGACTGGCTCGACGTCGGCCGGGTCATCGTCCAGCAAAAACAGCACCCCGCGCAGCCGCCGAAACCGCTCAACCCCAAGCTGCCACGCGACCTGGTGGTGAGGGCAGCGCAAGTCGCCCACTTCGAATTGCGGCCGGTCGAAGGCGCGCCGCTGGTGCTCGATGCCCTGAGCGCCACGGCCAGCTGGCGCAAGGACACCGTCGTGGTCGAAGCCCTGCAATTCACCCATGCCCAGGCGGGCATCGTGCGGGCGGTGGCACTTGCCACCATCGCGCCAAAGTTCATTACCGTGCAGTCGCTGCAGGTGGAAGGCCCGGCGCTGCTGAAGGCACAGGGCGTGATCGGGGTGATGGGCGAAGCGAGCGCGCTCAGCGTCACCCTCAAGGACGCCCGCTGGCCGCTACAAGGGGTTGCGCAAGTGCGGGTGCCGCAGCTGGAGGCGACGCTGCGCGGCGTGCTTAGCGGAGCACCGCTCGAGGTCGCGCTCACCCTCAAGGGCGCGCTGCGCACGGCGGTCGAACAGAAGCCGCTGGGCTTCGATGTCGATGCGGCGATGCAGCTGAAAACCACCGGTGCGCGGATCGATCGCCTGCAGATCAAAAGCACCGATGGCGCCGGCTCGCTCAGCGCCCAGGGCGAGGCCGAGTGGCTGCCGGCGCTGAAGGTGAATGCCACTGCCGAGCTCAGGAAACTCGACCCCGGCGTATTGCTTCCGGAATGGAAAGGCCAGCTCAATGGCCGGCTGGAAGCCAGCACCACGGCGGATAGCCAGGTGCCGGAAGTCCGCTTCAAGGCCGCGCTCAAGGACTCGACGCTGCGCGGCTATCCGCTGCGGCTGGATGCCCGCGGCACGGCCGCACTGCAAGGCGAAACCCGGCGCCTGCAGCTGGATGCGCTGACACTGGTCAGCGGCAGCACCACCTTGAAAGCCGAGGGCGCCGTGCTGCCCGTGCTCGATGCTCAGCTACACGTCGATGCCAGCGATCTGAAAACCCTGCTGCCCTCGCTGGCCGGCGCCCTGCAACTCGATGCCACTGCCCGCGGCGCACCGCAGGCGCCCACCGTGCAGGCCAGGGGCAGGGCGCGCGCGCTGCGCTTTGCCGACAACAGCATCGCCAGCGCCCAGCTGGAACTCGACTACGCGCCCGACGCCGAATCGCGCGCGCAGCTGGTCACCAGCGGCCTGCAAGTCGGCAACACCCGACTGGCCAGTGCCAGCCTGCTGGCGGAGGGCCGCATCGAACGCCACACCATCAAGCTGCAAGCCAGCGCCACCGCACCCAGGAGCGAGGGCAGCCTGATGCTGGCGGGTGCTGCCGACCTGAAAGCCCGCAGCTGGAAGGGCAGCCTGCAGCAGTCCAGCTTCACGCCACCGTACGGCCCGGTGTGGCAGCAGGAGGCCGCCGCCGGGCTGACGCTGGCGACGGCACAGCAACGTCTCGAGCAGACCTGCTGGCGCGCCGCTGCGGCAAGGCTGTGCCTGGACGCGACGCTGGCCGCACCGCTCACCCGCATCGCCTATCGCATCGAGCAGCTGGACACCGCCGCATTCGCCGCCCTGCTGCCGAAGGACTGGCTGTTGCAGACCACGGTCAATGGCGCCGGCCACCTCGAACTCGACGGCGTGCTGCCGCGCAGTCTCGACCTCGATCTGAAACTCGGCGAGGGGCGCATCGTCATGCCCGGCGCGCCAGCGCTGCGGCTGCTGCCGTCGACGCTGGTGGTGGCGCAGGTCGGCGGCAACTGGCAGGCCAAGGCCGATCTGGCGGTGGATCGCGGCACCCTTGCACTCACGGCGACGCTGCCGGTTGCCGGCGGTGCGCTGCTGGAACGCCCGCTCACCGGCCGGGTGCAGCTGGCGGTGCCTGATCTGGCCTGGATCACGCCGCTGCTGCCGTCACAGGCGGTGCAGGACTTGCGCGGCACCCTGGCCGGCGACTTCACCATCGCCGGCAGCGCCGGTGCGCCCAGCCTGGTCGGTGCGCTCAATCTCAGCGGCGGCAGCCTGCGGGTGCCGGCGGCGGGCATCGTGCTGAAAGACATCGTCGCCGAAGTGCGCGGCGGCAATACCGGCACGCTCGCGATCAGCGGCAGTGCCACTAGCGGTGGCACGGTGCGGCTCAGCGGCACTGCCGACTTCGCCGGCGGCAAGCCGGTGGTTCGGCTCAGGATCATCGGCGAGGACCTGCAGGTGGCCGACATCGCCGATGCCCGGGTCTGGGTGTCGCCCGATCTCAGCTACGCCCAGGACGCCGACGGCATGAAGCTCACCGGCACGGTGAAAGTGCCGAAAGCCGACATCACCCCGCGCAAGCTCGCTGCCAATGCCATCGGTGCCTCCAGCGACCAGGTGCTGGTGGGTGTCGATGCGCCTGCCGTCAAGACCCTGCCGCTGACCGCGGAAGTCACCGTCGTGCTCGGCGACAAGGTGACGTTCGAAGGCTTTGGCCTGAAAGCGCGGCTGGAAGGCAGCGTCACCGCCATCGACCGCCCCGGCCTCGGCGGCACCCGCGGGCGCGGCGAGCTGCGGTTGATCGACGCCGCCTACAAGGCCTATGGACAGGAAATCCAGGTCGAGACCGGCCGCATCCTGTTCAACGGCGGGCCGATTGGCGAGCCGACCGTCGATCTGGTCGCCCGCCGCAGTCCGCGCGAGGATGTCTCGGTCTCGCTGCATGTGCGCGGCACGCTCGACCAGCCGACTTTCGAGCTCAGTAGCAGCCCGGCGATGCCACGCGAACAGCAGCTGGGCTGGCTGATTTTCGGGCGGCCGATCGACAGCGGCGCAGGCGGCGAGTTCTCGGGCGCCGCCGCCGCCCTCTCGCTCGGCATCGCCGGTGGCGACGCGCTGGCGAGCCGCATCGGCAAGGTGATCGGGCTCGATCAGGTGAGCCTGGGCGCGGACAGCACCAGCAGCGCCTGGCAGTCCTCGAACCGGGCGTTGCCGGGCGTGGCCGGCACCGACCAGACCCGCTTCACGGTCGGCAAGTATCTGTCGCCGAAGCTGTTCGTGAGCTACGGCGTGGGCCTGTTCGACAACGGCAACGTGCTGCGCCTGCTGTACGACCTGGGGCATGGCTTCAAGCTGCGCACCGAAGCCGGGCTGGAAACCGGCGGCGACCTGCTCTACAGCGTCGAGCACTGAACTCCGGGCCGGCTCCCGCCGCAAACAGAAAAGGCGCAGTCGAATGACTGCGCCTTGCGCTCTGCCGCAGGGTGGCCCTACTTCAGCAGGGCTTCCACCGCGTCGCGCTCTTCGCGCAGTTCCTTCTCGGTGGCGTCCATCTTGCTGCGGCTGAAGGCGTCCACGCTCAACCCCTGCACGATCTCGTATTTGCCGTCCTTGCAGATGCAGGGGTAGCCGTAGACGATGCCGGGCGCGATGCCGTAGCTGCCGTCGGAGGGCACGCCCATCGACACCCACTTGCCGTTGCTGCCCAGCGCCCAGTTGCGCATGTGATCAACGGCTGCCGAGGCGGCCGAGGCAGCCGACGACAGGCCACGCGCCTTGATGATGGCGGCACCGCGCTGCTGCACGACCGGGATGAAATCGTTCTCGATCCAGTTCTGGTCGACCAGCGATTTCGCAGCCTTGCCGGCGACGGTGGTGTTGGTGATGTCGGGATACTGGGTGGAGCTGTGGTTGCCCCAGATGATCATCTTCTCGATGTCGTTGCCGTGCGCGCCGGTCTTGCTGGCGAGCTGGCTGATGGCGCGGTTGTGGTCCAGACGCACCATGGCGTTGAACTGCTCAGGCTTCAGCGACTTGGCGGCCGAGGCAGCGATCAGCGCATTGGTGTTGGCGGGGTTGCCGACCACCAGCACCTTCACATCGCGTGAAGCGTGGGCGTCGATGGCGCGACCCTGGGGGCCGAAGATGCCGCCGTTGGCGGTGAGCAGGTCCTTGCGCTCCATGCCGGGGCCGCGCGGACGCGCACCGACCAGAAAGGCGTAGTCGGTGCCGTTGAAGGCCTCCGCCATGTCACCGGTGGCGACGATGCTGTGCACCAGCGGAAAGGCGCAGTCCTCGATTTCCATCACCGTACCTTTCAGCTTCTCCAGCACTTCCGGCACCGGCACTTCCAGCAGCTGCAGGATCACCGGCTGGTCGGGGCCGAACAGCGAGCCGTCGGCGATGCGGAAGATGAGCGAATAGGCAATCTGACCGGCAGCACCAGTGACGGCGACTTTGACGGGCTTTTTCATGAGGGAACGGCTCCGGAATGATGGAAGTGCGCGCGGATTTTACGCGCCTTGGCAGCGCGGCGGGACGGGCGCCGTCGAGACCCGCTGCGGGCAGTGATTCAGAAAAGGCTCAAGGCACGGATACGTGGGTACCTTCATCGCACGAAACCAAAAAAGGCGAACCTCGTAAGGTTGGCCGCTTCTTCACACGCCCAGCCCTGGGGATCAGCCGGGGCACGCCGAACAGCACTGACCTTGAGGGCTGCGAAGAAGCGACGGGCGGCGTACCCGTCGGCTGCATCAGCTGGTTGGGCCTTGCGTGCGCAAACACTTTGTCCAGTGGTCTTCGTGCACAAAGACGATCACTGCTCCCCCACGTTTCAGTTCCATTGCTCTCTCGATCTTGGTCCCGAACGAGCCATGCTTCCACTCCGTGCTTCCGAGTCCGCCAACAACCAAGTAGCGAAGCTTTTTAGAGACTGACGACTTCACGATGCCTCCGCGCGTCACAATCTCCTGCTCACACCTGCTGCGTGGCGCGAAGGCGAAGTCACCCGTTAGGCAGAACATGGCCTGACTAAACTCCACAGGAGCGGTGTCGTAAGACAGCATCTGTGTCGTATGCGTGGACGCAGCAAGCTCATTGAGAGTTCCGCCGATGAGCTGCTGAAGTGTTTGCACGAGGTGAGCTCTCTCCTCTTCTGTGACTCTGCCGTCCGCGAGGGCCTCTGATACACGCGAATAAACGACGTCTCCCGGCCAGGCGGATGCGATGGCGCTGTTCTGATCAAGCCAATCTTTCAGGAAGCGGATCTCAACATCCTGAAGCTCCCGGTCGGCAAGTAGCCCTGTTGCAATGCCCAGCAGGCCGGCGAGTGACCTATTCAGTTCGTTGATGTAGGCGGCGCCTTGCCTCGCAAAAAACTCGGTCATACCACTCCTCCTCTTCAGGCCCAACGAGTCTGTAGAAAAACCCTCGCGCCGAAGGCGCAGGAGTTTTGATCTGTAATTTTTTGCTGGTCGGCGATTATTTCGATCATCAGGCGCATGGCATCGATTTCTCGGTTCGTGGTGCCTTGTGGCTGACCTTACTGCGATTGCAGGCCGCTTCCAAGGCAATGTCTGTGGCGCTTTGCCTTGCAGCTTCTGGACGTTGTGGACCAGTTCAAACAGCTTTCACTGCACATCCACCTTGCGGCGTGATAGCAGCGTGAATCGGCGCAGGTGCCGAACTGAGACGTCGTATCGTTTCTGGATCCGTCACTACATTTTGACGCTGCGCGCAGAGGACATTGATGGCGCCTGTCGTGCCGCCGGCATTGACGGGTGAGCGGCTGTCGGGCACTGTATAAAAAAACAGTTCCTGCCATGAATCTCACCAGCCGCCAGTCCGAAGTGCTCGATTTCATCCGCCGCCATTTGCTGGAGCAGGGGCTGCCGCCGACGCGGGCGGAGATCGTGGCGGCGTTCGGTTTCCGCTCGCCCACTGCGGCGGAAGACCACCTGCGGGCATTGGCACGCAAGGGCGTGATCGAGTTGCGGGCGGGGGCATCGCGTGGCATCCGCCTGCTGGACTCTGCCGATGCGCTGGCGGCGCAGGCGCTCGCCGCCACCGAGGCCGCCAATGAAGCCAGCCTGCCGCTGGTGGGCCGGGTGGCGGCGGGCAGCCCGATCATGTCGGATGCCAATGCCGAAGAGAGGGTGCCGGTGGCAGGCACATTCTTCAAGCCGCGTGCGCATTTCCTGTTGCGGGTACAGGGCGAGTCGATGCGCGATGCAGGTATCCGCAATGGCGATCTGCTGGCCGTCCACCAGACGCCGGAGGCACGCAGCGGCCAGGTGGTGGTGGCGCGTCTCGACGATGAAATCACCGTCAAGACCCTGCGTCTCAAGGGGGCAATCGCCGAGCTGCTGCCCGCCAACCCGGACTACAGCCCGATCGTCATCGATCTGTCGCGCGACCCGCTGGTGATCGAGGGCCTGGCGGTGGGCCTCATCCGTGGCGGCTTCGGCGCGTCGCTGTTCAAGCACTGATGCACGCACTCCAGAACCTCCCCGAGAAGCCCATGAACGCCAGCAACCTTTCCCGCAGAACCCCCAGCCCCGAGCTTGCCGCCCTGCTCGCCAGCGGCCAGCTGTGGCGCGGGCAGGAGCCTGCGCAGATCGCCACCGAACCCACCGGTTATGCGCGGCTGGATGCGCAGTTGCCGGGCGGCGGCTGGCCCAGGGCGGCGCTGTCGGAAGTGCTGCATGCCGAGCCGGGCACCGGCGAACTCACTCTCGCCATGCCGCTGCTGGCACTGCTCACCCAGCGCGACCAGCACGTCGCCTTCGTCGCCCCGCCGCTGGTGCCCTATGCGCCGGGCCTGCTGCAAGGGGGGCTGCGGCTCGACCGGCTGCTGGTGGTGCAGCCTTCGGTCACGCGGGCACGCGCGCAGGACAGCAGCAGCGAGCAGCTCTGGGCCAGCGAGCAGCTGCTGCGCGCGGGCTACGCCGCCGTGCTGGTGTGGGCCGACGCCGCCAATCCACAGGCGCTGCGCCGCCTGCAACTCGCTGCCGAGGAAAGCGGCGGTCAGGCGCTGCTGTTCCGCAGCCTCAGGCGTGCTGCCGAGTTCTCGCCCGCCGCGCTGCGTCTGGCAGTACGGCGCGAGGCCTCGATTGCCGGTGGCAGCACCCAGGTGCAGGTGCTGAAAGCGCGCGGTGGCAGCGGCACCCGGCCGATTGCGCTGGGGCAGTAAGCGCCGCCGGATGAACCCGCCATGCTGTGGCTTTGCCTGGAATTTCCGGCACTCGGACGCGACGCCGTCGGCGCCGATGCCGGCACTGCGGTGCTGGCCAGCCACGGCAGCCATCGCTGGCTGATCGCCGCGGTCGCCGTAGCCGGGGCAGCGAGCATCCCGGCGGGTACGCCGCTCGCCAGCGTGCGGGCCCGTCTGCCACGGCTGGCGACGCTGCCACGCAATCTGGCGGCAGAGCAGGAGACGCTGCAGGCGCATGCGCATCTGCTCTACCGCTACGGCAGCCCGGTGGTGGCCGAGACCATCGGGCCACAGGAGCCATACGCCGTGCCGCGCTGGCGGGTGTCGGTTGAAATCGGCGCCAGTCTGGCGCTGTTCGGCGGGCTGCAGCTGCTGCGCGAGCAGCTGCTAAACACGCTGCTGGAAAACGACCTCAGCGCAACGCATGCGGTCGCGCCCACCCGCAGCGGCGCGGGCCTGCTGGCCTTTGCCGGCGACACCAGGCCCTGCATGGAGGTGACGGCATTGCCCGTGCGTCTCGGCAGGCTGCCGATCAGTCAGCTGCCCTGGCCTGCCAGCATCCGCGAGGCCCTCGCCGTGGTCGGCCTGAAGCGCCTCGGCGAGCTGTTTGCGCTGCCGCGCGGGGCGCTGCTGCAACGCTTCGGCCAGGGCATTGCCGATGATCTCGACCGCCTGCTCGGCAGCCGCGCCGAACCGTTCACCGCCATCACCCCGCCGCCGGTGTTCGCGACGCGCTTCGAGCTGCATGGCGAGGTGGACAACATCGAAATCCTGCTGTTTCCACTCAAGCGCATGACCCAGCGGTTTGCCGGCTATCTGGCGGCGCGCGCGCTCAGCTGTGCGCACTGCACGCTGGAACTGCGCCACGATCTCGGCGCGCCGACGCTGATCCCGCTGCGGCTGCTCAGCCCCAGCCGCGAGGCGGCGCAATGGTTCGAGGTGCTGCGCGAGCGGCTCTACCGCACACCGCCAGATCGCGGCGTGCGCGAACTGCATCTGCGCGCCGAAGATTTTCTGCCCGTCAGCGGCTCGCAGGCAGCGCTGTTCGACGACCACCGGCTAAGCCGCGAGCGGCAGACCACGCTGGAAAAACTGCTGGCCCGCTACGGCGAGCGCGGACTGTGGCAGCCGGCACTGGCAGCGGATCACCGGCCTGAGCGCGCCTGGTGCGCAGCCCCCTTGGCGGTAGACAAGGCCTCTGCAAAACCCGGTGTGCTGCCGCCGCCAGCCAGCCGTGCGCGGCGGCCGCTATGGCTGCTGCCAGCACCCAGGGCGATTGCCGATCCCGCACCTGATGACCTGCCCGAACGCATCGAAACCGGCTGGTGGGATGGTGCGCCCGCACGGCGCGACTACCACCGCGTGCGCCTGGGTAGCCGCAGTGCCTGGGTCTACCGCGATCTCGATAGTGGCCGCTGGCATCTGCATGGGCTTTGGGAATGAGCCAGGGACGCACCGATGGCGGAGCGCCCCAGCCGCTGCACATAGCGCCACCTGCACCGGTGCGGGTGCCACCCGGTACGCCCGCGTATGCGGAGTTGCACTGCGTCAGCAACTTCAGCTTTCTGCGCGGCGGCTCGCATCCGAAGGAACTCGTTGCACAGGCCCATGCGCTTGGCTACAGCGCGCTTGCGCTCACCGACGAATGCAGCCTGGCTGGCGTGGTGCGCGCCTGGGAGCAAACCAAGGAAACTCCGCTGCATCTCATCATCGGCACCGAACTGAAGCTCGCCGATGGCCCGCGCCTGTTGCTGCTGGCCGAAACCCGCGCGGGCTATGCGCGCATCAGCGCCGCCATTACCCGCGCGCGCATGGCCTCGGCCAAGGGCAGCTATCACCTGGACTGTGAAAACTTCGGCAGCGACTGGTGCGAGGTCGCCGCCATCTGGCTGCCCTCGCCCGTTCCTGATCCCGCCGAAGCGGCCTGGATGCAACAGCGTTTCGGCCAGGCCTGGCTTGCCATCGAGCGGCATCTGGACGGCGACGACGGCGCGCGCATAGACACCCTGCTGCAACTTGGCAAGCGCCACGGACTCCGGCCCGTGACCTGTGGCGATGTGCATTACCACGCACCGGAAAGACGCCCCCTGCAGGACGTGCTCACCGCGCTGCACCTGAAGACGCCCGTCAGCCGCTGCGGCCAGGCGCTGCTGTCGAACGGCGAGCGCCATCTGCGTCATCGAGAACAGATCGCCGTCCTCTATGACCGCGCCTGGATCGCTGAGAGCTTAATCATCGCCCAACGCTGCCGCTTTGTGCTGACCGAGCTGCGCTACGAATACCCGAACGCTCTGGTCGATCCGGGCGAAACGCCCACAAGCCAGCTGCGCAAGCTCACCGAATGCGGCATCGCCCGCCGCTGGCCGCAAGGCCCTGAACCGAAAGTGCGCCAGCAGATCGAGAAAGAGCTGGCGGTGATCGCCTGCAAGAAATACGAGGCGTTCTTTCTCACCGTCGAGGAGATCGTGCAGTTCGCGCAGAGCCGCCAGATCCTCTGCCAGGGCCGCGGCTCGGCTGCCAACTCCGCCGTCTGCTATGCGCTCGGCATCACCGAGGTGCGTCCGGAGGAAGGCAACCTGCTGTTCGAGCGTTTCGTCTCCATCGAGCGCGACGAGGCCCCGGACATCGACGTCGATTTCGAGCATCAGCGCCGCGAGGAAGTGATCCAGCACATCTACCAAAAATACGGTCGTCAACATGCGGCTCTCGCCGCCACGGTCATTCGCTACCGCACCAAGCTGGCACTGCGCGATGTTGGCCGCGCACTGGGCGTGGCACCCGAAGTGATCGAGAGGCTCAGCAATGCGCTGGCCTGGTGGGATAAAGGCGAGGGCGTGACGGAGCGGCTCGCCGAACTCGGCTTCGATGCGGCCAGCCCGCAGATCAGGCTCTGGCTGTCACTGGCGCAGCAGCTCAAGGGTTTTCCAAGGCATCTCTCCCAGCATGTCGGCGGCTTCGTCATCGCCGAGCGGCCCGTGCATGAGCTGGTTCCGATGGAAAACGCCAGCATGAAAGACCGCAGCATCATCCAGTGGGACAAGGACGATCTCGAATCGCTCGGCCTGCTCAAGGTAGATGTGCTGGCACTCGGCATGTTGAGCGCGCTGCGCCGCATGTTCGCCTTCGTGTCAGAGCGGCAGGGCTCGCACTTCGGGTTTGGGCACATCACACCAGGAGACACCTCGACCTACGACATGATCTGCGAGGCCAAGACGATCGGCGTGTTCCAGATCGAATCAAGGGCGCAGATGGCGATGCTGCCCCGGCTCAGGCCGCGCTGCTTCTATGACCTAGTGATCCAGATCGCCATCGTGCGACCGGGGCCGATCCAGGGCGGCATGGTGCATCCCTACCTGAAACGCCGCATGGGCCGGGAGCAGCCCGACTACTACAGGGACGAACTCAAGTCGGCACTGGAGCGCACACACGGCGTGCCGATCTTTCAGGAACAAGTGATGCAGATCGTCTCCATCGCTGCGGGCTTCACGGCCGGCGAAGCCGATCAGGTGCGCCGCTCGATGGCCGCCTGGAAACGCAGCGGTGGCTTGGAGAAATACCGCGACAAACTCATGTCCGGCATGGCCGCGCGCGGCTATGCGGCGGAGTTCGCGGAAAGCATCTACCAGATGATTCTCGGCTTCGGCAGCTATGGCTTCCCTGAATCCCACTCCGCGAGCTTCGCAATCCTCGCCTACGCCTCGTCGTGGCTGAAGTGCCACCAGCCCGCCGCCTTCATCGCCGGCCTGCTCGACAGCCTGCCGATGGGGTTTTACCCAGCGTCGATGCTGGTATCAGAGGCGAAGAAAATGGGGGTGGCGGTGCGGCCCGTGTCGGTCACCGAATCGGACTGGGACAGCCGCGTGCAGTGGACGAGTGCCACCGACGAGCGTGACAAGGGCACGCTCACGCTGGGATTCAATCGGGTCAGTAGCTTCAATGAGGGTGCAGCACAGCGCATCGTCTCCGCCCGCACCGTGGCCCCCTTCCGCGATGCCGATGACCTCGCCGCCCGTGCTGAGCTTTCGCGCAGCGAACTCGATGCGCTGGCCCAGGCCGATGCGCTGGCCCCACTGGCAGGCAACCGCAATCGCGCGCGCTGGCTCTCGCTAGGCTACACGCCGCAGCGCGATCTGCTGGCCGGCATTGAACGCCGCGAGACAGAAGTCGCCTTGCCTGATCCCCGCGAGGGCAGCGAAATCCTTGCCGACTACCGCAGCACGGGCTTCACCCTGCGCCGCCATCCGGTCGCCCTGCTGCGGCCACGGCTGGACAAACTCAAGGTCACGCCGAGCAGTGCTCTCCTGAGGCTGCCACACAAGAAGCGCATCAAGGTCGCTGGCATGACCATGTTCCGGCAACGTCCGCCGGAGGCGAAGGGCGTGATGTTCCTGACGCTCGAAGACGAAGGCGGTATCGTCAATCTCATCGTCTGGGCCAAGGTGCTGGAGGCCCACCGCGAGGCGGCAGTGACCGGCAGCTTCCTGCTCGTCGCAGGCGAGCTGCAGCATCAGGATGGTGTCACCCACGTCATCGCCCGGCACTTTACCGATCTCTCGCCCTGGGTCGGGCAGCTGCCTTATCTCTCGCGGGATTTTCGATAGTCCGCCGCCTGCATGGGACAATGCCGGCATGTCCGATCTCGTTCTCGCCAGTCGCAACGCCAAGAAGCTCGTGGAGCTGCAAGCCCTGCTGGCACCACTGGGATTCAGCGCACGGCTGGTCAGCGAATTCAGTGACGAGGAGGTGGCAGAGACGGCGCCCACCTTCATCGAGAACGCGCTGCTGAAGGCACGCCATGCCGCCCGGGTATCCGGCCTGCCCGCCATCGCCGATGACTCCGGGCTGGAAGTGGCCGCCCTCGGCGGCGCGCCCGGCGTGTACTCGGCACGCTATGGCGGTGCGCCTTCGGATGACACGGCCAACAACCGCAAGCTGCTGGCAGCCCTCAGCGGCCTGCCGGCGGCGCAGCGCGGCGCGCGCTTCGTCAGCGCGCTGGTGTGGCTGCGCCATGCAGAGGATCCAGCACCGCTGATCGCCCTCGGCAGCTGGGCCGGGCGCATTCTCGAAGCGCCGCGCGGCAGCAACGGTTTTGGCTACGACCCGCTGTTCTGGGTCGAGGCGCATGGCAAGTCTTCTGCCGAACTGGCCCCGGGTGTGAAGAACCGTATCAGCCATCGGGCGCGGGCCATGCGCGCACTGCTGCGGCAGCTGCGGGCATGAGTTCCGGCAGCCTCGTCGGCAAGCTCTGGGCCTCGCCAGTCACCCTCATCGGACTGCTGGTCGGCCTTCTGGCCTGGCCCCTCGGCGCGCGCCCGACGCGCGGCCACAATGCCATCCAGTTCCTGCAGTTCCCGTTCGGCAGCGGCGCGCTGACACTGGGCAACGTCGTGCTCTATGCGCGTTGCGCGCCGCTGGAATGCGCCTGCCTGTATGGCTCGGCCACGCCGCTGGTGTTCGGGCTGCACGAACAGGCGCACACCCATCAGTACGAGCGGCTGGGCCTGCTGTTTCTGCCGCTGTATTTCTGGGTCGGCGGCATCGCCGCGAAAAACCCGCTGGAACAGGCGGCCAACCGCTTTGCCGGTGGCGGGCATTTCTGGCCAGAGGGCTGGTGGTGGTTCCGGTGAGCACTGCGCTACCCCTCTCGCTCTACATCCATATCCCCTGGTGTGCGAAGAAATGCCCGTATTGCGACTTCAACTCGCATGCGGTGCGCAGCCCGATCCCGGAGACGGAGTACGTCGACGCCCTGCTGCGCGATCTCGATTTCGAGTTACGTGATGTGCCGGAGGCGCGCCCGCTCGCCAGCATCTTCTTCGGTGGCGGCACGCCCAGCCTGTTTTCGGGCGCTGCCATCGGGCGGATTCTGGACGGCGTCGCGTCGCGGCTGAGCTTTGCGCCGAGCATCGAGATCACTCTGGAAGCCAACCCCGGCACGGCGGAAGCGCAACGATTCACCGACTACCGCGCGGCCGGGGTGAACCGGCTGTCGATGGGCGTGCAGTCGCTCGATGACCGCCAGCTCAGGGCCCTGGGCCGCATCCACGGTGCGGACGAGGCGCGCGCGGCAGTCGCGATGGCGCGCGCGGCAGGCTTCGACAATCTCAATCTCGACCTGATGTTTGCGCTGCCCAGCCAGACCGTGCCCGAGGCAGCACAGGACCTCGCCCAGCTGATCGCACTGGCCCCCGAACACATCAGCTACTACCACCTGACCCTCGAACCCAATACCGCGTTTGCCGCCGCACCGCCGCCGCTGCCGGACAGCGACAGCGCCTACGAAATGCTGGAGGCAGGCCAGCTTCGGCTCGCGGCGAACGGCTACGGGCAATACGAGACCTCGGCCTATGCGCAGCCGGGTCGCGCTGCCGTGCACAATCTCAACTACTGGCGCTTCGGCGATTACCTGGGCATCGGCGCCGGCGCACATGGCAAGCGTACCCACGCAGACCGCATCGAGCGCCGCGCAAGACACAAGCACCCGAAGACCTTCATGGAAACCGCCGGCAGCGCTGAGGGCCTGCAGGAAGTGCGCACGGTGGCGGGCGATGAACTGGCTTTCGAGTACTGCCTGAACGCCCTGCGCCTGCACGAAGGCTTTGCCAGGGCCGACTTCGAGGCGCGCACCGGGCTGGCTTTCGGCCTGCTGGAACCGCGCCTCGAAAAACAGCGTCAAAAAGGCCTGCTGGCGATGGACGCGACGCGGGTCTGGCCGACGCCGCTGGGCCGCGACCATCTCAATACCCTGCTGACGGAGTTGCTCTGATGGCTCGCCTGGAACTCGAACACGAGAAAGTGCAGTGCCCCTATTGCTGGGAAGAGATCGAGCTGCAACTCGATCTCTCGGCAGGCTCGCAGAGCTACACCGAGGACTGCCACGTCTGCTGCCAGCCGATCCTGGTGCATCTGACCGTCGATGAAGATACCGGCCGCTTCGAGGTGTCTGCCGACCCTGAAAACGACTGACCGGCGCTGCCGGCGGTCAAAAAGTTGCCAAGCCTGGTCAGCGCCGCTATCCTTCGCGCCCTTTTTGCTTCATCCCCCTTTCCGCAGCCCTTTCGAGAACACCATGAAAGAAGGCATTCACCCCGAATACCGCCCCGTCGTCTTCCGTGACGCCGGCTCCGGCCAGAGCTTCGTCATCCGCTCCACCGCCAAGACCAAGGACAGCGTCGAGCGCGATGGCGTCAAGATGCCGATCATCAGCCTCGATACCTCGCATCTCTCGCATCCGTTCTACACGGGCAAGAGCAAGGTCGCCGAAACCGGCGGCCGCATCGACAAGTTCAAGAAACGCTACGGCGCGAAACCCGTCGCTTAAGCTTTTTGCTGAACACCTCAAGGGCCGCTCTCAACCAGCGGCCTTTTTGTTGCCCGAAAGATTTACTCCTCACACGGCGCGACCAGGAAGCAGGCAACGCGCCCTTCGCCATGACCACCAAGACCCTCACGCAAGCCGCCCTCGACTATCACGAGTTCCCCAGCCCCGGAAAACTCGCCACCTTCATCACCAAGCCCTGCGACAGTCCCGAAGACCTGTCACTGGCCTATTCACCCGGCGTCGCCGAGCCGGTTCTGGCGATCCAGGAAAACCTCGACAACGCCTACCGCTACACCGGCAAGGGCAATCTGGTTGCCGTCATCAGCAACGGCACGGCGGTGCTGGGCCTTGGCGATTGCGGTGCGCTGGCCGGCAAGCCGGTGATGGAGGGCAAGGCGGTGCTGTTCAAACGCTTTGCCAATCTCGACTGCTTCGACATCGAAGTTGATGAGAAGGAGCCGCAGGCTTTCATCGAGACGGTCGCCCGCATCGCCTGCACCTTTGGCGGCATCAATCTGGAAGACATCGCCGCCCCGGCCTGCTTCGAGATCGAGGAAGCCCTGCAGGCACGCTGCGATATTCCCGTCTTCCACGATGACCAGCACGGCACCGCCATCGTGCTCTGCGCCGCACTCTTGAACGCGCTGGAACTGCACGGCAAGCGCATCGAGGACGCGCGCATCGTCTGCGTCGGTGCGGGGGCGGCGGGCATCGCCTCGATGAAGCTGGCGCTGTCGCTGGGGGCGAAGCGCGAGCAGCTCTGGCTGGTGGATCGCAAGGGCGTGATCAGCACCGATCGCGCTGACCTGACCAAGGAAAAGGCCGAGTTCGCGCAAGCGCCGAGCGAGCGCAAGACGCTGGCGGGCGCGCTGGCGGGCGCAGATGTGTTCATCGGGCTGAGCGGCCCCGGCCTGCTGCGCGAGGAATGGCTGGGCCTGATGGCTGAGAAGCCGATCATCTTCGCGCTCAGCAATCCGGTACCGGAAATCATGCCGGAGGTGGCCCTGAAAGTGCGTCGCGATGCCATTGTCGGCACCGGCCGCAGCGACTATCCCAACCAGGTCAACAATGTCCTGTGCTTTCCCTTCCTGTTCCGAGGCGCGCTGGATGTGCGCGCCTCGCGCATCAATGAGGCGATGAAGACCGCTGCCACCCATGCGCTGGCGGCCCTCACCCGCGAGCCGGTGCCGGCGGAGGTGCTGGCGGCGTATGGCAGAAACTCGCTATCCTTCGGCGCGGATTACATCATTCCAAAACCGCTCGATCCCCGACTCAACGCCCGTGTCTCTGCGGCGGTGGCGCGGGCGGCAGTGACATCCGGGGTAGCGCGATTGCCTTACCCGGCGCATTACCCACCGTTTGAACCGCTTTCGTGTGAACCCTAAGGCTTTCAGGAGCAAGAGATGAGCGAGGTCAGTTACAGCCTGGTCAACAACGCCACGGGCGACAAGGTCGATCTACCGGCCCTGAAAGGCACGCTAGGGCCGGTTGGTCTCGATGTCGGCAAGGTCTACGACAAGACCGGCGCCTTCACCTACGACCCTGGCTTCACCTCCACCTGCTCGACCAAATCGGCCATTACCTACATCGACGGCGACGAGGGCGTGCTGCTGTATCGGGGCTACCCGGTGAGCCAGCTGGCCGACAAGTGCTCGTTTCTGGAAGTCGCCTATCTGATCCTGAACGGCGAACTGCCGAATCAAACCGCGCTGGCTGGCTTCGACAATTCGATCCGCAAGCACACCATGATCAACGAGGGCCTGAAGAGCTTCTTCAACGGCTTTCACTACGACGCCCACCCGATGGCGATGCTCACCGGTGTGGTCGGCTCGCTGTCGGGCTTCTACCACGACACCACCAACAACAAGGACCCGCGCCACCGCGAGATCTTTGCGCACCGGATGATCGCGAAGATCCCGACCATCGCGGCGGCGGCTTACAAGAAGTTCTACGGCCAGCCGTTCATGTATCCGCAGAACAACCTCGACTACTGCTCGAACCTGCTGCACATGATGTTCGCGGTGCCGGCCGAGCCGTACCGGGTCAACCCGGTGGCGGCAAAGGCCTTGGACGTGCTGTTCATCCTGCACGCCGACCATGAGCAGAACGCCAGCACCAGCACCGTGCGCATGGCCGGCTCCACCGGCTGCAACCCCTACGCCGCGGTCGCCGCCGGCATTGCCGCCCTCTGGGGGCCCGCGCATGGCGGTGCCAACGAGGCGGTGCTGAAGATGCTGGAAGAGATCGGCGACGTGAAGAACGTGCCCGCCTTCATGGACAAGGTGAAGGACAAGAACAGCAGCGTGCGGCTGATGGGCTTCGGCCACCGCGTCTACAAGAACTTCGACCCGCGCGCGCAGATCATCCGCGAGGAATGCCACAAGGTGCTGAAGGCGCTCAACATCCAGGACCCGCAGCTGGAACTGGCCATGAAGCTGGAAGAAATCGCCCTCAACGACGACTACTTCAAGGCCCGCAAGCTCTATCCCAACGTCGATTTCTACAGCGGCATCATCTACAAGGCGCTGGGCATCCCGGTGAACATGTTCACCCCGATGTTCGCGGTGGCCCGCACCGTCGGCTGGGTGGCGCACTGGAGCGAGATGGTGAGCGAGCCGGGCGGCCTGAAGATCGCCCGTCCGCGCCAGGTGTATACGGGTGCCGCGGAGCGGAATGTCTCGGCGATTGCCATCCGCTAAACGGCCGAACACATCAAAAAGCCCGCTCCAGTAGCGGGCTTTTTTGTGCACCCTTGCGGCAAGGAGCCGCTCAGACTTCCAGGTAGTCGAGAATGCCCTCTGCTGCCTCGCGGCCCTCGAACACTGCCGTCACCACCAGATCAGAGCCGCGCACCATGTCACCGCCGGCGAAGATCTTGGCGTTGGCGGTCTGGAACTTGTGCTTGGCCAGCACAGCGCCATGCACTTTCATGCGGCCATCGTCGTGCAGCTTCAGCGCGTGCTCCGCAAACCAGGGCGCAGGGCTGGGGCGGAAGCCGAAGGCAATCACCACCCGGTCGCAGGCGATGATCTGTTCGCTGCCTTCGACCACTTCCGGCTTGCGACGGCCCTTGGCGTCGGCTGCACCCAGGCGGGTTTCTACGAATTTCACGCCTTCGACCTTGCCATTGCCGACGATGCCGACCGGCGCGCGGTTGAACAGGAACTCCACACCCTCTTCCTTCGCATTGGCCACTTCCCGGCGCGAGCCGGGCATGTTGGCCTCGTCGCGGCGATAGGCGCAGATGACGCTGTCCGCACCCTGGCGGATGCTGGTGCGGTTGCAGTCCATCGCGGTGTCGCCGCCGCCGAGCACGACCACCCGCTGGCCCTTCATGTCGATGAACTGGGCGGCATCGGTTTCGGTGCCCATCACCCGGTGGATGTTGCTGATGAGGAAGGGCAGCGCCTGCACCACACCGGGCAGATCCTCGCCCGGAAACTCGCCCCGCATCGCGGTGTAGGTGCCCATGCCGAGAAACACGGCGTCGTAGTCTTTCAGCAGTTCATCAAAGGCAATGTCCTTGCCGATCTCGACGTTGAGCTTGAACTGCACGCCCTCGTGTTCGAGGATGGCGCGGCGGTTTTTCACCACCTCTTTCTCGAGCTTGAACGGCGGGATGCCGTAGGTGAGCAGGCCGCCGATCTCGGCATATTTGTCGAACACCACCGGGGTGACACCATTGCGCGCCAGCACGTCGGCACAGCCCAGGCCCGCCGGCCCTGCACCGACAATCGCAACGCGCTTGCCGGTGGGCACGACCTTGCTCATGTCCGGTCGCCAGCCCTGCTTGAAGGCTTCGTCGGAAATGTACTTCTCGATGTTGCCGATACTCACCGCGCCGAAGCCGTCGTTGAGCGTGCAGGCGCCTTCGCAGAGGCGATCCTGCGGGCAGACGCGGCCGCAGATTTCCGGCAGCGAGTTGGTCTGGTGGCTGAGTTCCGCCGCCTGGAACAGGTTGCCTTCCTCGACCAGCTTCAGCCAGTTGGGAATGTGGTTGTGCACCGGGCACTTCCACTCGCAGTACGGGTTGCCACAGGAGAGGCACCGTCCGGCTTGGGACGCCGCCTGCTCGGCAGGGAAGGCGCCGTAGATTTCGCGAAAGTCGTGGATGCGGACTTCGGCTGGCGCCTTCTTGGGATCCTGACGCGAGACGTCCATGAACTGCATTGCATTTTTAGCGGCCATTGTTTTCCTTAAGCGGCTGCGCGGATGGCGACCAAAAGTGAAGAGATGTCTGCGGCTTTCGGCTTCACCAGCCAGAAGCGGCCAACGTAATCGCGGAAGTCGTTGAGAATCGACTGCCCCCAGGCAGAGCCGGTCGCCGCCACATAGTCCTTGATCAGCGCGCGCAGGTAGTGCTGATGGCCTTCCATGCTCTCGGCGATGATGCGGTGGATGTCGATCAGCTCATGGTTGTAGCTGTCCACGAAGTTGCGTTGCTGGTCGAGGATGTAGGCGAAGCCGCCGGTCATGCCGGCGCCGAAATTCACGCCAGTCTTGCCGAGCACCGCGACCACCCCGCCGGTCATGTACTCACAGCCGTGGTCGCCGCAGCCTTCCACCACTGCCGTCGCCCCTGAGTTGCGGACGCCAAAGCGTTCGCCCGCCGTGCCGCTGGCGTAGAGCGTGCCGCCGGTAGCGCCATAAAGGCAGGTGTTGCCGATGATGACGGTGTCCTGCGACTTGAAGCGCACATCCCGCGGTGGCTTGATGACGATGCGCCCACCGGCCATGCCCTTGCCGACATAGTCGTTGGCATCGCCCTCGAGTTCGATATGCAGGCCGCCTGCGTTCCAGACGCCGAGCGACTGGCCTGCGGTGCCTGTGAGCTTGAGGTGGATCGGCGTCGCCTCGAGACCATAGTTGCCGTGACGCTGGGCGATCTCGCCGGACAGCCGCGCGCCGATCGAGCGGTGGGTGTTGTTGACCACGTAGCTCCACTCGCCACCGGTCCTGTTCTCGATGGCAGGCAGCGCGTCGCGCACCATCTGCTCGGCCAGCTCGGCCTTGTCGAACGGCGGGTTGGGCGTGGTGCAGTACTGCGCACCAGGCAGCACCATGCCCGCCGCATTCAGGATCGGCGACAGGTCGAGATGGCGCTGCTTGTCGGTGCGGCCCTCGGCAAGCACCAGCAGATCGGTGCGGCCAATCAACTCCTGCAGCGTGCGCACCCCGAGTGCCGCCATCCACTCGCGGGTTTCCTCTGCAACGAAGCGGAAATAGTTCATCACCATTTCCGGCAGGCCGATGAAGTGCTTCAGCCTCAGCACCTTGTTCTGGGTGGCCACCCCGGTGGCGCAGTTGTTGAGGTGGCAGATGCGCAGGTACTTGCAGCCGAGTGCCACCATCGGCGCAGTGCCGAACCCGAAACTCTCGGCGCCGAGAATCGCGGCCTTTACTACGTCGAGTCCGGTCTTCAGACCGCCATCGGTCTGCAGCCGCACCTTTTCGCGCAGGCCATTCATGCGCAGCGTCTGGTGGGTTTCAGAGAGGCCCAGCTCCCAAGGCGTGCCTGCGTACTTGACGCTGGTCACCGGCGACGCGCCGGTGCCGCCGTCATAGCCGCTGATGGTGATGAAATCGGCGTAGCACTTGGCCACACCCGCCGCGATGGTGCCGACGCCGGGGCCGCTGACTAGCTTCACGCTGACCATCGCCTTCGGATTCACCTGCTTCAAATCGAAGATCAGCTGGGCGAGGTCTTCAATCGAGTAGATGTCGTGATGCGGCGGCGGCGAAATGAGAGCGACACCCGGCTTCGCAAAGCGTAGCTTGGCAATCTGCTCGTTGACCTTGTCGCCCGGCAGCTGGCCACCTTCGCCGGGCTTGGCACCCTGTGCCACCTTGATCTGCAGGACTTCGGCGTTCACCAGGTAATGCGGGGTGACGCCGAAGCGGCCGGAGGCGACCTGCTTGATCTTGCTGACTTTCTCGGTGCCGTAGCGCGCCGGGTCTTCGCCGCCTTCGCCCGAGTTGCTGCGGCCGCCGAGACGGTTCATCGCAATCGCCAGGGCCTCATGGGCTTCCGGCGACAGTGCGCCCAGCGACATGCCGGCGCTGTCGAAACGCTTCAGGATCAGCTCGACCGGCTCGACTTCGTCGATCGGAATCGCATTGCCGGTGTTCAGCGTGAACAGGTCGCGGATCGCCGCCACCGGGCGCTCGTTGACGATCTTCGCGTAGGTCTTGTAGCCCTGGTAATCGCTCTCCTTCACCGCGGTTTGCAGGGTACTGATCACGTCCGGGTTGTAGGCGTGGTACTCGCCGCCATCCACATACTTGTAAAGGCCGCCGAAATCGATGGGCTTGCGGCCGATCCAGGCGATCTTGGCGCGCCCGATCTGCTCGGCTTCGAGGTCGGCGAAAGTCGCCCCGGCGATGCGGTTGACGGTGCCCTCGAAGCAGCTGTCCACCACCTCGTTCGACAGGCCCACGGTCTCGAACAGCTGGGCGCCGCGATAGCTGGCGATGGTGGAGATGCCCATCTTCGAGATGATCTTGTAGAGACCCTTGTTGATGCCCTTGCGGAAACTCGAGGCGAGGTCCTCCGGAGCCTTGTTCTTGATCTCACCTGTGCGTGCCATCTCGTAGAGCGAGGCATACGCCAGGTAGGGCACCACGCAGCTCGCACCGTAGCCGATCAGGCAGGCGAAGTGATGGGGGTCGCGCGCCGTGGCGGTCTCGACAATGATGTTGCAGTCGCAGCGCAGCTCCTCACGGATGAGCCGGTGCTGGACCGCACCGACCGCCATCAGCGCATGGATGGGCAGCCTGTCGCGCAGAACATTGCGGTCGGTCAGCACCAGCACGACCTTGCCGTTCTTGACCGCGGCGACCGCCTCGTCGCAGACCCGTTCAATGGCGTTCCTGAGACCGGTGGCGGGGTCGTACTGCAGATCGATCAGGGCGTGGGCGTATTCCGGCTGTGGCAGCGCCAGCAGCTTCTTGAACTTGCCTTCGCTCAACACCGGCGAATCGACGGTGAGCCGGTTGGCGCGCTCGGGAGTCTCCTCGAACATGCTGCGCTCGGCACCCAGCGAGCACTCCAGAGACATCACGATCTGCTCGCGCAGCGGATCGATGGGCGGGTTGGTGACCTGGGCGAACTGCTGGCGGAAATAGTCGTACAGGGAGCGGTCCTTTTCGGACAGCACCGCAAACGGCGTGTCGTCGCCCATCGAGCCGATGGTCTCGGCACCCGATTCGGCGAGCACTCGCAGAATCTGGTCGCGCTCCTCGAAAGTGAGGCCATAGAGCTTCTGGTAGATGGCGACACTTTCGGGGTGCAGCTTGTCGAGGGCGTTGGGGTCGTCCCTGAGGCTCGCTTCCAGCCGCTTGCCGTTGTCGCGCAGCCACTTCTTGTAGGGCTGGCGGCTGGCGAGCATGCGGTCGATGTCTTCCGGCCGCAGCAGCGAGCCGGTATCGGTGTCGATGGCGAGAATCTGGCCGGGCCGCAGGCGACCCTTTTCCACCACCTGGCTCTGATCGAAATCGTTGACGCCGATTTCGGAGGCCAGCACGATGGTGCGGTCGCGGGTGATGACATAGCGGGTGGGCCTGAGCCCGTTCCGATCAGTGGCACAGATGGCGTAGCGGCCGTCGGTGAGCACCACGCCAGCGGGGCCATCCCAGGGCTCCATCTGCAGCGAGTTGTATTCGTAGAAGGCCCTGAGGTCGGCGTCGAGGTCCTCGACGTTCTGCCAGGCAGGCGGAATCAGCGCGCGCAGGGCCGCGAACATGTCCATGCCGCCGGCCAGCAGCACTTCGAACATGTGGTCCAGCGACTCCGAATCGGAGCCTTTCTGTCCTACCAGCGGTGTAATTTCGTGGATGTCGGGGAGTGCTGCGCACTGGAACTTCGGTGCCCGCGCCAATGCCCAGTAGCGGTTGCCGCTGATGGTGTTGATCTCGCCGTTGTGGGCCAGGAACCGGAACGGGTGGCAGAGCTTCCACTTCGGCATGGTGTTGGTGCTAAAGCGCTCGTGGAAGACGCAGATCGAGCTTTCCATGTCCGCGGCGGCAAGGTCGGGATAGAACACCGGCAGCCATTCCGGCATCAGCAAGCCCTTGTAGACGATGACGCGGCAGGACAGTGCGGTCACATAGAAATCGCTGTCGCCTTCAGCCGCCAGCAGCTTCTCGGCGCGGCGGCGCGACTTGAACAGTTTCAGCTCGAACTCGAAGCGGTGCATCGACAGCGGCGCGGTCACGAACGCCTGTTCGAAACGCGGCAGGGCCGCCAGGGCCTCCTGTCCGCAGGCCTCGGGATTGACCGGCATCACCCGATAGCCTGCCAGCGTCAGCCCGTGGTAGGTGCAGGCCTCGGTCAGCACGGCGCGTTCGCGAGCGGCCCTGCTGTCGTCGGTGGAGAGAAACAGGTTGCCTGCCGCGTATTGCTGCATGCCGCCAATCTCGATGCCCGCTTCGGCCGCCACCCGGCGCAGGAAGCGGTCGGGTTTTTTCAGCAACAGGCCGCAGCCGTCGCCGGTCTTGCCGTCGGCGGCGATCGCACCCCGGTGCGTCATGCGTTCCAGGCCGGTAATCGCACGTTTGACCAGATCGTGGCTGGCCACGTCGTCCATCTGCGCAATCATTCCGAACCCGCAGCTGTCCCGCTCGAACTCGGGCCGATACATCCCTTGCTGCGGTGCTGGGCCTGTCGGCTGAAGACCTGCTGCCTGGTCTTGTGGCTGGCGCATATGCAATCCCTGACGAATGAAACGAGTGGCGTCGGCGAAGCCCTCGCCGCAAAAGGGTGCGGCCGCTGTTTCAGGGGAAGTTCCGAGCGGCCAGTGATCGGGCCGCGTCGCACGGAGACGCCATTTCGTTGCGGTGCAACATAGAAGTATATGAACCGCTCGCGGCACGTCAATGTGAGGGGCTTCCCGGTTTCTCACAGCCGCCGCGAAAACCGGCCGGCCAGCGGCCGGTCGCCGCGGGCCGGCGCAAGGAGCAATCCTTCTTACTGCTTGATTGTTACATTTTACAATGGCACATTACAAACAAGTTTTATTAGCCAGAGGCCAGCCATGCCCAGCACCGTCACAGCCGATACCCTGCCCGAAGCCGCCAAGCCGAACCGCAAAGGCAGCCAGGCCATCCCCCGCCGCGACCTCCATTTCACGCTCGACGACGTCGACCTGAAGAGCTGGAATCCGCACGGCCGCCATGTCAGCCAGTTCCTGAATGCGCTATCGGTGGTGTTCCCCGAGGGCGAGAAGTTCTTCATCGAGAGTGCCCGCCACTTCAAGGGGCAGATCCGGGACCCGCAGCTGCTCGAAGACCTGCAGGGCTTCATCGGCCAGGAGGCCATGCACGGCCGCGAGCATCGCGTCTACAACCAACGCCTCGGTGCGATGGGCTATGACGTCGACAAGCTCGAACGCGACAGCATGCGGCTGCTGCGTGCTACCGCGGGCCGCAACCCCCTGAACAAGCTCGCGGCGACCTGCGCACTGGAGCACTTCACCGCCGTGCTGGCCGACGTGCTGCTGCGGCATCCCGAACTGATCCCGGAAAGCGCCCACGCCGAGCTGCGCGCGCTCTGGATGTGGCATGCGGTGGAGGAGAACGAGCACAAGGCAGTTTGCTACGACGTCTACCAAACTGTCGCCAGGGGCCCTGCCGCCTACCTGCGGCGCACCACCATGATGGCCAAGGTGACGGTGCTGTTCTGGACGCGGATATTCCAGAACCAGGCGCATCTGCTTCGGCGCGACGGCATCCAGAATGACTGGCGCGGCTGGCTGCAGTTCGCCCGGTTCGCCTTCACCACACCGGGTGGCCTGCGCCATGCCATCAAGCCCTATCTGGATTACTACAAGCCCAACTTCCACCCCTGGCAGCACGACAACCGTGCGCGGCTGGCGGAGTGGAAGGCCCACTATGACCAGCGGGAGCTGGAGCAGATTGCGCTGGTAGCTTAGTCCAGCAATTTGTCGTAGTCCGCGTGGCTGCCGATCCAGAACCACTGCACGCCCTCTGGCACTGACACCCCCAAGGCACGATACCTCACTCTGCACGAAATTGATCAAAGAAACTTTGGTCGATTTCAAATACTTGCCTAGGTGTTAATCCCAGTTGCAGATTTTCAAACATTTCAACAAGGCGATCTCTATCCACCAGTTCAATAGGTGGAGCGCCGTCTCGTGATGCTTCGACAATGGCGTCTCTTGTGAAGTTTCCAGTTGTCAGGATGATGCCCTTCTCGGCCCTCCCCAGCATTGCATTACGGAAATCGCCCACCGCAGCACGCCCAACCGAGCCTTTGTATCTCTTGCATTGAAACGCAACTTTGATGCTCACAAAGGGATTTAGCCGCAAGACCCCATAGCCATCAATTCCACCGTCGTGTGATCTCTGCGTAACAACGACATCTTCAAACCCTGATTCACGCAAAAGCCTCTGACTGGAGTTGGACTTGCCCCGTTCCCGCGGACGGTTTTGGATTTGATTCTCAAGCGGTGGCTTGATCCTCTTCGGACATCTTCATCTCGGCAGGCGGTGGTTGGCAATCGGGTGTCGGG
>JBKJJE010000165.1:0-3389 GCA_046598075.1 Stagnimonas sp.
GGCAAGCGCGAGATTCTGGAGGCCTACCTCAACACCGCACCCTATGGCGGCAACCTGCAAGGGGTCGGGGCGGCAGCGCGCCTGTACTTCGGCAAGGCGCCGCACGAACTGGATCTCGCACAGATGCTGGCACTCGCCGTGCTGCCGCAGGCGCCCGGCAGCCGCGCGCCACGCGGCGCAGAAGGTGAGAGTCTGCATGCCGCACGCCTGCGCCTGTTCGCGCGCTGGCAGCAGCGGCATCCGGAGGCGCGCGCGCAGGCAGCACTGGTCGAGCGCCCGCTGCGCTTCGCCCGCGCCACACCAGCCTTCGAGGCGCCGCACTTCACGACCATGCTGCTGCGCGATTCACCGCCGCATGCCGCCCTGCCCACCACGCTCGATCTGCGCCTGCAAAAGCTGCTGGAGCGCCGCCTCAGAAGCCATCTCGCAGTGACCGCGCGCGAAGGCGTGCGCAATGCCAGCGTGCTGCTGCTCGACAGCCGCGACATGGGCGTGCGGGCCTGGCTCGGCTCCGCCGATTTCTTCGACGCCAGCATCGAAGGGCAGGTGGACGGCCTGACCGCCCGGCGCTCGCCCGGCAGCACGCTCAAGCCGCTGCTGTATGCGCTGGCGATGGATCAGGGACTGATCCATCCGCTGACGGTACTCAAGGATGCGCCCAGCCATTTCGGCCCGTACGCACCGGAGAACAACGACGGCGCCTTTCTGGGGCCGATCACTGCCCACGATGCGCTGATTCGCTCCCGCAACGTGCCTGCCGTGCAGCTCGCCGCGCGGCTGCAGGCGCCGACGCTGTATCGCTTACTGAAGACAGCGGGCGTAGCGCTGCCGAAGAGCGAGCGGCATTACGGTCTGGCGCTGACGCTGGGCGGTGGCGAAGTGTCGCCGGTGGAAGTGGCCCAGCTCTACGCCATGCTCGCCAATCGCGGCGTGTTCAGGCCCTTGCGGCTGACATCGGCTACCCCGCTGGCGGATGGCCCGCGCCTGCTCAGCGAGGAAGCCAGCTTCATGACGCTCGACATCCTGCGCGACAACCCGCGTCCCGACGAGGTGCTGTGGCGGCCCTCCCGCAACCGCATCACCCCGGCCTGGAAAACCGGTACCAGCTGGGGCTTTCGCGATGCCTGGACCGCCGGCGTGATCGGCCCCTATGTGCTGGTGGTGTGGGTCGGCAATTTCGATGGCCGCAGCAACCCCGCGCTGGTCGGCCTGCACACTGCCGCACCGCTTTTTTTCGATCTTGCCGATGCGCTGCGCACGGCTGAGCCGGAGCTGGCCGAACCGGTGTTCCGCAATCCGCCACGGCTCGCCAGGGTCGAGGTCTGCGCCGCATCGGGTGACCTGCCCAACGCCGACTGCCCGCAGCGCACCAGCAGCTGGTTCATCCCCGGCGTCTCGCCGATCAGGCTCAGCGAGGTGCATCGCCGCCTCAAGGTCGATCTGCGCACCGGCCGCATCGCCTGCGCCGACGCGCCCGCGAGCGTGGTGAGCGAGGCGGTCTACGAGTTCTGGCCCAGCGACCTCATGCGCCTGTTCGCGCAGGCCGGCATCCCGCGCCGCCCACCGCCCGCCGCCGGCGATTGCCGCCGTGCGGAGACCGGCGCCGCCTCGCATCCACCGCGGATCGTCTCGCCGCTGTCCGGAGTCCGCTATGTGCTGAAGCCGGAGGAGCTGGGGATCAAGACCCTGCCGCTGCAGGCCCATGCCGATGCGGCCACGGCGATGCTCTACTGGTTCGCCGATGGCGCCTTCCTTGGCAGCAGCACGCCTGGCAGCAGCCTGGCCTATGCCCCCGCGCGCAGCGGCAGCCTACAACTCACCGTCAGCGACGAGCACGGCGGCAGCGACAGCCGCCGGCTGCTGGTGCAGCTGGCGGGCGCGGACTGAACCGGCAGGCTGCCGTACGCAAAAACCCCATCGCCCGGCGAACCGGCGCGATGGGGTCTGGTGCTGCTCGAAGATCAGCCCTTGGCGCGCTTCAGGGTGATGCTCTGGACGCCGGCTGCGGCGTTCAGGCCGGTTTCGCCGGAGATCGAGAACGGCTGCAGGGTGAACGACTTCTTGAAGCCACCGACCAGCGCGCTGACGCCTGCGCCGACGCCGACCGAAGCCTGCGCAGTGACGCCGGCATAGGAGCCTTCGAGGCCCTTGGCACCCTTGTCGCTGGTGGCCGACACCACCGTCCACAGCAGCACCGAGGAGCGGTGGTAGCCGATGTCTACACCGAACTGGCCGACGGTGCCGTTGTAGTTGTACTGCACGCCTTTCTCAGGCTCCCAGACGCAGCGCAGCTTGCGCGAGGAACCGATGATGAAGCCCCAGCCGCTGGCGACGTTGCAGGTGAGAAAGCCGGCTTGCACACCGCCCGCCTGCTTGCCTTCCGGGCCGGTATCCATGGGGGTCGGGGTCTGCGCCGAGGTGGCGACGGGAACGAGCATCGTCACCGCGAGGCCGGCAGCAGCAATCGCTTTGCGGATGGGGGTGTGGATCATGTTGGAACTCCAGAGGTTTTGGTCAGGGACGGATAGCGGCGAAAATCTCGATGCCGTGCCGCACCATCTGCCACCGCCATGAAGTCAGGCTTAACCCGGTGCCGGCGCTGCCGTCCTCATGCCCTATTCAGGCGGTTCCGGATGCCGTTATTCGGTCAGCGATGAATCGACATCGAGACTGGAGGGCATCGCCTCCACCTCGCGCAGCTGCCGCTGGATGGCCCGCGAACGCACGCCGGTCTTGTCGATTTCACCACTGGCCTCGTCGAGCTTCTTCTTCACCTTGTCCAGCACCTCGCCGAACTTGCCGAACTCGGTCTTTACCGCACCCAGCACCTGCCAGACCTCGCTGCTGCGCTTTTCGATCGCCAGGGTCTTGAAGCCCATCTGCAGGCTATTGAGCAGGGCGGTGAGCGTGGTCGGGCCGGCGATGGTGATGCGGTAGTCGCGCTGCAGGGTGTCGGCCAGACCCGGGCGGCGCAGCACTTCGGCGTAGAGGCCCTCGGTGGGCAGGAACATCAGGCCAAAATCGGTGGTGTGCGGCGGCTCCACGTACTTGTCGCGGATTGACTTCGCCTGCGTCTTCACGGCGACTTCCAGCGCGCGGCCAGCCAGCTCGATGGCTGCCACGTCACCGCGCTCGCTGGCGTCGATCAGGCGCTCGTAGTCCTCGCGTGGAAACTTCGCATCCAGCGGCAGCCACAGCGGCACGCCGTCCGCCGCGCGGCCCGGCAGCCGGATGGCGAAATCCACCCGCTCGCCCGTGCCGGGGCGGGTGACCACGCTGCGCGAGAACTGCTCGGCGGTGAGCGTCTGCTCCAGCAGGCTCTCCAGCTGCACTTCGCCCCAGCCGCCGCGGGTTTTCACGTTGGTGAGCACGCGCTTGAGATCGCCGAC
>JBKJJE010000098.1:0-3556 GCA_046598075.1 Stagnimonas sp.
CTGAATCGCTACGTGATCGCGCCGATGGCTACAGCCAAAGCGCGCGCCACTACCGCAACGGCCTCGCACGCTGGATCGGCGAAGCGGCCTTCAATCCGCTCTGTCCCGATCTGCCAGTGGATGCCGCACCCGACGCACCGGCGCTGATCGCGGCGCTGCGCACGCACCCGCACTTTCTCGCGGAGGCCAAGAAGGTCGCCGTAGCCGAGACAGACGTTGGCCTCGCCCGACAGGACTACCGACCCGACTGGGCGGTGAGCCTGGGCTACGGCCATCGGCCCGCGTTCGCCGACTACGCGCAACTGCAATTCGAGATCGGACTGCCGGTGTTCTCTGCCAATCGGCAGGATCGCCAGCTCGAATCCGCGCTGGCAATGCAGTCGGCACAGCAGGCGCGGCTGGAAGATGCCCTGCGTGAGCACGCCGCCGACATTCGCATGAACGCCGACGACTGGCAGCGGCTGCAAGCGCGTCTGCGTCGCTACGACGACAGCCTGCTGCCGCAGTCGCGGACGCGCATCGAGGCGGCACTCGTCGCCTACGGCGCAGGCACGGGCCTGCTCAAGGACGTGCTCGACGCCCGCCGCATGGCCCTCGAACTGGCCATGCAGAAGCTCGATCTGCAACTCGATTCCGCGAAGCACCAAGTGCAGCTGCGCTACTTCGCACCCTGATTAGGAAGACGACCATGAAAAGAAAAACCATCGCGGTGCTCACCGTCATCACCCTTGCTGCCGCCGGTGGCGGCTGGCGGCTGGCCCAGCCAGACGCGCCCCACAAGCACAAGCTCGAAAAGCGCATGACCGCCAAAGGCAAGACCTACTACACCTGCGCGATGCACCCGCAGGTGAAGCAGGGCGAGCCCGGCAGCTGCCCGATCTGCGGCATGAGGCTCACCAAACGCGAGGAAGCGCCCGCTGCCCCCATGTCTGACGGCATGGCGATGTCCAGCGAGGAGAAGAGAGTCCTCTACTGGTATGACCCGATGGTGCCCACCCAGAAGTTCGACGCACCGGGCAAGTCGCCCTTCATGGACATGCAGCTGGTGCCCAAATACGCTGATGAGTCTGGCGGCATGGGCGGCGGCACGGTGGTGGTGATCGACCCGCGCATGGCGCAGAACTTGGGCGTGCGCGTGGCCCCCGCCACGCTCGGCACCTTCTTCCAGCGTGTCGAGGCCGTGGGCAGTGTCGCCCTCGACGAGCGTCGCATCGTGGTGGTGCAGTCGCGCACTGCGGGCTGGATCGAACGCCTCGATGTGCGTGCCGAGGGCGACCCGGTGAAAAAGGGCCAGCGGCTTGCCGCGCTGTATTCACCCGATCTGTTCGCTGCCAAGCAGGAACTGAAACTGGCGCAGGACTCCGGCGATGCCGCCCTCGCCAAAGCCAGCCAGCAGCGGCTGCGCCTGCTCGGTGGCGGCGCGGGCGCGGGCAGCCAGTCCGGCGTGTTCTCGCCCGCCAGCGGCTTCGTGGTGGAGCTGATGGCGCGCGAGGGCGCGCAGCTGGAACCCGGTATGCCGCTGATGAAGCTCGCTGATCTCTCGCAGGTGTGGATCAACGTCGAAATCCCTGAAGTCCAGACGGGCTGGATCGCCGAGGGCAAGAGCGCGGAGGCGCGGCTCAAATCGCTGCCGGGCAAGGTGTTCGAGGGCACGGTGGACTATCTCTACCCTCAGCTCGACGCCGGCACCCGCACGCTGCGCGCGCGGCTGGTATTCGACAACGCCGACGGTGCGCTGCGGCCCGGCATGTTCGCCGACGTGAGTCTGTTCGGCGGTGGTAAGCAGGATGTGTTGCTGGTGCCGAGCGAGGCGGTGATCCGCACCGGCGAGCGCACGGTGGTGATGGTGGCCGAGGCGGCGGGCCGCTATCGCCCGGCGGCGGTGACGACCGGCCCGGAGCGCAACGGCGAAACGATGATTCTTTCGGGCCTCGAAGCCGGACAGAACGTGGTGGTGTCCGGGCAGTTCCTCATCGACTCCGAGGCTAGCCTGCTCGGTGCGTATCAGCGGATGGGCGCTGGCACGGGCATGGCGGAGGGCATGGAGGGCATGAGCGAAAGCAGCACGCCCGCCATGAACGACATGGACGGCATGGACGGCATGAAAGACATGAAGGGCATGAAGGGCATGGGCGAGATACAGGACACGATGAAGGAGAAGGCCCCGTGATCGCCCGACTCATCCATTGGAGCATCCACAACCGATTCATGGTGCTGCTGGTGGCCGTGATGCTCGCGGCCTGGGGCGGCTACTCGGCGCTCACCACGCCGCTGGATGCGATCCCGGACTTGTCCGATACACAGGTCATCATCCGCACCACTTACCCCGGGCAGGCGCCGCAGGTGGTGGAGGATCAGGTGACGTATCCGCTCACCACCACCATGCTCTCGGTGCCCTACGCCAAAACCGTGCGTGGCTACTCCCTGTTCGGCGAGAGCTTCGTTTACATCCTGTTCGAGGATGGCGTTGACCTGTATTGGGCACGTTCGCGGGTGCTGGAATACCTAAGCCAGGTGCAGGGCCGCCTGCCTTCCAATGCGCGCGCCGCTCTCGGCCCGGACGCCACAGGCGTCGGCTGGATTTACGAATATGCGCTGGTGGATCGCACCGGCGGACAGGACATCAGCCAACTGCGCGCGCTTCAGGACTGGTTCCTGAAATACGAACTGAAGACCGTGCCGAATGTGGCGGAAGTGGCCACCCTAGGTGGCTTCAACAAGCAGTATCAGATCGTGCTCGACCCGACGCGCCTGCGCGCCTTCAAGCTGCCGGTGGAGACGGTGCTGAAAGCCGTGCAGGACGCCAACGGCGAAACCGGCGGCTCGGTGCTGGAACTCGCCGAAGCCGAATACATGGTGCGTGCGCGGGGCTATTTGAAAACGCTCGACGACTTCCGCGCCATCCCAGTCGGCCTGGGTGACAACGGCACCCCGATCCTGCTGCGCGATGTTGCCACCGTGCAGATCGGCCCCGAAACCCGGCGCGGTATTGCCGAGCTGGATGGCGAAGGCGAAGTGGTGGGCGGTGTCATCGTGCTGCGCTCCGGCACCAATGCGGCCAGCACCATCGCAGCGGTGAAAGCCAAGCTGGAAATCCTGAAGGCCAGTCTGCCGAAGGGCGTGGAGATCGTCGAAACCTACGACCGCTCCGCGCTGATCAATCGCGCCGTGGACAACCTCACCACCAAGCTGCTGGAAGAGTTTCTGGTGGTGGCGGTGATCTGTGTGCTGTTCCTGTTTCACCTGCGCTCGGCGCTGGTCGCCATCCTCACCCTGCCGCTCGGCATCTTGATCGCCTTCACGGTGATGAAGGCGCAGGGCATCAACGCCAACATCATGTCACTCGGCGGCATTGCCATCGCCATTGGCGCCATGGTGGATGCGGCAGTAGTCATGATCGAGAATGCGCACAAACACATCGAGGCGTGGAATCATGCGCACCCGGGCGAGACTCTCAAAGGCGAGGCCCATTGGGAGGTGATCGGCGACGCCGCCGCCGAAGTTGGCCCGGCGCTCTTCTTTTCGCTGCTCATCATCGTGCTGTCCTTCATTCCGG
>JBKJJE010000013.1:0-5080 GCA_046598075.1 Stagnimonas sp.
TCAGCAGGGAAAGTGGTGTCCGGCGCGTTGCGCCAGGCCACTGCAAAGCCGTTGGCGTAGCGCAGATCAATGCGCTGAACGCTGTCGAGACGGTTGTTGAGTGCCGGCAGCACGGCGCTCCTGAGGCGCGCTGTCTGGTCGACCGGATTGCTGCGGCCGAAGCGCAGCACCACGCCACGCTGGGTGGTGCCGGTCCATTCGCCGCGGGCGTCCTGGCTCAGGCCGGCGAGCGCGAACGGCGTCTCGGAAAGGCGGTCGGCGAGCTGGCCGTACATCGCCATCACCTCCAGCTCGCGACCGGCCGAACCGCCCAGCCTTGGCAGCGTCGGCGACAGCGTCGCATTGCCAGGTGCGAACACCACACCCTCGGTGGACAGCGCCTGGTTCGCGCCCCAGCGTGCAAACGCCACCCGCTCGGTGATGCGCACCGCGAGCCGCGCCGGCCACTGGCGGTCGATACGCACATGGGCAGCCCAGGGCAGGCGTTCGATGGCGGCACGCAGGGCATCGAGATCGAGTGCGAACAGGTTGGCATCGAGCAGCGGTGCGGCGGCGGCGCGTACGTCCTCGGGCCGCACATTGCTCAAGGTGCCGGTGATGACCAGCTCGCGCACCGGCGTGTCGAAGCGATGCAGCACCAGGCGTACCAGAATCAGCGTGGCGAGCAGTGCGAGCAGGCTGATGGCGACGCGCAGCAGCACCGGCGGCAGGCCGTCGCCGATGAGGCCCGCCTCGGCGCGCAGATGGCGGTTGAGGGGCATGGCGAGCGTGCTCACGGCCTCACCTCGAGCGTGGCTTCCAGCAGCGACCAGCAGAGCTCGGCGTAGCTCATGCCGCTGACTTTCGCCGCCATCGGCACCAGCGAGTGCGAGGTCATACCCGGCAGCGTGTTGAGTTCGAGCAACTGCGGCAGCCCGTCGGCGCCCATCAGGAAATCGACCCGGCCCCAGTCCTTGCAGCCGATCAGGGCAAAGGCTTTCAGGCAGAGCTGCTGGATACTTTTTTCGTGCTCGGCATTCAGGCCTGCCGGGCACAGATAGCGGGTGTTGTCGCTCAGATACTTGGCATGAAAGTCGTAGAACTCGCCGTCCGGCTCGATGCGGATCACCGGCAGCGCCACCCCGCGCAGCACCGGGCAGGTGTATTCGGCGTGCTGCTCACCACCGTCGATGAACTGCTCGGCCATCACCACGCGGCCGCTCTCGCCGCGGGCATCGGTGAACGCCTGCGCGAGCTGTGCCACGGCTTTCACCTTGGTGACGCCAACGCTGCTGCCGTCGGCGGCGGGCTTGATGATGAAGGGGTAGCCGAAGTGGATCGCGGCCCGCTCGACATCGGCGAGCGATTCCAGCACCCGGAAATCGGGCGTCGGCAGGCCCTCGGCTTTCCAGATCCGCTTGGTCGCGAGCTTGTCCATCGCGATGGCAGACGCCGCCACGCCGGAACCCGGATACGGCAGGCCCAGCAGGTCGAGAATGGCCTGCACCGTGCCGTCCTCACCGCCGGTGCCGTGCAGGATGTTGAAGACGCGGTCGTAGCCTTCTGCCTTCAGCGCGAACAGCTGCGCAGGTGTGCTGATGTCGAGGCCGTGGGCATCGACACCACGCTCTTGCAGCGCCCTGGTTACACCCTCGCCGCTCCACAGCGACACCTGTCGCTCGGCCGACCAGCCACCCATGAGCACGGCGACCTTGCCGAAGACTTTCGGGTCGGTCACGTTCATGCTGCGTCTCCCACGATTTTCACTTCGGCGTGCAGCTCGATGCCGGTCTGGGCTTTCACCGTGTCGCGCAGATACGCGATCAATTGCTCCACGTCTGCGGCGCGCGCACCGTCTTCGGTGATGAGGAAGTTGGCGTGCTGCGTCGAGACTGTCGCACCACCGATGCGATGACCCTTGAGTCCGCAGGATTCGATCAGCCGGGCGGCGTGATCGCCGGGCGGATTGCGGAAAGTCGAGCCGGCACTCGGCCTGCCGACCGGCTGCGTTGCCTTGCGCGTGGCCAGCGATTCACGGGTGTAGCGTTCGTGGTCGCCATCGACGTCGGCCGTCACCGCAAAGCGGGCGGCGATGAAACCGATCGCCTGTGCCGGCACCTCGACCTGGCGATAGGCAAAGCGGAAGTCGCCGGCAGGCAGCCACTCGGTCGCGCCGTCGCGACGGATGACTTCCGCCGCGGTAACACGCGGCCAGGTCTCGCCACCCCAGGCACCAGCGTTCATCGCCAGTGCGCCGCCGACGGTGCCGGGAATGCCCGCCATGAAGCCGAGACCAGCCAGCTTCTGATCGCGCGCGAACTTGGCCAGCCGGGCACAGTGCACGCCGGCTTCGGCGTACACCATCTCGCCACCGGGGCTGCCCATCTGCTCGCCCTCGCGATGCAGGGCGTCGAGCACGCCATGCAGGTGGATGACGGTGCCCGCGAAGCCGCCGTCGCGCACCAGCAGATTGCTGCCGAGCCCCAGCCACAGCAGCGGCTCGTCTGCAGGCAGGGCGCGCACGAAGGCGATCAGATCCTCACGATCGGCAGGCTCAAAGAAAGTCCGCGCCGGGCCGCCGACCCGCCAGCTGGTGTGGCGCGCGAGCAATTCCTGGTGCCGGAGCGTACCGCGCACGGCCGGTTGCGGCTGGCTCATCGGGCAGCTCCGTAGGCCTGCAGCAGCAGCGCAGGCGCATTGCCGACGTCACCGGCACCGACGGTGAGCAGCACATCGCCATCACGCACCACACCGCGCAGCGCCTCGGGCAGTTCGGCCACCGCCTTCAAAACCACCGGCTCGACCTTGCCGCGGGCGCGGATGCCACGCGCCAGCGCCTGGCTGTCATAGCCGGCTATCGGCGCTTCGCCGGCGGCGTAGACATCGAACAGCAGCAGCGCATCGACGCTGGAAAGCACCTGGCCGAACTCGTCAAACAGGTCGCGCGTGCGCGAGTACCGGTGCGGCTGGAAAGCCACCACCAGACGCTTTCCGGGATGCGCGCTCCTCACCGCCTCGAACGTCGCTGCCAGCTCGCGCGGGTGATGGCCATAGTCGTCGATCAGCGCGACCGTCGCAGCGTCGATCCTGATCAAGCCGTGCGGCTCACAGCGACGGCCCACACCCGCAAAGCCGGACAGCGCCTTCTGCATCGCCGCCACGCTCACCCCCAGCTCCTGGGCGATGGCGAGCGCAGCCAAGGTGTTCTGCACGTTGTGGCGGCCGGGCAGATTGAGATGGAAGGTTTCGCGGGTGCCATCCTTGAAGACCGCGGTGAAATGCGAGCCGCTGCCTTCGGGCCGCAAGTCGAGTGCTCGTACATCGGCATCTTCGGCAAAGCCGTAGGTGACCACCGGACGGGCAATGGTCGGCAGCAATTCACGCACCACCGGGTCGTCGACGCAGAGTACGGCCAGCCCGTAGAACGGCAGGCGGTTGAGAAACTCGACGAAGGTCGCCTTGAGCCTGCCGAAATCACCGCCGTAGGTTTCCAGATGGTCGGCATCGATGTTGGTGACGGCGGCGATCATTGGTGACAGGTGCAGAAAACTGGCATCGCTCTCGTCAGCCTCGGCCACCAGATACTGGCCGGCACCGAGCCTGGCATTGGCATCCGCCCCCTTCACCTTGCCGCCAACCACGAAGGTGGGATCGAGTCCGCCCTCGGCCAGCACGCTGGCGACCAGGCTGGTGGTGGTGGTCTTGCCGTGGGTGCCGGCGATGGCGATGCCGTAGCGGAAGCGCATCAGCTCGGCCAGCATCTCGGCGCGGCGCACCACCGGGATGCGGTGCTGGGCAGCCCATTCGAGCTCGGGGTTGCCGGCCTTCACCGCGGTCGACACCACGATCACGTCGGCACCTCTGGCGTTGTCGGCGGCGTGGCCGAAATACACCACGGCGCCCAGCGCCTGCAGGCGCTGGGTGGCGGCCGAAGGCTTGAGATCGGTGCCGCTCACCGCATAGCCGAGATTCAGCAGCACCTCGGCGATGCCGGACATGCCGGAGCCGCCGATGCCCAGAAAGTGCACCTGCCGCACGCGCCGCATGGGGGACTGGGCGAGGCTCATGTTCCGGCCCTGGCAGTGGAGGCAGACGAGGGACGGGCGACCCTGATCAGCACCTCGACGATGTCTTCGGTCGCCGTCGACCAGGCCTTGCCGCGCGCGGCTTCGCTCATGCGAATCAGCCGCGCACGGTCCGCAAGCAAGGTTTGCAACTCGCTGGCGAGGCGCTGCGGCGTCAACTCGCGTTCCTGGATCAGCACCGCCGCACCGGCCTCAGCGAGATAACGGGCGTTGGCGGTCTGGTGGTCATCGACGGCGAACGGAAAAGGCACCAGCAGGCTGGCGCAGCCTGCCGCCGACAGCTCGGCGATAGTCGATGCGCCGCTGCGGCAGATGACCAGATCGGCCGCCGCATAGGCCGCAGGCATGTCGGTGATGAAGGCTTCGACCGTCGCCTGCACGGGGGCCTGCTGGCGCACCTCGGCGTAGGCTGCCTGCGCCAGTGCGAGGGTGCGGCCGGCCTGGTGACGCACCTCGGGACGCTCCGCGGCGGGCAGCAGCGCCAGCGCCTGCGGCACGATTTCGTTGAGCGCCCTGGCCCCCTGGGAACCACCCACCACCAGCACCCTGGCAGCGCCGCCGTGTGCCAGACGCTGAGCAGCGGCCGGCAGTTCGGCGAAGCCTGTGCGTACCGGATTGCCGACGGTCTGCGCCTTACCCTTGAAGGTGTCGGGAAAAGCTTGCAACACCGTCGTGGCCAGCCGCGCCAGCAGGCGATTGGTCAGCCCAGCGGCGGCGTTCTGCTCGTGGATCACCAGCGGCGTGCGCCGGCACCAAGCGGCCAGCCCGCCCGGCCCGGCGGCGAAGCCGCCCATGCCCAACACGACTTCGGGCTGCACCTGTCGCAGAACCGCCAGGGCTTCGCGCAGGGCGCGCGCGAGCAGCAGCGGCGCAGCCAGCAGCCGCATCACGCCCTTGCCACGCAGGCCGCTGACCCGCACCAGCTCGATGGGGAAGCCGGCTTCTGGCACTCGCTTCGACTCGAACGAATCCGGCGTACCCATCCAGGTCACTACGTGGCCCAGCTCGCGCAGGCG
>JBKJJE010000139.1:0-16991 GCA_046598075.1 Stagnimonas sp.
AGGAACGGGGCGCAGCGAATGGTTGTTCCATTCGCAAGCCGCGTGACGCTGCAATGCGCGGTTTTGGCCGCAACCCCTCGGGGCCGGACTGTTTGGGGGCATTGCTACGTTGGCAAGCGAGGACAATAGAACCACTATTGCCCTCGCTTGCCGCCTTGCACTGCCCCAAAACAGCCTTCGGCCGCTGCGACCATTTGTATGTCAACAGACCCTAGCTGAGCACGGCACGCAGAAACACGCCGACGCGCTCGATTTCCTCCGCGCAGACCTGATGCTGCATGGGGTACTCGAGCCACTCCACCGAGTAACCCAAGGCGCGCAAGGTATCGCGCGAGCCGCTGCCGAGGGCGTACGGGACCATCGGGTCCTGGCTGCCGTGGGCGAGCAGGATGGGGGTCTTCAGGTTGCCGGCGTGGGCTTCGGTCTTCAGCAGGGCCTCCACCGGCAGATAGCCGGACAGACCAACGATCCCTGCCAGCGGCAGGTGAAACCGCAGGCCGGTGTGCAGGGCCATCGCGCAACCCTGCGAAAAGCCGGCCAGCAGCAGCCGGGTGGAGGCGATGCCGCTGGCGATTTCGGCATCCAGCAGACCGTCGATGCGGCGCGCGGAATCACGGATGCCCGGAGTGTCCTGCGGGCCGGTGCGCGACAGGCCGACAATGTCGTACCAGGCGCGCATCGGGTAGCCGTTGTTGAGCGTCACCGGCCGCACCGGCGCGTGCGGAAAGACGAACTTCACGCCATGGTTCTTCGGCAGACCCAGCTCGGGCACGATGGGCACGAAGTCGTTGCCGTCGGCACCCAGGCCGTGCAGCCAGACCACGGTGGCGCTGTGCGGGCCGGGTGGCGGGAGGGTGACGGCGTCTTCTGTGCGGATCATGGCAGCGAGCGGATTGCGGTGGGGCGTGCTGCGATTCTGCGGGGCGCCTGCACTTCATGCCAACGGCCGCGCCGCCGCGCCGCTAAACTGCGGCACATGAAAACCCTGCCCGCTGTCGTTGCCAGCCTGCTCCTCGCCGCCTGCGGCCAGACCGGGCCGCTGCGCCTGCCGGAGCCGAAAGCCGCACCTGCCGGCGCCGTGCCTCCGGCCGCAGCGGATGCCGCACAACAGCCCAAGTTACCTCCCAGCCCGTAGTTTTTAGTGGACCACTTCGTAGCCAAAAACGGCGTTCTCTACGCCGAGGACCTGCCTGTCGCAGAGCTCGCCGAACGCTTCGGCACGCCGCTCTATGTCTATTCGCGGGCGACGCTGGAGCGGCACTACCGGGCCTTCGACCAAGCGCTCGCCAGCGTGCCGCATCAGGTGCATTACGCGGTCAAGGCCAACTCCAATCTCGCCGTGCTGGATGTGCTGGCCAGGCTCGGTGCCGGCTTCGACATTGTCAGCGGCGGCGAACTGGCGCGGGTACTGCGCGCAGGCGGCGATGCTCGCAAGATCGTGTTCAGCGGCGTCGGCAAGACCGTCACCGAGATGACCCAGGCGCTGGTGGCGGGCGTCGGCTGCTTCAATGTCGAGAGCGAGTCGGAACTGCGGCGGTTGTCCGCCGTCGCCGATGCGCGCGGGGTACGGGCACGCATCGCGCTGCGGGTGAACCCGGATGTCGACGCCAGGACCCATCCGTACATTTCCACCGGCCTGAAGAACAACAAGTTCGGCGTCTCGCTCATCGAGGCCGAACGGCTGTATCTGGAGGCCGCACGACTGCCCGGCATCGAGATCGTCGGCATCGCCAGCCACATCGGCAGCCAGCTGCTCGATGCCACCCCGCTGGTCGACGCGCTCCAGCGCATGCTGGCGCTGGTCGATCGCCTGCAGGCGGCGGGCATCTGGCTGAGCCACATCGACGTCGGCGGCGGCCTGGGCGTGCGCTACCGCGACGAAGTGCCGGTGGAGCCACGCGACTGGGCCGCTACCCTTCTGCCGCATCTGGCCGGCCGCAACCTGGCCGTGCACTGCGAACCGGGCCGGGCCATCGCCGGCAATGCCGGCCTGCTGGTGACCCGTATCGAGGCGATCAAGCATGGCGAGGAAAAACACTTCTGCATCGTCGATGCCGCCATGAACGACCTGCTGCGCCCGACCCTGTACCAGGCCTGGATGGACATCGTGCCGGTTCAGACTCGCGACGACGAATCCGCCAGGGTTTACGACGTGGTCGGCCCGGTCTGCGAAACCGGCGACTGGCTGGGCAAGGATCGCCATCTGGCGATCCGCGAGGGCGATCTGCTGGCGGTGCGCACGGCCGGCGCCTATGGCTTCACCATGAGCAGCAACTACAACTCGCGCGGCCGGGCAGCGGAGGTGATGGTGGATGGCGCGGCAGTACAGATCGCCCGTGCGCGCGAAGGCTTCGAGGACCTGATTCGCGGCGAGCGTCTGCTCGACGCCTGATCGTGTAGCTTTGGACGCGTGCTTTTTGCAACGCTGCGGGAGGGACAAGATGCGCCTGGCGATCACTGTGTGCTGCCTGCTGGCAACGCTGCTGAACGCCGCCTGCAGCAGCCCGCGTCCGGACCTGCAGCGGCTGTATGCCTTCCAGACCGAAGACCGCTCGGTGGCCACACCCGTCATCGTCATCCCCGGCATTCTCGGCTCGCGGTTGCGCGACCGCGACAGCCATGACGATGTCTGGCCGCCGCTGACGATCTGGAGCCTGCTGTTCAACCGCCAGAGTCGGCTGGCGCTGAAATTCGACGCGAAGACGCTGGAAGTGCTGCCGGACAACGTGGAAGCCTACGACCTGTTCGAGGGTGCGCTCGGCCAGGATTTCTACGGCGAAATCCTCCACACGCTGGCCGACAGCGGCGGCTATGTGCGCGGCACCGCGGGCACTGCCGTGGACCCCCACCAGCGGCGCTATTACGTGTTTGCCTATGACTGGCGGCAGGACAATGTCGTCACCGCCAGGAAACTCGACGCGCTGATCGAACAGCTGCGGGTGGACTATGGCGACCCGACCCTGAAAGTGGATGTGGTCGCGCACAGCATGGGCGGGCTGATCACCCGCTATTTCTTGCGCTACGGCACCGAGGATGTGCTCGACAGCAATGATTTTCCGGTCAATCTCAAGGGGGCGGCAAAGCTGCACACCGTGGTGCTGGTGGGCACGCCCAACCTGGGCAGCGTCACCAGCGTGCACCGGATGCAGGAGGGCTGGACGCTGGGGCTGCGCCGCATCTCGGCCGAAACGCTGGCGACCCTACCCAGCCTGTATCAGCTGTTCCCGCATCCGCTCAACGACTGGCTGATCACCAATCGGGGCACAGCACTCGACCGCGACCTGTTCGATGTCGAGCTGTGGAAAGACTTCCAGTGGTCGGTGTTCGACCCGACGATGGCGGCCGGGCTGCAACGCCAGGGCGAAGACCTCGAGGCCCTGCACCGCTTCTTCGGTAAGCGGCTGGAGCGCGCGCGCCGCTTTGTCTGGGCGCTGACCGTGCCGCTGCCGGAGACGCCGGTGAAACTGGTGGTGTTCGGGGGCGACTGCACGCTCACCCCGGCGCGTCTGCTGGTCGAGGAAATCGGCAAGGACTCGGTCATCCGGCTGCTGCCCGGCGACGTCAAAAACCGCATCCCCGGCATCGATTACAGCCGCCTGATGCTGGAACCCGGCGACGGCACGGTCACCAAGGCCAGTCTGCTGGCCCGGCAGGAACTGAACCCCACCGCACCGCGCAGCCAGTCGATTTTCTTCCCGCTCGCCTACTCGGTGTTCCTCTGCGAAAACCATGAGCGACTCACCGGCAACCTCAACTTTCAGGACAATCTGCTGAACGTGCTGCTCACCCGCGAGCGGCCCTGGGACCAGCCGCAGAAAATGGCGGATGGCCCGATGCCGCCCTGAGTGAGGGTGCGAGAATGAGGGCATGACCGACACCGCCCCGACCCTGCTGCTGATCGACGCCAGCAACTGGATTTTCCGCGCCTACCACGCCCTGCCGCCGCTGACCGCGCCCGATCGCACTCCCACCGGCGCGGTGTACGGCTTTGGCAATATGTTGAAGCGCCTGCACAAGGAGTTTCCGGCCGAGCGTATCGCGGTGGTGTTCGATGCCAGTGGCGAATCCTTCCGCAACCAGATTTTCGCCGACTACAAGGCCAACCGCAGCGAGACGCCGGAGGACTTGAAGCCGCAGTTCGCGCTGGTGCAACAGATGGTCGTCACGCAGGGCCTGCCGCTGCTGGTGGTGCCGGATGTGGAGGCCGATGACGTGATCGGCACACTCGCCAAGCAGGCCGAGGCGGCGGGCATGACCGTGCTGATCGTCAGCGGCGACAAGGACATGGCGCAGCTGGTGAATGAGCAAGTGAACCTGCTCGACACCATGAAGAACCGCCGGATGGGGCCTGCCGGCGTGCTCGAAAAGTTTGGCGTGACGCCCGCGCAGATCGTCGACTACCTGGCGCTGATGGGCGATGCGGTGGACAACATCCCCGGCGTGCCGGGCGTCGGCCCGAAGACCGCCGCCAAACTGCTCAGCGAGCACGGCACGCTGGAGGCGGTGATGGCAGCGGCGGGCGAGGTGAAGGGCAAGCTCGGCGAGAACCTGCGCGCCGCGCTGGACACGCTGCCGATGTGCCGCGAGCTGGCCACCATAAAGTGCGATGTGGTCCTGCCGCTGGCACTCGATGCGCTGGTGAAGCAGCCGGAGGACAAAGTAAAGCTGGCCGCGCTCTACACGCGGTTGGGCTTCAATCGCTGGGCGGAGGAGCTGGGTGATGTGGCTGCAAACACCGCCACTGCGGCGCCGCAACAGGCGGCAGTCCCGGCTACGGCTGGGCAGACCTCAGCCGGTCAAATCAAGGGCCTCTCGGAAGCGCCGCTCCCACCCCCCCCGGTGCAGGGCCCGGACGAACCGAAGGTCGCCGCTGCGGCGACCAGAGCAGTGCTTGTCATCGACGAAGCCACCTTCGCCGACATGCTCGCCAAACTCGAAGCCGCCGAGCTGATCTGCTTCGACACCGAAACCGACTCCCTCGCCTCCAACCAGTGCGGCCTGGTGGGACTCGCGTTTGCGGTGGCGGAAGGCGAAGGCTGGTATGTGCCGGTCGCCCACAACTATCTCGGCGCGCCAGCGCAGTTGCCGATCGCCGAAGTGCTGGCGCGGGTGAAACCCGTGCTCGAGAATCCAGCCAAGAAAAAAGTCGCTCAGCACGGCAAGTTCGACTGCAACGTGCTGGTGCGCCACGGCATCGCCGTGCAGGGCTTTGCCTACGACACCATGCTCGAGAGCTATGTGCTCGACGCCGGCGGCAACCGCCATGACATGGATACCCTGGCGGAGAAGTACCTGGGGGTGAAGACCATCGCGTTCGCCGATGTCGCCGGCAAGGGCAAGAGCCAGATCACCTTCAATCAGGTGTCGCTCGACAAGGCGGCGGAGTACTCGGCAGAGGACGCCGACATCACCCTGCGCCTGCATCACAGGCTGTATCCGCAGGTGGCGGCAGTGCCGCAACTCCAGTACGTATTCGAATCGCTGGAAATGCCGCTGGTGCCGGTGCTGGCAGCGATAGAGCAGATCGGCGTGAAGGTCGATGCTGCCCTGCTCGGCACCATCAGCGCGGAGCTGGCAATCCGCATGAACGAGTACGTGCAGCAGGCATATGCCGCAGCCGGTGGCGAGTTCAACATCGGCTCGCCCAAGCAGCTGCAGACCATTCTCTACGAGCAGCTGAAGCTGCCGATACTGGGCAAGACGCCGAAAGGCGATCCCTCCACCGCCGAAGATGTGCTGGAAGACCTGGCCAGCCATCACCCGCTGCCGCGCCTGATTCTCGACTGGCGCGGCTTATCGAAGCTGCGCTCGACCTACACCGAATCGCTGCCGCTGGAGATCAACCCGAAAACCGGCCGCATCCACACCAGCTATCACCAGGCGGTGGCGGCGACCGGGCGCCTGTCTTCGCAAGACCCCAACCTGCAAAACATCCCGGTGCGCAATGTCGAGGGCCGTCGCATCCGCCAGGCCTTCGTGGCGGAGCCGGGCAATCTGCTCTGCTCCATCGACTACTCGCAGATCGAGCTGCGGCTGATGGCGCATTTCTCAGGCGATGCAAAGCTGGTCGAGGCGTTCAGATCCGGCCAGGACATCCACCAGGCGACGGCGGCGGAAGTGTTCGGTCTGCCGCTGGACGAAGTGAGCGGCGATCAGCGCCGCGCCGCGAAAGCGATCAACTTCGGGCTGATCTACGGCATATCGAGCTTTGGCCTGGCCAAGCAGCTGGGCATCGGGCGCGGTGAGGCACAGGCCACCATTGACCGCTTCTTTACCCGCTATCCAGGCGTCAAGCGCTATATGGATGACACCAAAGCGCAGGCGAAAACGCGCGGGTATGTCGAAACGCTGTTTGGCCGCAGGCTCTACCTGCCCAACATCGCCTCCAAGAACCAGGGCCTGCGCAGCTACGCCGAGCGCACGGCCATCAACGCGCCGCTGCAGGGCACCGCAGCCGATCTCATCAAGCTGGCGATGATCGATCTGCATAGCTGGATAGCGGTGCAGGCGCCGGAACTGAAAATGACCATGCAGGTGCATGACGAACTGGTCTTCGAGGGGCCGGCAGCGCAGCTGACCGCAGCGGCGCCGCAACTCGCCGACAAGATGGTGCGGGTGCTGCACGCTGGCGCCGGCCGTCCGGCGCCGCTGGCAGTACCGCTGGTAGCCGATTTCGGCCTCGGCGCGAACTGGGATGCGGCCCACACCGCCAGCGGCCACGCAAGTGCTTGATGCAGCGCACAATCTCACCCGATGAACGGTCGTTCAAGGCCATTCCCGCATCAGCGGTCTATTTTTAAGTCATTGATTATAAATAGATTTACAAGCTGAGCGGGAAATGAATGACGGCACTGTCAGAAATCGCCTGCAACTAATTCGCGGCTTCGCACGTCTATCACTTCGGAGCAGCGGCCTTCCCTTCCCTGCTCCCCGCTCTCTCCCTGGGCGGTATTTCCGGCGCTCCCATGCCCGGATGTTCGCCCGGCAGGTCGCAAGACCGCCGGGCTTTTTTATGGGCCGTCGTCAGCGCCCTGGATATGGGACTGGATGCTGGCACGGGCCTCTTCCACGCCGATGCTGCTGTGCGCCGAGAACAGCTGTGCGGTAAAGCCCTCGCCCCATTTCTTCAGCGCCGCCCGCACCTGCATCAACGTGGTGGTGGCAGGGCCGCGGGCAAGCTTGTCGGCCTTGGTCAGCAGCACGTGGCAGGGGCGACTCGCGGCCCGGGCCCAGTCGAGCATCTGCTCGTCTAGGTCGGTCAGCGGATGGCGGATATCCATGATGACGATCAGCAGGCGCAGGTTTGCGCGGGTTTCCAGATAGCCGCCGATCAGCTTGCCCCAGTCCTTGCGCACCGAGCCTGGCACCTTGGCAAAGCCGTAGCCCGGCAGGTCGATGAGCCTGGCGTTCGGCACTTCGAACAAGTTGATGAGCTGGGTACGTCCCGGGGTTTTCGAGACGCGCGCGAGCGCCTTTTTGTTGCACAGCATGTTCAGTGCCGATGACTTGCCGGAGTTGGAGCGGCCGACGAAGGCAAGCTCCGGCACCGCATCGTCAGGCAGCTGGTCGAGCTTGGCGGCAGACATCACGAAGCTCGCCTGGGCAAAGTAATTGAAGGCGGGAAGAGCGGACGCAGCCTTCGGCTGATAGGCCGCGAACTGGGCGGCGGCGGCGGCCGCTGCAGGTGGGGTTTTGGACACGGGAACTCGGTAAGGTTGGGCCTTGCATCGGGCCAAAATCAGCAAATCGCTGGGTTACAATGACGATACTTTCAGCCTGCTGCGTGCCAACGAATGCCTTTCTGCAAGGTGTTCTCAAGCCGCTGCACACCAATGGAGTTTACTCAAAGTGATTAAGCGCGCCCTTCTTGCCTGTGCCCTGCTGGCACCGCTCGTGAGTTTTGCCGAGAGCGCAGCGGTCGACCCGTTCACCAAGGGAGACGCTGCCGCCGGTGCCACCAAGAGCGCGCCCTGCGTGGCCTGCCATGGGGTTGGCGGCAACGGCATCATCAATCCGGAATGGCCGAAACTCGCTGGCCAGCACGCGGCCTACACCGCGCAGCAGCTCAAGCATTTCAAGGCCGGCGAGCGCAAGAATGCAGTGATGGCAGGGCAGGCCGCTCTGCTCGGCGAGCAGGACATGGCCGATATCGCCGCGCACTTTGCCGCGACCAAGCCGGTGCCGGGTGTCGCCAGCAAGGACGCCGTCGCCACCGCGCAAAAACTCTACCGCGCCGGTGATTCCAGCCGCGGCCTGCCGGCCTGCGCCGCCTGCCACGGCCCCACCGGTGCCGGCAACCCGGCGGCGCTCTACCCCCGCCTCGGCGGCCAGAACGCTGCCTACACCAGCACCCAGCTCAACAGCTACCGAAAAGGCAAGGATGGGGAACGCGGAGCGGGCAAGCACGCTCTAATCATGAGCGCGGTGGCTGCCAAGCTCACCGACGCCGAGATCGCCGCGCTCTCCTCCTACGTCGCTGGCCTGCAATAGGTTTTTAAGGATTGATGCATATGAACAACTGGTTTCGCGGTCTGCTTCTGGCCCTGTCGCTGTCGCCGCTGGCTTGCGGTGCGCAGGCGACGGGCAATTACACCGAAGGCAAGGAATACAAGAAAGTCCGCACGGTGGTGGCACCCGCCGACCTGAAGAAAGTCACCGTCGAGGAGTTCTTCTGGTACGGCTGCCCGCACTGTTTCCACGCCGATCCGATCATCGACGCCTGGAAGGCCAAGAAGTCGGCGGACGCCGATTTCCAGCGCATTCCCAACACTCTCGGCAGCCCCACTGGCGAGCTGCACATGCGCGCTTTCTACATTGCCGAATCGCTGGGCGTGAGCGACAAGATCCACAAGCCGCTGTTCGCCGCCATCCACGAAAAGCACCAGCCGATGAACACCTTGGAACAGGTGCGGGCGCTGTTCGAGAAAGAGGCGGGCGTCACCCCTGCCGACTACGACCGGAACACCTCCAGCTTCATGGTCGATTCGCGCATGCGCCGCGCCCAGCAGCTTGCCATGAGCTACGGCATCACCAGCGTCCCGACGCTGGTCGTCGGTGGCAAGTACACCACCAGCGCGACCCTGGCGGGCAGCCCCGAGAAGGCCATGCAGGTGGTCGACTTCTTGGTCGAGAAGATCAAGAAGGAACGCAAATAGTCGTGACCGCTGGTCCCGCCCGGCTCCTCGCCGGGCTTTTCATTTTTGCCGCGTGCGGCGTGCTCGCCAGTCCGGTCAGGGCTGCGCCGCTGGCTTCGCTGGAGGTTGCCTGCGACAACCTGGCGAGCAAGATCAGGTCGCTGCCAGCGGGCGAGTGCAAGAGCGCAGGGCTGAACATTGCCAGTGTGGGCAGCTTGCAGGGCCAGCCCATCCTCTGGCGTGATTACCGTTCGGTCAGGAGCAAGACACCGGCCAAGCGGGTGCTGTTGGTCGGCGGCATTCACGGCGACGAGCTGTCGTCGATTGCAGTCACCTTTGAATGGATGCGACGCCTCGCCGACCAGGAGCAGCAGCCGTTTTACTGGCGGGTGGTGCCCTGTCTGAATCCCGACGGCGTGCTGGCCGGCAAGTCCCGCCGCACCAATGGCCGGGGGGTGGATCTCAACCGCAACTTTCCGACTCCGGACTGGAATGCCAAGGCCGCGCTGTACTGGCGCAACAAGACCAAGAGCGATCCGCGCCGCTTTCCCGGCAACCATGCCGGGTCGGAACCGGAGACGCGCTGGCTGATCGAGCAGATCAAGGTGTTCAGGCCCGATGCCATCGTCTCCATCCACGCCCCGTACGGGGTGCTCGATTTCGATGGTCCGCGCACGCCGCCGCAGCGGCTGGGTTTCCTGAATCTGAACGAACTCGGCACCTATCCCGGCTCGCTCGGCAATTACGCCGGGGAGTTCCTGGGCATTCCCATCATCACCCTGGAACTGCCGCACAGCGAAGCCTCGCCGACGGTGGCGCAGAGCGGGCGCATCTGGAACGACCTGCTCAAATGGCTGGGGCGGCAGTTGCCGCTGGGCGCGCCGCCGCTGTTCCAGCGCCTCGGCGACCCCAACTGGATGCGCAACGCGCCCTAGACGATGCGTGGCTCCGGGTGGCCATCCCAGTCGGCGGCTTCGGCCTCGATCTGGTCGACCTGTTTCTCCACCGCATCCGGGGTTTCCACCCGCGCGATGTGGAAGGCGGCCTCGCCTTCGTAGATCAGCGGCAGGGTGACGCGGCCGATGATGATGCCGCCAAATGGAGCGATGACCGGCTCTTCGCGCTCGTCGAAGGGGTTACCGATCAGGCCCAGCGTCTGCCCCTTTTTCACGGCGTCGCCGAGTGCGGCCTGCGAGCGCAGGATGCCGCTCACCGGTGCTCTCGCCCAGCCTTCGGATTTGGCGTAGATCGGCTCGACGCTGCTCGCCGGTGCGTCGCCGCTGCGCGGCAGCATTTCCAGCTCCGTCATGACGTTGACCACCCCCTGCACGCCGATGCGGATCGCGGTCTCGTCAAACCGCAGTGCCTCGCAGGCTTCGTAGAGAATGGCCGGAATGCCGTGTGCGGTGGTGTAGGCGCGCAGCGTCCCCTCAGCAGGTTTGGAGTCGAGAAACAGCGGCGCGCCAAACGCCCTGGCGAGGCGCTTGTTGTCGGTGTTGGAGAGATCGGTGCGGATCTGCGGCAGGTTGGGCCGGTGCAGGGCGCCGGTGTGCAGGTCGATGCCGAAATCGGCCTTGCCGACCACTTCGCGCAGGAACAGATGCGCTAGCCGGGCTGCCAGCGAGCCGGTTTCACTGCCGGGGAAACTGCGGTTGAGATCGCGGCGATCCGGCAGGTAGCGCGACTGGTGCAGGAAGGCCAGCACGTTCACCACCGGCACCGCCAGCAGCGTGCCCGCGAGCTCGGCCAGCGCGGGCAGCTTGAGCACCCGGCGGACGATCTCGACGCTGTTGATCTCGTCGCCGTGCATGGCCGCGCTCAGGAACATCACCGGCCCCGGCCGCATGCCGCGATGCACGATCACTGGCAGATGCACCGGCGTGCCGATGGTGAGGTCGGCCACCGACAGGTTGATGGTCTGCCGGCTGCCGCTGGCGATCTCGACGCCGCCGATGCTGAGCTGCGGGTGTTCGGTGGCGATGCTCATTTCTTGCCTCTGGCCTGCACGTCGTCCTCGAGAAACTTGATGATCGCGGCAGCGATGTTCTCGCCAGTGGTGGTCTCGATGCCCTCCAGCCCCGGCGAGGAATTGACCTCGAGCACCATCGGCCCCTTGGCGGTGCGCATCAGATCGACGCCCGCCACATTGAGGCCCAGAAGCCGCGCGGCACGGATGGCGGTGGAGCGTTCCAGCCGGGTGATCTCGATGTTGGTGGCGTGCCCGCCCCGGTGCAGATTGCTGCGGAACTCGCCAGGCGCTGCCTGCCGCTGCATCGCTGCCACCACCTGACCGCCGACCACGAAGCAGCGGATGTCGCGGCCGGCGGATTCCTTCACGAACTGCTGCACCAGAAAATAGGCGTCGAGGCCGCGGAAGGCCTCAATCACCGAAGTCGCCGCCGACTCGGTCTCGCACATCACCACGCCCACGCCCTGGGTGCCTTCGGTGAGCTTCACCACCAGCGGCGCGCCGCCGACCAGGCCGATCAGATCCTGGGTGTCGTCGGGCGAGTGGGCAAAGCCGGTGATCGGCATGCCGATGCCCTTGTTGGCGAGAATCTGCAGCGCCAGCAGCTTGTCGCGCGAGCGTGCGACGGCGTTCGAGGAATTGAGCGCGGTGACTCCCATCGCCTCGAACTGCCTGAGCACCGCCAGCCCGTAGTAGGTCACCGAGGTGCCGATTCGTGGAATCACCGCCTCGATGCCGGTCAGCGGCCGGCCGCGATAGTGGATTTCCGGCGCGGTGGGCGTGATGTTCATGTAGCAGCGCAGGGGGTCGATGATGCTCACCGAGTGTCCGCGCCGCCGCGCCGCATTCACCAGCCGTCGGGTGGAATACAGCTGCGGGTTTCTCGACAGGATTGCGATCTTCATCAGGCAACCTAAGTTGGATTTACCGTTGTGCGCGCCATGCCACTGGGCAAGACTTTGGCACAACCTCCACCTGCGTCGCATCTGCCATGAACCAGTCCGAAGCCGCATCTGTCGAGCCGTTTGAACGGTTCAGCGATTTCTATCCGTACTATCTGGGCGAGCACAGCAACCGCACCTGCCGCCGCCTGCACTTCATCGGCTCGACACTGGCCATCGGGCTGGTCGCCACCGCCATCGCCACACAGACCTGGTGGCTGATCGCGGTGGCTTTCGCACAGGGTTACGGCTTTGCCTGGGTGGGGCATTTCTATTTCGAGCACAACAAGCCGGCGAGCTTCAAGCAACCCTGGTTCAGCTACCGCGGCGACTGGAAGATGTGGTGGCAGACGCTGACCGGCAAGATCCCCTTCTGAGTGGCGGTCTGCCTATTTGTTGACCAGCGGCGGTAGAATCGCCGCCCCTTGATGCAGGCTGCGGCATGTTCGACTCCCAGACGTTCGATGTCATCGTCATCGGTGGCGGCCATGCCGGTACCGAGGCGGCGCTGGCAGCCGCGCGCATGGGTGCGGCCACCCTGCTGCTGACGCAGAACATCGAAACCCTCGGCCAGATGAGCTGCAATCCCGCCATCGGCGGCATCGGCAAGGGGCATCTGGTGCGCGAGATCGATGCGCTCGGCGGGCTGATGGCGCGGGCGGCTGATCACGCCGGCATCCAGTGGCGCACGCTCAACGCCAGCAAGGGCCCGGCCGTGCGTGCCACCCGCGCGCAGGCTGATCGCGCGCTCTACAAGGCGTACGTGCGCGCTGCACTGGAAAATACGCCAAACCTCAGCATTCTTCAGCAGGAAGTCACCGACCTGCTGGTCGAAGGCACCCGCGTCACGGGCGTCGTCACCCGCATCGGCTTGCGCTTCACGGCGCGGTCGGTGGTGCTCACCACCGGCACCTTCCTGGGCGGGCGCATCCACGTCGGCATGCAGCATCACCCGGGCGGACGCGCAGGCGACGCGCCCTCGCTGCCGCTGGCGGCGCGCCTGCGCGAACTGATGCCGCGCACCGGGCGCCTGAAGACCGGCACGCCGCCGCGGCTGGATGGCCGCAGCATCGACTGGAGCGTCTGCCAGGAACAGCCCGGCGATACGCCCGCGCCGGTGTTCTCGTTCATCGGTAGTGCCGCCGACCATCCGCGCCAGGTCAGCTGCCACATCACCCACACCAACCAGCGGACGCACGAGATCATCCGCAGCGGCTTCGACCGTTCGCCGATGTTCACCGGTGTGATCGAAGGCACCGGCCCGCGCTACTGCCCCAGCGTCGAGGACAAGGTCAACCGCTTTGCCGACAAGGACCGCCACCAGATCTTTCTGGAACCGGAAGGGCTCAACACCCGGGAGATCTACCCCAACGGCATTTCCACCAGCCTGCCATACGATGTGCAGGAACAATTTGTGCGCTCGATCAACGGGCTTGAGAATGCCCGCATCACGCGCCCCGGCTATGCCATCGAGTACGACTATTTCGATCCGCGCGACCTGCAGCGCAGCCTGCAGACCAAGGCGCTGGCAGGGCTGTTTTTCGCCGGCCAGATCAACGGCACCACCGGCTACGAAGAGGCGGCGGCGCAAGGCCTGCTTGCCGGCCTGAATGCAGCCCTGCTGGCCCGCGGACAGGAAGCCTGGTACCCAGAGCGGCATGAGGCCTATCTCGGCGTGCTGGTGGATGACCTGATCACCCGTGGTGCCGACGAGCCATATCGCATGTTCACCTCGCGCGCCGAGCACCGGCTGCTGCTGCGCGAGGACAATGCCGATCTCAGGCTCACGCCCAAGGGCCGCGCGCTGGGTTTGGTCGATGAGGCGCGCTGGACCCGGTTCAGCGACAAGGCGGCGGCAGTGGCGGTTGAACGTGCTCGCCTGGACGCGCTGTGGCTGAAGCCGGCGCAGCTTTCGCAAGCCGCATTCGAGGCGGTATTCGGCCCGGCGGCAGTGTCGGCGGGAGTCTCCGCCACCGACCTGCTGCGCCGGCCGGAAGGCTCAACCAGCACCCTCACCGCCCTCGGCCTGATCGATGCGGCACTCGATCCGGTGGTCTCCGAACAGGTCGAGGTGCAGGTGAAGTACGCCGGTTACATCGAGCGCCAGCAGGCGGACATCGACCGCCAGGCGCGCTACGAGGATGCGCCACTGCCGGTCGACTTCGACTACGCAACAGTCGGGGGGCTCTCCAACGAGGTGCGCGGCAAGCTGACCAGCCACCGGCCCGACACGGTGGGGCAGGCCGGCCGCATCGCCGGCGTCACTCCGGCGGCGATGTCGCTGCTGCTGGTGCATCTCAAGAAACAGGGCGCGCTGCGGCGTCTGGGATAAGCGCTGGTCTGGCCCTTAGCCCGGCGTTAGCCGAACAGGTCCTGCTGCACCGGTGCCGCGTTGATGCCCCGCGCCGGCAGCCAGCGATGCAGGCCGCTGCCCTGTCGCTTGAGCCAGTCGCGATGCGCCGGATAGTCCGGCATCTGCTGGCCCACCAGCGCCCAGAACCGCGGCGAGTGATCCGGATGCGGCAGGTGGCAGAGCTCGTGAACCACCACGTAGCGGAATACCGCCGGCGGCGATAGCAGCAGCCGCCAGGACAGCGATACCGTGCCGTCGCGGGTGCAGCTGCCCCATTGCGCACGCGGATCGCCGATGCGCAGCGTGCGCCATTGCAGGCCCAGCCGGTGTGCCTCGAAATTGAGCAGGTCTTCGGCCTCCAGCCGCGCCTCGCGCATCAGTGCCAGCTTGAGCGCTCGGGTGAGCAGCTCGGGCCGGGTTTCGCTGGGCGCGAACACCTCGATGCCGGTGGCAGCGATGCGCACCTGTGGCCGGGCGATGCGGGCACGATCCCAGCGCAGCGGCACTTCCGCACCCCGCAGCGGCAGAACGTCATGGCCATCCCAGGCCGGGGCGCGGCTGAGCGCGCGCGGCGCCTGGCTGCGCAGCCGGATGAGTTGTGCCTGTACCCAGTCGACGCGGCTGGCGAGAAACGCGCGGGCGTCGGCCTTGGTGGCCCGGCGCGGAATGGTCAGCAGCACCTCGCCGGCGGCGCTGACACTGATGCGGATGTGCCGCGCCGTCGGGTGCACGCGCTCGCGCACCGGGAACGGAAACGCCGTTGCCGTCATTGGCTGTGGTAGCCGAGCCGTGCCAGCAAGCCATCCAGCTCGTCCAGCGAATGGAAGCCGAGCTTGAGTTCGCCCTTGCCGGCCTTGTTGGCGCTGACCTGCACCGGTGTGGCCAGCAGATCGGCCAGCGCCTGCTCCAGCCGCCGCCAGTCACCGGGCTTGCCGGGCTTGAAGCGGGGTTTGCCGCGGCGCTCGTTGCCCAGCTGGTTTTCCAGCGAGCGCACGGTCAGTCGTTTCCTGACGATTGCCGTTGCCCAGGGCGCCTGTTCGTGCAGCGGCAGGCCAGACAGCACCTTGGCATGGCCGAGGCTAATGTGGCCCTCGTCCACCAGTGTCTGCACTGCCGCATCGAGATGCAGCAGCCGCAGGATGTGGGTGACGTAGACCCGCGACTTGCCGATGCGTGCGGCGATCTCCTCGTGGGTGAGCTGGTGCAGCTCGCTGAGCCGCTTCAGGCCGGCTGCTGCCTCGATCGGCGACAGCGATTCCCGCTGCAGGTTCTCGATAAGGCCCAGCACGAAAGCCTGATCTTCATCGAGGTCGTCGCGGATGAGCGCCGGCACCTCGTGCACGTTCGCCAGCTGCGCGGCCCGCCAGCGGCGTTCGCCGGCAAGAATCTCGTAGCCCCAGACCCGGGTGCGCAGCACCAAGGGCTGGACGATGCCGGACTCCCGGATGCTCTCAGCCAGCTCGGCCAGGGCGTCGGCCCGGAACACCTTGCGTGCCTGCTGGGCACCGGGGCGGATCAGGTCGATCGGGATGGTCTTGATGAGAGTGGCAGCGGACATGTGGTCATTCTACGTAGTGCCGCCTGTGCTCTGGCATGATCGCTGCCCCGCTTCCAAGACCCACCCCATGGAAATCGAATACCGCCGCATTCTCGAAGCCGTTGGCGAAAACCCCGACCGTGAGGGTTTGCTCGACACGCCGAAGCGCGCCTCCAAGGCGATGCTGTTCCTGACCCAGGGCTACCGGCAGAGCCTGGAGGAAATCGTCAATGGCGCGCTGTTCGCCACCACCAACAACGAGATGGTGATCGTCCGCGACATCGAGCTGTACTCGATGTGCGAACACCACATCCTGCCGTTCTTCGGGCGCGCGCATGTCGGCTACATCCCCAATGGCAAGGTGCTGGGGCTGTCTAAGATCCCGCGCATTGTCGATCTGTTTGCGCGCCGCTTGCAGATCCAGGAGCAGCTCACCAAGCAGATCGGCGACTGCATCCAGAGCGTGACCGATGCCAAGGGCGTGGCGGTGGTGATTGAGGCGCGCCACATGTGTTCGATGATGCGCGGCGTGCAGAAGCAGAACTCGTCGATGACCACCTCGATGATGGAAGGCCGCTTTCGCGATGACCCCCGCACCCGCCAGGAGTTCTTGACTCTGATCAAGAACTAGCAAGTCGAATGTTCACGAGGGCTGACTATAATTCGATCATCCGAACGGCCCTGAAAGCCGTATCGCTACAGTAAGTCCACCGGTTTCTGCCATGTCTGCCCAGCCCGATTACCCGCTGTCCAACGCCCGTTTCGGCTCCCCGCACCAGATCGAAGTGCTGGTGGCGACCGAGCCCGTCGTACAGCGCGAGATGGATGAGCACATGGCCCGCCGCAAGCTCTGGTTCCCGAACGATCTAATGCCGGCCGATGCGACCCTGAGTGCTACCGAAGACGAGTCGCTGTTCGCCATCCGCAAAAATGCCAAGGGCATGCCGGATGAGGTGCGGGTCGCCGTGGCACTCAATTTGTTGACCGAAGAGGGCCTGCCGCATTTTCACCGCCTGATCGCCAGCTACATGAGCAACGACAGCGTCTGGCGTGCCTG
>JBKJJE010000156.1:0-12309 GCA_046598075.1 Stagnimonas sp.
CAGGCGCGCCTGAACGGCCCCGAAAGCCCGCGCGAACTGATGCAGGCCAAGGATGTGCGCTACGCCAAGACCGGCGTGGTGCCCACCGGCGCCGTGCGTGCCGCCATGCAGCAGAAAGCCCGCATCGCCGGCAAGGCCGACATCGCCGGCAGCGCCGGCAGCTGGACCGAGTACGGCAAGGGCAATCTCAACGACGGTGCCGTCGATCTCAACGACAATTCCATCGCCGCATTCCAGGCGGCGCGCGTGGACAACTTCAGCTACGACGAGGCCAACAAACGGCTGTTCATCGCCGTCGGCACCGGCGGCATCTGGATGAGCACGGCCGTGGGCGGGGACATCACCACCATCGGCGACAGCTGGGTTTCGGTGGGCGACAAGCTGCCCAGCCAGATCACCGGCGGCGTGGGCTGGAGCACCGCCAACGGCGGCACCCTGCTGGCTGCGGGCGGCGAAGCGGTGATGGGCTCCAGCGGCTATCTCGGTCTCGGCGCGTTCTGGACTGCCGACCTCGGTGCCAGCTGGAACCAGGCCACCGGTTTCCCGGATGGCGCACTGGTGTTCCGCCTGGCGGTAGACCAGGCCAATCCGAACATCGCCTACATCGCCAGCAGCCGGGGGCTGTTCCGCAGCGACGACGCCGGCAAGACCTACGTCAACGTCAGGCTGCCCACCACGGCCGAGTGCGCCGGGGTCGAGGACATTGCCAGCCAGTGTCTCTACACCAACTACGTCACCGACGTGGTGGTCAAGATCCCCGGCGGCAGCACCGGCATCACCTGCCCGGCCACCGGCTGCCCGGTGGTCGCCGGCGTCGGGTTTCGCACCGGCGCGGGTGGCGTGTTCCAGGACGGCAAACCGCAGGCGCCGGGCAACGGCCTGTATCGCTCGGACACGGGCGAGGTCGATACCTTTGCGCGGCTGGATGTCTCGGCGGCCGACACCAACCTGCCCAATGGTTTCGCCACCGAAAACCGCATCGGCCGCATCGAGTTCGGCCAGGCCTGGGGCACCGCACAGAACCACGACTACCTCTACGCGATGGTACAGGACGCCGAGCTGTTCAACGGCGGTGGCCCGGGCGCCGATGGACTCGACATCATTCTCGATGAGTCGCCGCTGCCGTTTCCCAGTGTCTTCAACGGCCTGTATGTGTCGGCCAACTTCGGCACCAGCTGGACCCGCATGGCCGATACCCCGGAGATCATCGCGCCGGTCACCGGCTCCGAGATCGCCATCATCGGCGGCGCGCTCGGCAGCGGCGCCGGCGTGCAGGCCTGGTACAACCAGTGGGTCGCCATCGACCCCACGCGCGCGCAGGGCGGAGTACCAACCCGTATGGCCTTTGGTCTCGAGGAAATCTGGCAGAACCGCCTACCCGGCAGCGCCGCCGCAGGCGTGCCACTGAACGGCATCGCCCAGGCCGGCCCCTCCGACTTCGAGGTGATCGGCACCTACTTCAACATCGCCGGCCAGTTCGCCTCCACCACCCACCCCGACCAGCATGCCGGCATCTACCTCCCGGACAGCAATGGTGGCGTCTGCCTGTTCGCGGGCAACGACGGCGGCGTGTTCAAGCAATGCGTTGCCGCTGATGGCCTGATGGACAACAACGGCTGGGGCTTTGGCAGCAACAACGGCATGTACACCATGCTGCCGTACGGCCTTGGCGTGGCCAAGGACGGCACCGTCTACTTCGGCAACCAGGACAACGGCTCCGGCCTGGTCGATCCCGAACGCGATCTGGGTTTGTTCGAGACCATGGGCGGCGACGGTTTTTACGCCGAGGTCGATCCCGACAACTCCGATGTCGCCTATTACGAAACACAGAACGGTGGACTGACCCGCACCATCAATCGCGGCGGCAGCAACACCGACATCGCGCCGGTCTACACGCGGGTGATGTTCGACAACTGGTTCCGGATGGATCCGCTGAATGCCCAGCACATGGTCACCGGGGCGCAGGAAATTTATGAAACAGCTTCAGCACAAATTGTGCGCGGCGGAGCCAAGCCGGCAAGCCCTGCGGCGGGTGCCAAATACTGGGAGCAGGTGTTCAACCTCGGCACCAACCCCGACACCGGCGCGATCCGCACCACCACCACCATGGAGGTGCAGGGCACGGCGGTGTACGTCGGCGGCTGCGGCGACTGCGGCGCATCGGGCAACGACACCGGCTTTTCCAGCGTGCTCGCCACCAATGTGCAGGACGGCGTGGAAAGAGTTGCCGAAACTCCTGCTGGCTGGCATCTCGCCGCCAAGAACGGCCTGCCCAACCGCTACATCGCCAGCATCGCGATTGATCCGGTCGACCCCAGGATCGTCTACGTCGGCCTGAACGGTTATCTCTCGAATCTGCGCCCGGCCGGCGCCTATCTCGACCCGAACACCAACTTCGGTGGTGGTGCCGTCTACAAGTCGGTGGATGCGGGCGAGAACTTCGTCAGCGTCTCCGGCGATCTGCCGCTGGCACAGGCTGCGAGCATCGTCCTCAAGGGCTCGCAGCTGATTGCCGCCACCGATGTCGGCGTGTTCATCAGCAAGGACACCAGCGGTGCCAGTTGGACCACGCTCGGCACCGGCCTGCCGAACGTGCCGGTGAACATGATTCGCATCAAACCGAAAGCCACCGCTGCCGAACCCGACATGCTGTTCGCCGCCACCTTTGGCCGCAGCATCTGGAACTACCAGTTCAAGGACGGCGCAGTGGTCGTTCCGCCGGTGATCCCGCCAGTGACTCCACCGGGAACACCGCCGGTCATCACTCCTGCGCCGGTGCCGGGAGCAGGTGGCAGCAGCGGCGGCGAAGGCCGCTTTGGTGGCGGCTCGCTGGGCGGCAGTGCCCTGCTCGGCCTGATGGCGCTGGCGGCCCTGCGTCGCCGCCGGCACTGAAGCCAGGCAGCCGCGGTTGATCACGAGGGCCCGTATCCATTCCGGGCCCTTTTTTTTGGCAGTACCTTGTCGCTGCTCTGCGCTCCTGATCACTCGAAAACGAAAATCCTGGGAGGGATTTCCATGTCGCCACGTCGTCCTCACCCGGCCTTTCCGGCAGCCTGCTGCGCCCTGCTCGCCACGGCTGCGCTGCTGCTGGCATCCACCGCCAATGGGCCGATGCAGCTCGGCTGCCCAGAAGGCACCCAGGCCATCAAGAGCGTGCGTGCTCACGAGGCCGGTCGCCATTGCAGCAACCGCATCGTCCACCAGCAGGAGTTCGAAGCGCCGCGTCAGCATCCGCTGCTGCGCGGGCCGGCACCAGACCCGACGCTGATCGACGCCGCCCTTGCCCAGAAGGCGGCACTGCAGCCGCAGAAGAAACTCATCGCCAAGGCCGATGGCGACTGGCAGCCCTATGGCAGCGGGCCGCTGATCGCCGGCGGCTCGTTCTACAGCGCGCGCGTCGACAACTTCGCCTACGACCCCGAGAAAAAACGCTTGTTCGCGGCAGTGGGCACCGGCGGCATCTGGATGAGCACGGCGGTCGGCGGCGACATCACCACGCTGGCGGACCAATGGGTGTCGGTGGGTGACCGGCTGCCGACCCAGGTGAATGGCGGCGTGATCTGGTCACCAGACGCCAATGGCGATGGCAGCGCAGACACTGGCAGCGACGGCACCCTGCTGGCCGCCGGCGGCGAGTCGGTGATGGGCAACAACGGCTACATGGGGCTGGGTGCCTATTGGAGCACCGATCTCGGCCTGAGCTGGACGCGCAGCACCGGCTTTCCTGCCGGCGTGCAGGTCTACAACGCGCGGCAAGACCCGGGCTACCCCAACATCTTCTACCTCGCCTCCTCCATCGGCCTGTTCCGCTCCACCGATGCCGGCCGCAGCTTCGTCAATGTCGCCCTGCCCTCCACGCCAGATTGCGCGGGCAAGGAAGACATCTCCAGCAAGTGCCAGTTCGCCAACATCGTCTCCGATGTCGCCATCCGTGCGCCGGGCGGCGCCAGCGATGCCGTGTGTGCGCCCGAAGGCTGCCCGGTGGTGGCTGCCATCGGCTGGCGCGCAGGACAGGCGCTGTTCCAGGACGGCACCACCCCGCAGGGGCCGGGCAACGGCCTGTATCGCTCCGATACCGGTGTGGCTGGCAGCTTCACGCGGGTCGATGACGAACCTGTCAATCCCGCCCTGCCGATCGGCTTCGCGCCGGCCGCGCGCAGCGGTCGCATCGAGTTCGGCACCAGCAGCGGCGACAGCCAGGATCACAACTACCTCTACGCGCTGGTGCAGGACGCAGTGAGCTTCAACGAGGGTTTCAGCCTGCTCGATCCCATTCTTGATGATCCGGTGGGCGCGATTGCCAGCAACGTCAATGGCCTCTACGTTTCCGCCGACTTCGGCCTGAGCTGGACGCGGATGGCCGATGACAACGAAATCGTGCTGATTCCCGGCTCGATCAACTTCCCGGGCGCGCAGGCCTGGTACAACGAGTGGATCGCCATCGATCCGACACGCGCGGACCCGGTCACCGGTATTCCGCTGCGGATGACCTTCGGCCTTGAAGAGGTGATGCAGAACATCACCACGCCGCTCGACGGCACGGTGCAGGCCGCCAGTCCCCAGGACTTCGAGCTGATCGGCCGCTACAGCGAGCTGACCACCACGACCACCCACCCCGACCAGCATGTCGGCCTCTACATCCCGGATGGCGCGGGTGGCGTCTGCCTGTTCGTCGGCAACGACGGTGGCGTGTTCAAGCAATGCGTCGATGCGGGCCTGCCGATGACCAACGCCGGCTGGGGTGCGGGCGCCAACGACGGCTTCTACGCGCTGCTGCCCTATGGCGTCGCGGTGGCCAAGGACGGCACTGTCTGGCAGGGTCATCAGGACAATGGCAGCGGCCATATCGAGCCTGATACCCGCGAGCAGATCATGGACTTCGGCGCCGATGGTTTCTTCGCCGAAGTCGACCCCGACAACTCGGATGTGGCGTACACCGAGAGCCAGAACGGCGGCCTGCGCCGCACACTGGATCGCGGTGCCACCTCGGCCACCATCGCGCCGCCCTATATCCGTCCCAACTTCGCCAACTGGTTCGTGCTCGACCCGCTCGATGCAAACCATCTGTTGACCGGCGCGAGGCAGATCTTCGCGACCCTGAATGCGCCGACGGTGGCGCGTGGTACCTGGACCACGGTGTTCGACCTCGGCACCAATCCGCTCACCAACGTCAATCGCACCACTTCGACCATGCATGTGCATGGCGACAACGTCTACGTCGGTTTCTGTGGCGACTGCGGCTCGGTCGCCAACGACACCGGTTTCGCCAATGGCATCGCCACCAATGTCGGGGGCACGCTGCCGCCGAAGAAGGGCACCGGCGACGGCTGGCACTTTGCCGCCGCCACCGGTCTCGACAGCCGCTTCATCGCCGGCATCGAGATGGACGAGGACGATCCGAAAACCATCTACGTGACGCTGGCAGGCTATGCCGGCAACATGCGGCCGCCAGGCAGCTTCGGCGACCCCAACGCTTTGAGGATAGGCACCGGCGTGGTGTTCAAGTCCACCGATGCCGGCGAGACTTTTACCGACATCAGCGGCGACCTGCCGCGGGTGCAGACCAACACGGTGTTGCTCTACAAGAGCGCGGCGGGCGAGCAACTCATCGTCGGCACCGACATCGGGCCGTTCATTTCCAGCGACAACTCCGGGACACGCTGGGCGCCCTTGGGCAACGCGCTGCCCAACGTGCCGGTCAACGTCATGCGCTTCAAGCCCAAGGCCACGCCGGATGAGGCCGACACCATTTTCGCAGCGACATTCGGACGCGGCATCTGGACCTACAGCATCCCCAAGCTGGTGGTTGATCCGCCACCACCGGTGACGCCGCCGGTGATCACGCCCGCACCGGGCGGTGCCGCCGGCCCGATCCGCAGCGACGGCCGCTTTGGCGGTGGCGCATTGAGTCTCTGGCTGCTGACCGGGCTTATGGCGCTGGCACTGGGCAGAACACCGCTGCGACACTCCCGGACACGGTAGGCACCGTAACTAGAAAAGCCCCGCAGCACAGCGCTGTGGGGCTTTTCCGGTTTCGCCGGATGCCGGACTCAGGCACCGCCGATGAACCGCACCAGGTCTGCGTTCAGCTCGTCCTTGTGAGTGACGTTCAAGCCGTGCGGTGCACCCTCGTAGACCTTGAATTCGGCGTGCGGCAGCAGCTTGGCGGTGCGCTCGCCGCTCAGGGCCAGCGGTACGGTGTGGTCGTCGGCGCCGTGGATGATGAGGGTCGGCACCTTGATGGCCATCAGGTCCGCGCGGAAGTCGGTGCGGGCGAAGGCATCGACGCAATCCAGTGTCGCCTTGGGCGAGGCCGCATAGGCGAGACTGGCCGACCACCAGAGCGTTTCCTCGCTGACCGGCTTGCTGAGCAGGCCGACGTTGTAGAACTTCTTGCAGAACGCGGCGAGAAACGCCGGGCGATCCTGCATCAGGCCGGCCTTGATGTCCTCGAAGCCCTCGGCCGGTGCGCCTTCCGGGTTGCTGTCGGTCTTCAGCATGAACGGCGTCACCGACGCCACGAAAACACAGCGGCCAACCCGCGCCCCGTTGTGGCGACTCATGTAGCGCGCCACTTCGCCGCCGCCCATCGAGAATCCCACCAGCGTCACGTCGTGCAGGTCGAGCGTGTCGAGCACGGCCTTCAGGTCATCGGCGAAATGGTCATAGTCGTAGCCGCTCCAGGGTTTGGAAGAAGCACCGAAACCGCGGCGGTCATAGGCGATCACGCGCAGGCCGTGCCTGGGCAGCTCGCTGAGCTGGTGTTCCCAGCTGGCGTGGGTCAGCGGCCAGCCATGGATGAGCACCACCGGCTTGCCGCTGCCGAGGTCCTGGTAATGCAGCTCGATGGCAGCGCCGTGGCTGTCCTTGCCGGCCTGGATGTAGGAAGCGGGATTCATGGTGTCTCCATTGGTGAGGTGTTGCTGCGGCGTGGGATCGCGGCAGCAACCCACCTTGGGCGGCGCGCATGAAGCGGACTTGAATCGAACGGCGTGGCGGCGGCTGATCGACCGGGTCGGGAGCCGATCAGGCTTTTTTCATCGCCTCGCCGAAATAGGCGCGCAGCTTTTCCACCTTCGGCAGCGCCACGGCGGCGATGTAGGGCTGGCCTGGATTCAGCGCCGCATAGTTCTGGTGATAGCCCTCGGCCTCGAAGAACTGTTCGAGCGGTTCGAGCCGGGTGACGATGGGCGCAGCGAACACCCTGGCAGCATCCAGCTGGGCAATGTAGGCCAGCGCGATGCGCTGCTGTTCGGCATCGGTGTAGAAAATCGCCGAGCGGTACTGGCTGCCGATATCGTTGCCCTGCCGGTTCAACTGCGTCGGATCGTGGGCCACCGCGAAGAAAATCTTCAACAGCCTGCCGAAGCTTAGCCGCGAAGGGTCGTAGGCAATCTCGATCACTTCCGCATGCTCCGTGCGGCCGGTGCAGACCGCCTTGTAATTGGCAGCCTCGGCGCTGCCGCCGGAGTAGCCGGAGACGACCTCAGTGACGCCCTCTAGCTCGCGGTACACCGCTTCGACACACCAGAAACAGCCTCCCGCCAGCACCGCCAGCGCCTCGCCCGGCGCAGCCGCCAGCGGCGTGTCGAGTACAGGATCAGGGAATTCTTTGAGCGGGGTGCGGCTGGCGCCGCCGGAAGGATTACCGAACATGACTTGCGACTCCTCAAGGCTGTGATGCGCGCAGTGTCTCACCGTCAGCCGGTGCTGCGCAGCCCTTCAGACTCCAGCCGCGATGGAACGGTTCCTGCGGGCTAAACTGATACACCCTTTTCGTTCTGGATTATCGACATGTCTGTCGTTCGCTCTCGCCTGTCCACCGCGATTTCCGGTTTGCTGCTGGGAGGTGCGCTGCTATCGCTGCCTGCCCAGGCGCAGCCACCCGCGCCCGTCGTCGCGGCACCTGCGCCGCTGCTGCAAGCCCCGCCACCGGCAGCAAACTATCGCGGCATGCTGACACTCAATGTCGATCTCAGCGATCTCGACCGCCGCGTGTTCAAGGTGCGCGAGAGTCTGCCGGTCACGCCGGGGCCTCTGAAACTCTGGTATCCGGAATGGCTGCCAGGCAACCATGCCCCGCGCGGACCAATCGACGCACTGGCGGGCCTGGTCATCACCGGCAATGGCCAGCGCATCGAATGGACGCGCGATGCGGTCGACGTCTATGCCTTCCGGCTCACCGTGCCTGAGGGCGTGACCAGTCTCGACCTAGCGTTTCAGTACCTCAGCCCGCTGGTGAAGGATCAGGGCAGGATCGTGGCGACGCCGGAGATTCTCGGCCTGCAGTGGAACGCCGTCGTGCTCTACCCGGCCGGCCGCTCGATGGCGGAGACCAGCGTGCAGGCCAGCATCGTGCTGCCGCCGGACTGGGATGCTGCCAGCGCCCTCTCCGAACTCACCCGCAGCGGTGATCTGGTCAGCTACGAGGTGGTATCGCTGGAAACGCTGGTGGACTCGCCGGTGTTCGCGGGCAAGAACTTTCGCAAGGTGGCTCTGGGCGAAATGGGCAGCGCGAAAGTGCGGCTCAACATGGTCGCAGACAGCGAGGCCGCCCTGCTCGCAACGACACCGCAGCTGGCGATGCACGCCAAGCTTGTTACCGAGGCGCAGGCGCTGTTCGGCGCCCACCACTTTGACCGCTACGACTTTCTGCTGTCGTTGTCGGAGCAATTCGGCGGCATCGGTCTGGAGCATCACCGTTCCAGCGAGAACGGCGTCTCCAGCGAGTACTTCAGCGAATGGGACAAGAAGCAGATCGAACGCTCGCTGCTGCCGCACGAGTTCACCCATAGCTGGTGCGGCAAGTTTCGCCGCCCGGCCGGGCAGATGGTCGGCAACTTCAACACGCCGCTGCAGAACGAGCTGCTGTGGGTATACGAAGGACAGACCCAGTACTGGGGACAGGTACTGTCGGCACGCAGCGGCCTGTGGAGCCAGCCGTTCACCCGCGAGTCGATCGCCTATCTCGCCGCCACGCTGGACCTGAATCGTCCGGGCCGCGACTCGCGCAGCCTGCAGGACACGGTGTACCAGCCGGTGATCACTGCCCGCAGGCCGCTGTCGTTCACCAGCTACCAGCGCAGCGAGGACTACTACAACGAGGGCCTGCTGATCTGGCTGGACGTCGATACCCAGCTGCGCGAGCTGAGCAAGGACCAGCGCGGTCTGGATGACTTCGCCCGCGCCTTTTTCGGCCCGCAGGCCGGCATGGCGGATACCGCCTTTGCGCCAATGCCGTACCGCTTCGAGGACGTGGCGGCGGCACTCAGCGCGCTGGTGCCGTCCGACTGGAGCGGCTTCCTGCGCACCCGCCTCGATGGCCATGGCCCCGGCGCGCCGCTGAAAGGGCTGGAGCGCGCCGGCTGGAAACTCGGTTTCACCGACAAGACCACCGAATACGTGAAGGGGCTCGAGGAAAAGAACAAAGTCAGCGACTTCATCTTCTCGCTCGGCTTCAACGTCGAGAAGGATGGCGATCTCGGCGAGGTCATCTGGGGCTCGCCGGCATTCAAGGCGGGGCTGTCGAAAGGCGATGCACTGATCGCCGTCAACGGCCTTGCCTACAAGACCGAGCGCCTGAAAGCGGCCCTCAAGGCCGCGCAGGACGACCAGAAACCGATCGAGCTGCTGCTGAAGAATCTCGACCACTACCGCAGCGTCAGGATCAGCTACGCCGGCGGCCTGCGCTACCCGACGTTGCTGCGCATCGACGGCAGCAAGGATCGGCTGACGGCGATCCTGGGCGCGCGGACACCTTGAATCAGCGCGGCGGTGCCGCCGCCTCGGCCAGGCCGAGCAGCTGCAGCGCGGCCGTCAGCGCGGCAGCACCCAGCGCCGTGTGCGGCACGGCGGGATCGAAGTGCCCGAGCTCGGCATCGAGGCTCAAGCTGGCCGCGTCTCCGGCCTGCTGCGCTGCCTTCACGTAGGCAGCGACCGAGTCCGGCGACACGATGGGATCCTTGCCGCCCTGCACCAGCCGTTGCGGCAGGCCCAGCGGCAGCAGCGCCAGCGGCGAGGCTTCGGCGTAGCGCAGCGGATGCTGCTCGGCGGTTCCGCCCAGCAGCCGATCGACCGAGGCATTGCAGCTGTCGGGCGCGCCGACGCGGTAGCTGGCGAGATCGGTGATTGCAGCCAGTCCCACCACACCCCGGAGCGCCAGCGGCTTGCGCAGATACAGTGCACTGGTCTTCGGCAGCTTGTGGCGCGCACCCAGCCACAGCGCCAGCTGGCCGCCCGCCGAGTGGCCCATGCTGACGACCCGCGACAGGTCGATGGGATGGGTATCGGCAATCACCCGCAGATGGTCGGTGGCCTTCGCCACGTCGAGCAGGGTATTGGGCCAGCCGCCGCCGGCGTCGCCGAGGCGGCGGTACTCGATGATCCAGGTCGCTACGCCCTGCGCGGTGAGCGCCGCGGCAAGCGGGTTCATGTAGCGGTAGTCGTATTCCGCCAGCCAGCAGCCGCCGTGGACAAGGACTGCGACCGGGAACCTGCCCTTGCCGGCCGGCAGCCGCAGCTCGCCGAACTGCTGCGGTGCTGCGCCGTAACGGATGTTCTCGCCCGCCGGTGGCTGCGCGATGGCGGTGACCTGTTTCCAGCTGATGGGGCCGACAGCGGAAACGACCGGCGCGACGGTGGCGGCGTGGTTGGCAGTAGACATGGCGAGAGTGGCAAGCAGCAGCGGGAGTCGGATCATTGTCAGGTCACTTTCTGTTTCTGATGGAACTGCGGCGCATCCCATTCCCGGCTGCGCAACACCTCGGCCAGATGCGTCACCGCATCCCAGACCTCGGTGTAGGCAAGATACAGCGGGGTGAAGCCGAAGCGCAGGATGTCCGGTGCGCGCACATCGCCGATCACGCCGCGCGCGATCAGCGCCTGCATCACCGGCCAGGCTTGGGGATGCCTGAAACAGGCCTGGCTGCCGCGCAGTGCATCCTCGCGCGGGCTGAGCCGCGTCAGGCCGCTGCCGCCCAGTTCGCGCTCGACGCGGTCCGCAAACAGCGCGCTCATGCGCAGGGATTTTTCCCGCACCAGGGCGAGGTCGGCTTCGGCCATGAGGTCGATTCCCACCTCGAGTGCGGCCATCGACAGCACCGGCGGGGTCCCGACCAGCAGCCGATCGACGCCGGGCGCGGGCGCATAGCTGGGCTCGAAAGCGAACGGCCGCGCGTGTCCGAACCAGCCGGACAAGGGGGCGACGAGCTGCGGCTGGTGCACCGGCGCGACATAGAGAAACGCCGGCGCACCGGGCCCGCCATTCAAATACTTGTAGCCGCAGCCGACGGCGAAGTCGGCACCGCTGGCCGCCAGCTGCACCGGCAGCGCGCCGGCCGAATGCGCCAGATCCCAGAGCGTCAGCGCGCCTTTCGCATGGGCGGCGGCGGTGAGTCGGGCCATGTCGTGGAGCCGGCCGCTGCGATAGTTGACCTCGGAGAGCAGCAGCAGCGCCACCTCTTCATCCAGCGCCGTCTCGATGTCGTCCACAGTGACCAGTCGCAGCACGTGCTGCTGGCCGAGCAGCGCGGCGAGGCCCTCGGCGATATAGAGGTCGGTGGGAAAATTGTCGGCCTCGCTGACGATCACCGTACGGCCGGGCCGCAGCGCCAGCGCCGCAGCGATCAGCTTGAACAGGTTGATCGAGGTGGAGTCGCACACCCGCACGGTGCCGGCTGCGGCGCCAATCAAAGGTGCCAGCTTGTCGCCCAGGCGCTGCGGAAAATCGACCCAGCCGGGGCCTGCGGCAGAGCTGTTCCAGCTGCGGATCAGGCCGCTGCCCCACTCCTCGGCAATCAGCTGTGCAAGTCTTGCAGGCGTGGCCGCTGGCAGGGCGCCCAGCGAGTTGCCATCGAGGTAGATCAGCCCCGGCGGCAGCGCGAAGCGGCTGCGGAAAATGGCGAGCGGATCGGTGCCGTCGAGAGCGGCGCAGTCGGCGCGGGTGTTGGGCAAGGGCTTCATGGCCGCAAGCCTCGCATGCCGCGCAGGCAGCGTCACGGTGGCAAACTGCGCAGGTGCCTCACCACGGGGATTGCCCATGCGGATCACCGCCCTGCTGTTGCTTGTCCTCGCTGCCTTGCCGCTGCATGCCGACGAGGTGCCTGCTGACTTCGCGGGCCTCATCGAGTCCCACAACAGCGCCCGCCGCGCAGTGGGCGTGGCGCCACTGCTCTGGTCGAATACGCTGGCGGCCGACGCGCAGCAATGGGCCAACCAGCTGGCCAGTGAAGATTGCAGGCTGCGCTACGACCCCGATCCAACGCGCCGCGAAACCACCGGCCAGAACCTGTTCCGCGCCTACGGCAGCGC
>JBKJJE010000032.1:0-9912 GCA_046598075.1 Stagnimonas sp.
GCAGTACGTCACCTACATCGAGCTGATGACGGAGCTGCGGCTGGAACTGGCCGCCGAGTACCTGGTGATGGCCGCCCTGCTGGCGGAGATCAAGAGCCGCATCCTGCTGCCCAAGCCGGTGCGCGAGGACGCAGCGGCTGAAGACCCGCGCATGGAGCTGGTGCGCCGCCTGCAGGAATACGAACGCTTCAAGAACGTCGCCGAGCAGATCGACCAGTTGCCGCGCATGGGTCGCGAGCTGCACAGCGCCTCGGCCAAGCCGGAGGTGATCAAGACCGAACACCCGCTGCCGGCACCGCAGCTGCGCGAACTGCTGATGGCATTCCGCGACGTGATGCAGCGTGCCGCCCTGTTCACCACGCACCAGATTGCCCGCGAGCCCTTGAGCGTGCGCGAGCGCATGAGCCATGTGTTGCAACAGGTACAGGACGGCCCTAAAGATTTCTATGAGCTGGTGGATCTGGCCGAGGGCAAGGGCGGTGTGGTGGTGGTATTGCTCGCCATTCTGGAGCTCACCAAGCTGGCCCTGATTGATCTGGTGCAGGAGGGCCCGTTCGAGGCCATCCTGCTGGACAAGGCCCGGCCGCGCGAGGCGGTGGGCGATGGAGAACTCAGTTATGACTGACCCGAACGACACACCGCCAGACCAGGCACTTACCGACCGGCAGGACAGCCAGACCGACGCCGAGCTGTCTCATCCGGCGCCGGCGACGCTGGACTACGAGCATCTCTCGCGGGTGGTCGAGGCCCTGCTGCTGGCCGCCGACCAGCCGGTCGCCATCGAACAGCTGGTCAAGCTGGTGGCGGTGGACTATCCAGTCGCCAAGCGCGATTTGCGGCTGGCACTGGAGCAGCTCGACCAGCGTCTACGCCTGAGTGCGGCCGAGCTGGTGGAAGTAGCCAGCGGCTGGCGCATCCAGGTGCGCGCTGCCTATGCCGATATCGTCGCCCGCCTCTGGCAGGAGAAGCCACCCAAGCTCACCCGCGCGCTGCTCGAAACCCTGGCGCTGATCTGCTACCGCCAGCCGATCACCCGCGGCGAGATCGAGGATGTGCGCGGCGTGCAGGTGTCGAGCAACATCCTCAAGACCCTGCTCGAGAGGGGCTGGATCCGCGAAGTGGGCGTGAAGGAGGTCATCGGTCGCCCGGCCCTGTTCGGCACCACCCATCAGCTGCTGGACGATCTCAATCTGAAGAGCCTCGACCAGTTGCCGGAACTGCCGGCTATCAAGGACATGGAGCAGCTCGAAGCCGCTCTCACCCGTCTGACCGAAACCGCTGCGCCTGAAGAAAATCCGCCATCACCTGCCGACGTCACCATTCACTGAAGCCGTAGCCCCTATTACATCCGGGTTATTCCTCACTTTTTGCTGTTGCTTATCGCTGTACTTACACGCCGGGAGGCGTCATCACATGTCAGAAAGAATCCAGAAGTTCCTCAGCGGTCTCGGCTATGGCTCACGCCGTGAAGTGGAGGAGTGGATCATTGAGGAGCGCCTTGTCGTCAATGGCGAGCCCGCCACGGTCGGCCAGAAAATCAGCGAGACCGATGCCGTCAAGCTCGACGGCAAGCGGCTGTCGCTGAAAGCCGGCAACGAGCCGATGCGGGTGCTGCTGTACAAGAAGCGCACCGGGGAGATGGTGACGCGTGACGACCCTGAAGGCCGCCGCACCGTGTTCCGCAAGCTGCCGGAACTGGAAACCGGCCGCTGGATCGCCGTGGGCCGTCTCGACGTCAACACCAGCGGCCTGCTGCTGATGACCAATCACGGTGAGCTGGCGCGCCGCCTCATGCACCCCAGCTTCGAGCAGAAACGCGAATACGCGGTGCGGGCGCTGGGCGACGTCAGCGACGACACCTTCGCCAACCTGCGCAATGGCGTGATGCTGGAAGACGGCGAGGCGAGCTTCGAGAGCATCCGTTTTGGTGACAACGAGGTGGACGACGACGAGAGCGAAGGCGAGGGGGGCAAGAGCCACGCCAACAAGTGGTTCATCGTCACCATCACCGAGGGCCGCCACCGCGAGGTGCGCCGTCTGTTCGAGAGCCAGGGCCTCACGGTCAACCGCCTGATCCGTACTGCTTACGGTCCGATCACGCTCGGCGGTGGCATCAAGAGCGGCAGCTTCCGCGAGGCCAATGCCGAAGAGCTGCGCAAGCTGATCGACGCGGTGAATCTCGACACCAAGGAACTGCTGCCCGAGCGGGTGCGCGAGTCGCATCGCACCAAGAGCGACTACAGCCTCAACAAGCCGCAGCCCGAGGGTAGTGAAGCGCCCGCGGCCCCGGTGAAGCGCGGCGACAGCAAGACCGCCACCCGTGCCGCTGCCAGGATCAAGCGCGACAGCCGCCGCGAGAACGATGGTGCCCGCTGGGTCAAGGCGAGCAAGGACGAACGCAAGCTGGTCGAGCGCGCCGAGCGTCGCGGTGGCAGCAACAACGACGAATCCACCTATGTGGTGAAGCCCGCCCGCGCCGCCAGTGACAGCCCCTGGGGAAAGACCCGCATCGCGGCTGTGGAATCTCTCGAAAAAAGCAGCAGCGGCGGCGGCGATGCCGCACCACAGCAGCACAAGGCCAGAGGTTTCGGCGCCAGCAGCGAGCGCAGCTACAGCGAGCGCGGTGACCGCGCGCCGGCCACACCCACCCGCAGCTATCAGCGAGACGCCGGCGGCGGCGATAGCCGCTCAGCGGGCCCCTACGGCGCGCGCAAACCTTACGGCGACAAGCCGGCCTTTGGCGGCGAGCGCAAATCCTACGGCGACCGCCCGGTGCGCGACGATGCCGGAGCCAGACCACGCTCCGTGCGCCCGGACAAACCGAGCGTCAGCAAACCCTACGTGCGCAAGGATGGCGCCAAGCCCGCCTACGCCGCCCGTGATGGTGAGCGCCCTGCCTTCAAGCCCCGCAGCGAGGTCGCAGGCGAGCGCAAGCCTTACGGTGACCGTCCGCGTCGTGATGACAGTACCGCTGCGTTCAAACCGCGTTTCGGTAATGCCGCGGGCGATGGCGCACGGCCGGCCTACAAGCCTCGTGCCGCGGCTGGTGCAGAGCGCCCGCGCTTTGGTGGTGGCGAGCGCAAGACCTATGGCGCCAAGCCAGCACCGCGCTCGGCGAATCCAACCCAGCGCTTCGTGGTGAAGGACGGCGCGGCGACGCGGCCGGGCAAGCCGAAGATCGGCCTGGGCAAGAAGAAGGACGAGACCGACGACTAAACGGCAGAGCCTCGACACCGCCGCCCCGGTGTGCGGTGTCGACGGCCGGGATTCCGCCTTAGAGTGCTTTGCCGCTGAGGCCCTTGCCGGCCGCCGACAGCAGATACGCCAAGCGCTTCGCCGCCGCTACCGGAGTTGGCGCCGCATCTCCGCTCTCGCCGGAAAATCCCTTGACCCGGACTGCCGTGCGCATCGGTCCGGGGTGGAAGGTGTTGAAGCGCAGCTGCGGGTAGTTGGCTGCGCTTTCCAGCGCCAGGGTGGCACTCATCGCTTCCAGCGCTGCCTTGGTGATGCCGTAAACGCCGTGATAGGCGCGCGGCGTGCGGCCGCCGGTGTCGGTGACGAACACCACGCTGGCGTCGGCGGATTTTTCCAGCAGCGGCAGGCAGCTGCGGGTAAGCACGTAGGCGGCGGTGAGGTTGGTCTGTACGCCGTCGAGCCAATCCTTTGGCGCGATTTCGGCGAGCCGCATGAAGCCGGTGAAGTGGGTGGCGCAATGCACCAGGCCATCGAGCCTGCCGAACTCGGCATCCAGTGTTTCCGCCAGCGTCTGGTGATCGTTCCAGGCGGCGCCGTTGAGGTTCATCGGCACGATGCCGGGCTGTGCTCCGCCGAGCTTCTCGATGGCGTCGTAGGTGGCTTCCAGCTTCTTGATGGTGCGGCCGAGCAGGATCACCGTCGCTCCGCAGCGTGCAGCCTCGATCGCGGTGGCGCGGCCCAGGCCATCGCCAGCGCCGGTGATCAGGATGACGCGACCCTTGAGGGCGTCGACAGAAAGCCCAGGTTGTTCGGGGATGCTCATGCGATCAATTTCAGTAAGTCGGTGGGGTGTGCGCAGCAGTAATCTGCACCCCAGGTGGCCAGCGCGTGCTCGCCTTCGTAGCCCCAGGCGGCGGCGACAGTCTTCATGCCGGCGGCACGGCCGGCGTCGATGTCGCGCTTGTCGTCGCCCACGTACCAGCAGTGTTCGGGTGCCACGCCAGCACGCTCGCAGGCGAGCAGCAGGCCATCTGGTGCGGGTTTGGCCTTGGCTACTTCATCGGCGCTGACGATGGCGCAGGTGTCCCCATCCAGCTTGAGCGCGGTCATCAAGGGATTGGTATAGCGACTGGGCTTGTTGGTCATCACGCCCCAGCGCACGGCCTGCTTTGCGAAACCCGCGAGCGTCTCGGCGAAGCCCTCGAACAGGCCGGAGTTGTCGGCGAGATGCTCGGCGTAGTGCGCCAGAAAGGCATCACGGTGGCGCGGAAAGTCCGCATGATCCGGCGTGATGCCCAGCGCCTTGCCGAGCAGACCGCGCGCACCTGCACTGGCGTGCGGGCGGTAGTCCGGCAAGGGGAGTGCGCTTAGACCTAAAGTGCTGCGAATGTAATTAGCGGCGCCGCCCAGATCAGGCGCGGTGTCGACCAGCGTGCCGTCGAGGTCGAAGAAGATCGCGGCCGGCTTCATGCCGGTTTCTTGCAATGCAGGAAGTAGTTCACGTCGATGTCGTCGTTGATCTTGGCGAGCTTCGTCAGCGGGTTGTATTGCAGGCCCTTGATCTCGACCGGCTCGAGTCCCGCCTCGCGCGCCCAAGCGGTGAGCTCGCTGGGCTTGATGAACTTGGCGTAGTCGTGGGTACCACGTGGCACCAGATTGAGCACGTATTCCGCACCGACCACGGCCAGTGCAAACGACTTGGGGTTGCGGTTGATGGTTGAGAACACCAGGGTCGCACCCGGCTTGGCGAGGGCCGCCGCGGCCTTGATGATGGCGAGTGGTTCCGGCACATGCTCCAGCATTTCCAGGCAGCAGACCAGATCGAAACTGGCAGGCGCCTCGACGGCCAGATCCTCGGCGCTGGTCTTCCGGTAGCTGGGTTTGACCACCCCGGCGGGCCAGTGCCCGCCAGAAGATTGTTCCAGGCCATGCAACTGAGCCACTTCGATGACCTCGTCGGCCAGATCAATCCCGGTTGCATCCGCCCCCTTGGCCGCAAGCGCCTCGGTCAGCAGGCCACCGCCACAACCGATGTCGAGTGCACGCCTGCCGTTCAAGCTGCCGGCGCACTGCTCGATGTAGCGCAGGCGTGGGCCATTGATGTGGTGCAGCGCCCGCATCGGGCCCTTGGGGTCCCACCAGGTAGCGGCCTGTTTCTGGAAGTTGTCGAGTTCCGCGCGGTCGGCGTTGGTGCTCATGTTTGTGCTCCTGCCGGACTCGGCGGCTTGCCATAGGCGCGTTCTACTTTGGCGATGCGCAATTCGTAGTGTTGATACCAGCGCGTGCGACCGAAGTCGCGTGCGGCCTTGTGATCCATGTTGGCTTTCCAGTGTGCAATAGCCACTTCGTCCTGCCAGTAGCTGACGGTGATGCCGAAGCCATCGTCACCACGCGCGCTCTCGCGGCCGAGATAGCCGGGCATGGTGGTAGCGAGCGCGGCCATATGGTCGGCCATCTCGCCATAACCATCACTGCTGCCGTCGTCAGCCCCCGGGCGCTGCGAACAGAAGATCACCGCGTAGTAGGGCGGGGCGGGCAGTTTCGAGAAGCTCATGGCTTGATCTTGATCGCCCACTCGCGGGCCTTGGCGAGCACCTCGTCAATGCTGAGAGTCGTCAGCACGCCGTCTTTGAGCAGCGGTCTTCCGGCCACGAACACGTCCGTCACCTGCCGGCTGTTGACGGCATAGGCGAGGTGGGAGAGCACGTTGTAGAGCGGCTGGGTGTTGAGCGCCTCCAGATCCACGGCAATGAAATCTGCCTGCTTGCCGGCGACCAGCGAGCCGATCTGCTCGTCAAGCATCAGCGCTCTGGCACCAGCGAGGGTCGCCATGTGCAGGGCGGCGTGGGCGGGCAGGGCCTGGGCATCGCCGGCGACCGCTTTGGCCAGCAGGGCCGCGGTCTTCAGCTCGCCGAACAGGTCGAGGTCGTTGTTGCTGGCCGCGCCATCAGTGCCGATGCAGACGTTGACGCCTGCACGCAGCAGCCTGTCGACGGGGCAGAAGCCGCTGGCGAGCTTGAGGTTGCTCTCGGGGCAGTGGGCGACATGCACGCCGAGTTCCGCGGCATCCGCAATCTCGGCGTCGGTGAGCTGGGTCATGTGCACGGCGACGAAGTCGGGGCCGAGCAGTTCCAGATCCTTCAGGCGCTGCCAGGGGCGCTTGCCGGTCTGGCCTTCCTTCATCGCCACCTCCCCAGCCGTTTCATGGACGTGCATGTGGATGCCGATCCCCAGTTCGTTGGCAAGCGTGCGGATCTTGCGCAGTGGTGCGTCACTGACGGTGTATGGCGCATGCGGGCCGAAGATGGTGCTGACCAGGGGGTTGCCCAGCAGTGCATCACGCACTTCCAGACCCTTGCGCAGGTATTCATCCGCGTTCGCTGCCCAGGCAGTGGGAAAGTCGAGCGTGATCAGGTTGACCACCGAACGCATGCCGGCGGCGGTGAAGCCCTCGGCGCTGGCGTCGGGGAAGAAATACATGTCGTTGGCAGTGGTGACGCCACCGCGGATCAGCTCGGCTGCGGCGAGCTTGACGCCATCGACGCAGAATTGCCGGGACACATGTGCGCCCTCTGCAGGCCAGATGTGCTGCTGCAGCCAGTCCATCAGCGGCAAGTCGTCGGCAAAGCCCCGCAACAACGTCATCGCCGCATGGGTATGGGCGTTGACCAGACCGGGCATGACCACATGTGAAGGCAGAACCAAGGTTTCGCGTGGCGCATATCGGGCGGCGGCCTCGGCTGCCGGCAGCACCGCCAGGATGCGGCCCTTGTCCACCACCAGCGCGTGGTGTTGCAGAACCAGGCCCGCGGGTTCGATGGGCACGATCCAGCGTGGGAGGCACATCAGGTCTATGGCTTGCATGGGCGCAATACAATCGGAGGATTCTTGTGCCTCGCATTTTACGGGACTCCTCATGTCGGCTCCGATGCAAACTTCCGCGACCAAAACGGCACTGCCGTCTCCGGCGTCAAAAACGGTGGTGCAACCCATCATCTGGTCTGGCGACCACCTGAGCCTGCTTGATCAAAGGGTGCTGCCGCACGAGCTGACCTATCTGCAATGCCGCTCGGCTGCCGGCGTGGCGCATGCGATCCATGCCATGGCAGTGCGCGGCGCACCGGCGATCGGCATCGCCGCCGCCTATGGCCTGGCCATCGATGCCCAGCAGGGTCGCGACTATGCGGCGGCGGAAAAAGTGCTGGCGGACTCGCGCCCCACTGCCGTGAATTTGCGCTGGGCGCTGATGCGCATGGGGCAGGTGATGCCACGCACGGCGGAAAACCTGTTGAAGGAAGCCCGGGCCATCCACGCCGAAGACCTGGCTCAGAACCTGAGGATGGGCGTGCTGGGTGCGGCACTGCTGCCCCAGGCGGCGACGGTGCTCACCCACTGCAACACCGGCGCGCTGGCGACCGGTGGCCACGGCACTGCGCTGGGAGTGATCCGCAGCGCGCATGCCGCCGGCAAGCTGGCAGGCGTGTTCAACACCGAGACCAGACCCTGGCTGCAGGGCGCGCGGCTCACCGCCTGGGAGCTGATGCAGGAGGGCATCCCCGCACAGCTGATCGCCGACGGTGCGGCAGCCCACCTGATGAAGGTGCAGAAGATCGACTGGGTGATCGTCGGCGCCGATCGCATCGCCGCCAATGGCGATACCGCCAACAAGATCGGCACTTACGCGCTGGCGCTGGCGGCCCGGGCACACGGGACTAAATTCATGGTGGTGGCACCGTCGGGCACCTTTGACCTGAGCTGCCCGGACGGCGAAGCCATCCCCATCGAGGCGCGCACCGCCAGCGAGCTGACCGAATTCAAGGGCCAGCTGATCGCCCCGCAGGGCATGGACGCCTTCAACCCGGTCTTTGACGTCACGCCCGCAACGCTGATCGACGCAATCGTCTGCGAGCGCGGCGTCATCGAACTGCCGGATGTGGCGAAGATCAGAGCCTTGCTGGGCTGACCGCTAACGCGCCATTGGTAGCCGCGGGCCGTAGCGGTGGGAACGCAGCAGCATCGCTCCGAACAGCACCGAGATCAGCCAGGCCAGCAGGATGCCGGCCAGAGCATAGGCAGCCGCCTCCAGGGTCAGCGGTACACCAGGCGTGAAGCGCACGGCTGCGGCGACGCTGCGGTCGAAGTGCCGCAGCAGCGCCCTCGGCTTTTCGAACACGGTGGCGGCAGTCAGCGCCTGCCAGGCGGCGTCAAGCTTGGTAAAGCGCGCCAGCGTGGTGCGATGGATGCGGCCGGAAGCCTGGAACACCGGATCACTGTTCTCCTCGTGGCGGACGATGAAGTCTTCGGCCCCGAGACTCAGTGTGCCGGCCTCGCGCAGCAGCTCCTGATAGCGGCTGGCGGCCTCTGCCCGCACACCGTCCAGAGTCTGCACATACTGCGCGTAGTAGACCGGGAGCTGCGCTGCGCCCACGGCCAGCACCACCGCCATAACGCGGCCCAGCAGACCGCCGAACAGACGCGCAAGGACATTCATGCGAAAGACTCTAAAGTGGACTTGCCGTTAGATTAGGCAACCCAATCTGAATGCCAGCTGCTGCCACCATGCTCTATGCCCTAGACCAAAACCAACCCCGACTGCTTGGTAATAACTGGGTCGCTGACAACGCGGCCGTCATCGGTAACGTCATTCTTGAGGCGGGTGCCAGCATCTGGTTCGGCTGCACTGTGCGAGGCGACAACGAGCCGATCACCATCGGCGAGAACAGCAACATCCAGGATGGCTCGGTGCTGCATACCGATGTCGGCGTGCCGCTCAGCATCGGCCGCGACGTCACTGTCGGTCACCAAGTGATGCTGCATGGCTGCACGATCGGCGACAACACCTTGATCGGCATCCAGAGCGTGGTCCTTAATCGCGCCCGCATCGGCCGCAACAGCATCGTCGGCGCCGGCAGCCTCATCCCTGAGGGCAAGAGCTACCCGGATGGCGTGCTGATCATGGGTACGCCCGGCGTGGTCAAGCGCGAACTGAGCGCGCAGGAGATCGCCTTCATCAAGCTGTCTGCCACCCATTACGTGCAGAACGCGCAGCGGTTTGCCGCCACGCTGCGGCCGATTGGCTAGGGTGTGTTGACATTCATTTTGTCGCTGCGGCGGAAGGCTGTTTTGGGGCAGTGCAAGGAAGCAAGTGTGCGCAATAGCGGACCTATTGGAACACTTGCTGACGCAGCAATGCCCCAAAACAGTCCCGCCCCGAAGGGTTGCTGGCCAAAATCACGTCATGCCGCGTTGCTCGCCTAGCAAAGGCTCCAGCCTTTGCGTCAGCTCGCGCCTTGCCTGACGCGATTTTGGCCGGCAACGCAGCGATGAAATGAATATCAACACACCCTAGTTGCCATCCTTCGGGAATAGGTATTTCACTAAGGTGCCCGTTCCTGGCGCGACTTCGGTCCAGGTTTTCACCGCCAGCCTGAGGTGCAGCACCGCGCAGGTGGGCAGCTCGTCGAACGGGCAGTGCGCCAGGGTGTGGGCTAGTTCGCTGAAGCCGGGGTTGTGGCCGAACAGCATCGCGTGTGTGGTCTGGCTATCGATGCCGGCGAGGACTTCCAGCAGGGTCTTGCGACTGGCGTCGTAGAGCCGGGGCTCGATGTGGATGGCCTCGAAGTCGATGTCCAGATGCTCGGCAAACACCCGCGCGGTGGCCAGTGCGCGGCTGGCGGGGCTGGCGATGAGGCGGGTCACTTTTGGCAGCGCCTGCGC
>JBKJJE010000159.1:0-4022 GCA_046598075.1 Stagnimonas sp.
CCGACCAGCGGCGAGTCCTCCCGCCACTGCCACAGGGGGCCGCGCGGCAGCAGCTGGCGCAGCTGGGCGGCATAGGCCGCCGCCGTGCTGGCTATACCCATGTGATCGTTCCCAGCGTGCAGATGGTGCCTGCCGCCGCAGTGGGGTTGCTGGCTGGCACGGTGAGGTCGAAGTCATAGACCTCGCCACTGGTGCCGACGGCCTGGCGCAACCGGTTGAGTCGCACCGCGCCCTCCGGCTCGGCGTCGGTCTGGAACACCGCGGCCAGCGAACTCGACACCGCATCGCGATTGGCGGCGGTGTCCGGGTTGATGCTCAGCGTAAAGGCGACCGGACTGCGGGTGGGTGCGACTACCGCCACGGTGGCCGTCACCGGCCGTAGCGCATCGAGGCTGGACTGGGCCTGGGACACCTCGCCGGCGCCGGCCAGATTGGCACCGACGTAGGCATCGTTGGCGACATAGACGCGCACTGTTCCGGCACCCGCATACAGCGGAAATACCCAGGCGCGGGTGATCGGCCCGACGGCCAGCGCCCAGCCCAGGTAGTCCGCGGCATTGCCACCGTGCGGCGGGTTCTGGATGCGCTGCAGCATGCGGGCACGCAGGCTGGCGTCGTCCTCGATATCGGCACCGCCGGTGAGGCCGTCCTCGTCCACCGTCGCGGCCGAATCGACGCCGGCCTGCGGATTGATGAAGTTCAGGAGATCGCCGGGGTTCTGATTGCCATCGATGCCGGCATCGACGGCGAGCACGCTGGCGGTGGCGGTTCCAAGGCCGTCCAGCGTCACATCCGCCGTGGTGAGAAAGGTGAAGCCGAGATTGGATTGCAGCGCCGTATCCGTCGGCACCAGGGTGCCGGCGGTGCCGGTCAGCAGAACCGCGCCGGAGGCCTGGGTTGCCGGTTTGCGGAAGACCTTCCACAGCGAGGCCCAGCCTTCCAGATCACTCGCCTCCGCGGTGTAGGGCGTGACCTGTCGGCCCAGCGCGCGCAGATAGCCGTAGAGGCCGAACACCGCCTGCGACAGCGCGCGGCCGATCGCGCCCAAAATTGAACGGCGCAGCAAGGGACTGGCGCCGGCCAGCCGCGCCGTGATGTCGGCCTCGGTCGACGCGGAGATCGACTGCAGTGAGGGTGTGGTCAGCGGCATGTCTATTCGTCGAGCTGGACCACGAAGCTCGTCTCGGTCTCGCTGACGACGAGGTAGGACGTGCCTGGCGGCAGATCAGGGCGAATCGGGTCTTCATCGCTGCCGGTACCGATCTTGTTGACGGTCTGTTGAATCATGGTCTTAGGCTCCAATCTGGAAGTCGTCTACGGGGTTGAGGGCACTGCTGCCGTTGTCCTTTTTCACCATGCCGTGGCTTTCGGCAGTCAGGTTGAACGCGAGGGTGCTGTAGCTGAACATCTGCACCCCGCCGACGGTCAGCGTGACGGTGGTGCCCCGCACGTCGACGTGCATGTCGCGCACCTGTCCCAGGGCCAGTGAGGTGTCGTTGAAGAAGGCCAGCTGCGTCACAGCCCCGGCCTGCTTGCGATAGAGATACCAGCCACGGGTGCCTGAACTCGCCCCGGCCACCAGGCCGACGGCGCGGAAGTAGTTGTTGTTGTCGGTTGCCCTGAAAACGATCCCGTCCTGGTTGCTGAGGGTCACCTTGGCGTAGATCGAGACGTCGTAATCATCGGCGTCGATCACGGCCACGTTCTCGGCGGTGCTGGTGGGAATCGCCAGCCCCCCAGAGACATTGAACCCCCCTGCCAGCACCACCCAGGGGTGTGCGGGCGGGTTGTAGACCGGCGTGTGCGCGGCCAGCGCGACGCTGGCCAGCGCGTTGGTGAAACTGTCCAGCACCAGCGGGCTCGGCACCAGGCCGGCCGGATCGATCAGCGATGGATATTTGGATTCGACGGTCGGCAGTGAAGTGAGTGCGGCGTTTACCGTGCCGCTCAGGGTGATCAGGTCGGACATGGGGTTGCCTCCTCAGGCGTAATTGGAAATTGCATAGGCCATGACGCGGCCACGCTTGCGGCCCATCTCGTTGAGACCAGGCTGGCCTGCATGCAGGCCATCGGGTGTCAGCCCGCGCTCGAAAAAGCGGACGAAGCCGGTGTAGGCCATCACCACATGCGGCAGCTCCTGAGCCAGTTCGTCCTGGGCGTCGCGGATCTGCTGGAAGCCGGTGGAATCGGCCGCACCCTGCTTGCCGGTCCGCGTGATGAAGATTTTTGATTTGGGGTAGGCCGCCTGGATGGCGTCATACATGCGGATGAAGGCCGCCTTGTAGCCAGCCTTGCTGGCCCCCACCGCGCCCTCGTTGATGGCCTGGGCGTCGCGCTCGCCCTGGCACCATGTCCATGAAGGCGTCAGGCAATACGCGTAATTGTTGGCCCGCAGCCAGGTCTTGGCATTCTCGAGGCGCGTGAACGCCGGCACCAGCAGATTGCCCGCGGTGGCCGGGTCCCAGAAGCCGTTACCGGAGTCGGCAGCAACCTGCATGGAGCTGCCACCCTGGGCAGACAGCACGGCGAAAGTGCCCCGACCGGTCAGACGGAAAAACTCGTTGGTCTGTGCAGGGATCATCGAGCCGGCGCCGGCGGCATTTCCGGGCAGCGGGTCCGCCATCGCGATCGCGGTTGCCGAACCCGGGTCCCAGGCCAGACCGACGCCAGGAGCGACCACCGGGGATAGCGTTGAATCGCCATTGCCGCGCTCATTGCTCTGGCCGATGCTGTTATTGGGCTGATACTCGTTGGCGACCGCCTCGACGTTGCCACCCGCCCCACCGGTGCCGGCGCCAGCAGCATAGTTGGCGTAGTCGCCATCGAGTGTGAAGCCCTCGACGATGCGGGACTTGCCCAGCGTGTCGCGCACGATGGTCAGGCTGCGCGGATAGATGTCGGGCAGATCATTGCGGGTGGCCAGGATGCTCAGACCAGCCAATTTGGCGACCTTCTCGTCCTTGATCGTGCCGTAACGCTCCAGCTCGCCATTGATCACCACGTCGACCAGGCGCAGGCGGCCGGCATCGTCGCGTATCGCCATACCAGACGGATACGGGCTGGGCAGGCCGGGATAGATTGCCGCGAACACCGAACCGGCCTTGACGGCCTTGCTCAGGCTGTTGGCGCCGGGGGTCTCGACCACCGGGGTGGCGACAGGTCCTGCGTCAACCCGATACAGGGTGGATTTGTCGGCAAGACCAGAAGTCGGCACCGAAAAGTGCTCGCCGACATCGGCATTGTTGGCGATGATCGAAGTGCCGGCGGCACCGGTCAGTCCGGCCGAGGCCGCATAGCTCACCGCGGGCGCGCTGGTGTAGCCATAGCCGTTGGCAGTGATCAGCGTTGATACGACGGCGCCGCTGGCCACCACAAATATGCCCGCTGCCCCGCTGCCTGCGCCGCCGCTGAAGGCCAGCGAGAACGTACCGTTGGTTCCGCCAGAGCCATTGGCGGTCTGGTTGATGCCGTAGACGCCCTTGCTGAGCGCGTTTGCAGTATTGATATGGGCCCCGCGATAGAGCAGCACGGCATCGCGCACGGACTCGATCACCGAACGGGCAACGGCTGCGGCTGCCGCGCTGGCGCCACTATCCTGCGCGTACTGGCGTGCGCTGTATCCCTCGCCAGCGACCACCTCGGTGCCCACTGTGGTGGCCCAGCCCTTGGCGCTGCCGGTGGGCGGGTTTACTTCGCCGCCCACCGCATAACTCTTGGCCGAATACTCCACGCCGTCGACGGAACCATCGGTTTTTCTGGCCCAGTCGCTGGACTCATCCTTGGCCGCAACCGACTGCGACAGCACGCTGTCGGCGCCGGTATTGATCTGCAGATCGGCATCGGTCAGCAGCTTCTGGATGCTGGGCAGATCGACGCTGCCATTGTTGACCGTGGTGGTTGGCCCGCCGCGGAACACGGCGATGAAGCCATCCACCACTGCGTTGATCTTGCGGGCAGCCTCGTCGAGTACTGCCTGGGCATTGAAATTACTCATTGATGAGTTCCGGGTATTGCTCGAAATA
>JBKJJE010000162.1:0-3468 GCA_046598075.1 Stagnimonas sp.
GCTGCCACCGCGACCGCTGCTGGCGACGCTGCCGTGGCCGCTGGCGATGCCGCCAAGGATGCCGGCGATGCTGCCGCCACCGCCGCGAAAGATGCCGCTGCGACGATGAAGGAAGAGCCCAAGAAGTAATGCCGCGGTGGTGTCAGCTGTTCAGAACAGCTGACGCCACCCAAGCGTTTCTTGGTCAGAAAGCCCCGCCTGTTGGCGGGGCTTTTCTGTTTTCAGCGACGTTGAATTGTCCCGACTGCGCCCCACCATTATTTCCTTGACCGCACACGGGGGCTTCATGCAGCAGTTCGACGGCACCACCATTCTTTCCGTACGTCGCAACGGCCAGGTCGTGATCGGCGGCGACGGCCAGGTTTCCATGGGCAATACCCGCGTCAAGGGCAATGCCAGAAAAGTGCGCCGCCTTTACAACGGCCAGGTGGTGGCTGGCTTCGCCGGCGGCACTGCCGACGCCTTTACCCTGTTCGAGCGATTCGAGGGCAAGCTGGAGAAGCACGGCGGCCAGCTGGTGCGTGCGGCCGTCGAGATGGCCAAGGACTGGCGCACCGACCGCTATCTGCGCAAGCTCGAAGCCCTGCTGCTGGTGGCCGACCGGGACGCGACCCTGATGATCTCCGGCAATGGCGACGTGATGGAGCCGGAAGCCCACGGGGTGATGGCGATCGGCAGCGGCGGCAGTTTTGCGACGGCCGCAGCACGGGCGCTGGTCGAGCACTCCGAGTTGAGCGCGAAGGATATCGTCGAGAAGGCGCTGCACATCGCAGCCGACATCTGCATCTACACCAACCACAATCTGACCATCGAGGTCATCGAGTGATGAGCGAAGCAAACGCCGCAAAAGCTGTTGACAGCGACGGCACCGCCATGACGCCGCGCGAGATCGTCGCCGCCCTCGACCAGCATATCGTAGGCCAGGCGGCCGCCAAGCGCGCCGTCGCCGTGGCGCTGCGCAACCGCTGGCGCCGGCAGCAGACACCGGTCGGCATGCGCGGCGAGATCACGCCCAAGAACATCCTGATGATCGGCCCCACCGGAGTCGGCAAGACCGAGATCGCGCGCCGTCTGGCCAAGCTCGCCAATGCACCGTTCGTGAAGGTCGAGGCCACCAAGTTCACCGAGGTCGGCTACGTCGGCAAGGATGTCGACACCATCATCCGCGATCTCGTCGAAGCCGCCATCAAGCAGACTCGCGAGCAGGCCGCCAAGCGGGTGCGCGACAAGGCCGAAGCGGCGGCCGAAGAGCGCGTGCTGGATGCCCTGCTGCCGCCGCCGAAAGACTTCGGCGAAGCCAGCGATGTGCGCCAGACCGAGACTGGTGCTGCCCGCCAGGTGTTCCGCAAGCGCCTGCGCGAGGGCAAGCTCGACGACACCGAGATCGAGATCAAGCTCAGCGGTTTGCCGCCCAATGTCTCGCTGATGGGCCCGCCCGGCATGGAGGAAATGACCCAGCAGCTGCAGTCCATGTTCACCCAGATGGGCAGCGGCAAGACCCGCACCAAGAAGATCAAGATCGCCGACGCGATGAAGCAGCTCACCGATGAGGAGGCAGGCAAGCTCGTCGATGAGGAGGCGATCAAGACCGAGGCGCTGAAGAACGTCGAGGAAAATGGAATCGTCTTCATCGACGAGATCGACAAGGTCGCCAAGCGCGGCGAGTACGCCGGTGCCGACGTCTCCCGCGAAGGCGTGCAGCGCGATCTGTTGCCGCTGATTGAAGGCTGCACCGTCACCACCAAATACGGCACCGTGCATACCGACCATGTGCTGTTCATCTGTTCCGGCGCGTTCCATGTCAGCAAGCCGTCCGATCTGATTCCGGAGTTGCAAGGCCGTCTGCCGATCCGGGTCGAACTCGAAGCGCTGAAAGTGGAAGATTTCGTACGTATCCTCACCGAACCCAACTACTCGCTCACCGAGCAATACAAGGCACTGCTGGCGACTGAAAACGTGGCGGTGGTATTCGCCGCCGAAGGCGTCAAGCGACTCGCCGAAGTGGCATTCCAGGTCAACGAACGCACCGAGAACATCGGTGCGCGCCGCCTGCATACGGTGATGGAGCGACTGCTGGAGGAAGTGGCCTTCGACGCCTCCGAGCGAGCCGGTTCCATGCTCACCATCGACGCTGCGTATGTCGAAGCCAAGCTCGGCAAACTTGCGGCTGACGAAGATCTGAGTCGTTACATTCTTTGATGAACGCACCGACGCCGTCCGGCATCAAACTGCTGCGGGAGTCGCGGCTGCTCGAGGTGCGCTATGCCAACGGCAACCAGTTTTCGCTGCCCTGCGAATACCTGCGAGTGTTCTCGCCCTCGGCAGAAGTGCGCGGCCACGGGCTGGAGGAACCGGTGCTGGTGCCGGGCAAGGCCGAGGTCAACATCCGCGAGATTCTGCCGGTGGGTCGCTATGCAGTGAGGCTGGTGTTCGACGACGGTCACGATACCGGCCTGTATTCCTGGGAGGTGTTGCATGCGCTCGGCAGCGAACAGGACAAAAACTGGGCGCGCTACCTGCAACGCATGGCGGAACACGGCATGAGCCGCGAGCGCGACCTGGTGAAGCTCTCGGCACTGCCGAAGAAGTACACCCCCGTCGTGCGGTGACGCCCTTGCGCACGCCGATGCTGCGGGCGCAACATCCGCGCCCATGAAAATCGTCATCCTCGGGGCTGGACAGGTCGGTTCCACCCTCGCCGAAAATCTGGCCGGTGAAGCAAACGACATCACTGTTGTCGATACCGATGCCAGCCTGCTGGCCACCCTGCAGGAGCGGGTCGATATCCGCAGCGTGATGGGCTATGCCTCGCACCCCGAAGTGCTGCGCCGCGCCGGCTGCGAGGACGCAGACATGCTGATCGCGGTCACCGATATCGACGAGATCAACCTGCTCGCCTGCAAGATCGCGCATACGCTGTTCCGCACCCCGACCAAGATCGCGCGGGTGCGCAGCGCCGATTACCTGAAGGATTCCGACGTGCTGTTCGCGCAGGAGGCTCTTGCGGTCGACATGTGCATCAGCCCCGAGCAGCTGGTGACGGAATACATCCAGCGTCTGATCGAGTATCCGGGCGCATTGCAGGTCGTGGATTTCGCCGATGGCCTGGTGCGGCTGGTGGGTGTGCGCGCCTATTACGGCGGCCCGCTGGTGAGCCGCCAGCTGAAGGAGCTGCGCGAGCATCTGCCAGCCGATGTTGATGCCCGCGTCGCTGCCATCTACCGGCGTGGCCGGGCGATCCTGCCGGAGGGCAACACCATCATCGAAGCCGACGACGAAGTGTTTTTCGTCGCCGCTGCGGAACACATCCCCAAGATCATTGCCGAGCTGCGGCAACATGACAAACCGGTCAAGCGGGTGATGATTGCCGGTGGCGGCAACATCGGCCTGCGGCTGGCGCGGGCGCTGGCAAACAAGGTGCAGGTGAAGCTGATCGAGAAAGACAAGCTGCGTGCGCGCCAACTCGCC
>JBKJJE010000195.1:0-21666 GCA_046598075.1 Stagnimonas sp.
GTGGCACAGGCCTCGCAGCAGCAGCTGATCGACCTTGGCCTCACCAGCCGCCGCGCCGAAACCGTGCGGCGGATGGCGCTGGCGGTTGCCGAGGGCAGCCTGTCGCTGGAACCCGGCCCCGATCCCGACACGGTGATGGCGGCGATGCAGGAACTGCCCGGTATCGGTCCCTGGACGGCGCACTACATTGCGATGCGCGCGCTGCGTCACCCGGATGCCTGGCCCGACGGCGATCTGGGCCTGCTGCACGCCCTGCAACTCAAGTCCCACCGCGAGCTGCGTGCGGCGGCGGAACCCTGGCGGCCTTGGCGCAGTTATGCCGCCCTGCATTTGTGGAATGCCGCCGCTGTCGGCGGCTGATCGGAGCAAGACCCATGACAACTCTCTACAGCAGCATGCCCTCGCCGTTGGGCGAGCTGACGCTCACCGGCAACGCCGCCGGATTGACCGGCGTCTGGTTCGATACCGACCGCCACCAGCACGACCGCAGCGGCTGGCAACGGGACGATGCAGCGTTTGCCGAAGCGCGCCGCCAGCTGGAGGAATATTTCGCCGGCAGCCGCCAGAGCTTCGAACTGCGGCTGGCGGCGCAGGGCACCGCGTTCCAGCACAAGGTCTGGGCGGCGCTGTGCGCGATTCCGTTCGGAGAAACCCGCAGCTACGGCGAGCAGGCGCGCAGCATCGACCATGAGAAAGCGGTGCGTGCCGTGGGCCTGGCAAACGGCAGGAACCCGATCGGCATCATCGTGCCCTGCCATCGGGTGATCGGCGCCAAGGGCGCGCTCACCGGCTACGCAGGCGGGCTGGAGCGCAAGCGCTGGCTGCTCGCGCACGAGGCAAAGGGCCGCAGCAGGGGGCTGTTCGGCTAGGGAGTGAGAATTGTTGGCGCGGCTGTCGGCAAGGTGTCTGGATAATCCAGGGTGTAGTGCAACCCGCGCGACTCCTTGCGGGTAAGCGCGGAGCGCACGATCAGCTCGGCGCAGAGCACCAGATTGCGCAGCTCGATCAGATGCGCCGTCACCTTGTAGTTGCCGTAGTAGTCGAGGATTTCCCGTTTCAACACCTCGATACGGTTCATCGCCCGCTCCAGCCGCTTGGTGGTGCGCACGATGCCGACGTAGTCCCACATGAAGGTGCGCAGTTCCAGCCAGTTGTGGCTGACCACCACGTCCTCGTCACTGTCGGTGACGCGACTGGCATCCCAGGCCTTGAGCACGGGCGGCGCGGGTCGACTGTCGAGGCGGGCTTCGAGATCCTCGGCAGCGGATTCGGCAAAGGCGAGACATTCCAGCAGCGAGTTGCTGGCCAGACGGTTCGCACCATGCAGCCCGGTGCAGGCGACTTCGCCGATGGCATAGAGGCCATCGACATCGGTGCGGCCCTTGAGGTCGGTCACCACGCCACCACAGGTGAAGTGCGCAGAAGGCACCACCGGGATCGGCTCGCGGGTGATGTTGAGGCCGAGTTCGAGACAGTGCGCGTAGATGTTCGGGAAGTGCTCCTTCACGAACTCGGGCCGCAGGTGGGTGACATCCAGATGCACGTGACGCAGGCCCAGGCGCTTCATCTCGTGGTCGATGGCGCGGGCGACGATGTCGCGCGGAGCGAGTTCGGCACGCGGGTCGAAGCGCGGCATGAAACGTTCGCCCGTGGTGGGCAGGCGCAGGTAGCCGCCCTCGCCACGCAGCGCCTCGGTGAGCAGGAAATTGCGTGAATCCTTGTGGTACAGGCAGGTCGGGTGGAACTGCATGAACTCCATGTTGCCGACCCGGCAGCCGGCCCGCCAGGCCATGGCGATGCCGTCGCCGGAGGCGCCGAAGGGGTTGCTGGAATAGAGGTAGACCTGGTTCGCGCCGCCGGTGCAGAGTGCCACCGCGCGGGCGCCGACGGCCTCCACTTCGCCGCTGTCGCGGTCGAACAGGTAGGCGCCGTGGGCCTGCTTGCCGGCCTTGTCGACGATCAGGTCGAGTACCACGCAGCGTTCCAGCACCCGGATGTTGGGATGGTTGGCGGCGAGCGAGGCGAGAGTGGTTTCCACCGCGCGGCCGGTGGCGTCGGCGGCGTGGACGACGCGGCGATGGCTGTGGCCGCCCTCGCGGGTCAGGTGCAGGCTGCGGTGCTTGCCGTCCTCGTCGCGGGTGAACTGCACCCCCTGCGCCAGCAGCCAGCGGATGCAGCCCGGCCCGCGCGCGACGGTGAAGCGCACGACCGCCTCGTCGCAGAGTCCGCCGCCGGCGACGAGGGTGTCTTGCACATGATTTTCCAGCGAGTCATCGGCGTCGATGACTGCCGAGATGCCGCCCTGCGCCCACAGCGTGGAGCCGGACTCCAGCTTGCTTTTCGATACCACCGTCACCTTGCGGCCTTTCTGCGCCAGCCGCAGCGCGAGCGACAGGCCGGCAGCCCCGCTGCCAAGCACCAGCACATCGATGGTGTGAGCAATTTTCAAAGCGGCGGCTGTGCGCATGGGCTTCTTGTTAAAGTAGGAACGCGCCGCGAACCACGCGGCACCAAAAGTCAGTCAAGGGAGTTTAGCGCGCAGGTCCTCATCGGCTGCGCGGATGCAATGAGCACCGATCAAGACGTCGATATCCAACTCGTGGCGCGCGCCCAGGCCGGCGACCAGCGCGCGTTCGAGCTGCTGGTGCGCAAGTACCAGCACAAGATTGTCCAGCTGGTCAGCCGGCTGGTCGGCGATGGCGATGCCCCCGATGTCGCGCAGGAAACCTTCATCCGCGCCTGGCGGGCGATGAAGGGTTTTCAGGGCAACAGCGCGTTCTACACCTGGCTCTACCGCATCGGCATCAATACCGCCAAGAACCATCTGGTGTCGCGCAACCGCCGCTCCGGCGACAAGGACATCGACATCGCCGATGCCGAGCTGTACGGCCACACCGCGCAACTCAGCGACATCGATACTCCCGAAGCGCAGGCGCTGACACAGGAGATCAAGGAGAAAGTCGGCGAGGCGATCAACAAGCTGCCGCCCGACCTGCGCCAGGCCATCACCCTGCGCGAGCTGGAAGGCCTGAGTTATGAAGAGATCGCCGAAGCGATGGACTGCCCGATCGGTACCGTGCGCTCGCGCATCTTCAGGGCGCGCGAGGCAATCGACGTCGTGCTGCAGCCGCTGCTGAGCTGAATGCTGGAAAAAGCAGCACATGGGCCGGTTTTGCCGCCAGCCCGATTTGAACTTTTTGCGGTAGAAGTGGTTTAGTTATTCAGCGGCCAGTCAGCCAGCTCGTCATGGGCCAGCCAGCGGGACGCGGAATTTTTTTGCAAGGCTCATGGTCTTGATGGTCTGTCGAGAGTGTTCATGTCCAATCCAGTGCCCAAACATTTGCTGTCTGCCGCCGTAGACAATGCCGCCACCCAGGTCGAGTGGGATGACTTGCTGCAGGCTGTCGGCAACGATATCGAGATCAAGGCCGAGTGGAGTCGCATCTGGGAATGGCGCGATGCCCGCGACAACGTGGCGCTGGCTGCAAGCGAGGATTTCTGCAGCGGTGTCATGGCTGCCATCGCCAGTGACAAGGCGCTGCCCAGCAACGTGGTGGCGATGCCTGCGCGCCGCGCCGCGCCGCGCCCGGCAAGGGGCGCACGCTCATGGCGCACGCTGGTGCCGCTGTCTGCCGCTGCCGGCGTGATTGCCGCCCTGCTGGTGGTCGGCGGCTTCCGGGGCAATCCCGGCGACAGCGCATCGACGCTGCAGGCGACCGGCAGCGCCCCGCTGGTTGCGACCACAGCGGTCAACCTGCCTGACGAGGCAAAGGCCGCGATTCTCAACGACTACCTGATGGAACACAGCAACTCGCTGGCCGAGCGCAGCATGGGCAGGACCCTTGCGAATGCCGGTTTCGTCGTCCGCACCGCGAACTACCCCTCGGAAGCTCGGTAATGGCCGTCTCGCGTGTCGCGGCCTGCCTGCTGGGTTGGGTCACGGTCTCGGCTTTTGCCGCCACGCCGGCGGAGGTGCTGCTGAAGGCCGCAGACTCCGCGCGCACCGTCAACTACCGTGGCACGGTGATCTACCGCGCCGGTGGCGACATGGAGTCGATGCGGCTGATCCACGGCTTTGCGGGGGGCATCGAGCGCGAGCGGGTGGTCGCACTCACTGGTGAGCCGCGCGAGATCATCCGCATCGACAACAAGGTCACCTGCCTGCTGGCCAAGGATCGCAAGCTCGATCTCAAGCGGCCGGCGCTGAAAGGGCTGCTCACCAACGTCTCGGCCCAATCGCTGAAGGAGCTCGCCGCCTGGTACGAGTTGCGCGATGTGGGTAGCTCGCGGGTTGCCGGCCGCAACTGCCGCGGCGTGGCACTCACTCCGCGTGATGAGTTTCGCTACGGTTTCGAGATCTGGGCCGACGAGGTGACCGGAGTACCTTTGAAAGTGACGCTGATCGGGCCCGGCCGCCAGGCACTCGAGGAGGTGATGTTCACCGAGGTGGAGTTCCCCGCCAGCCTGCCGGACAAGGCGTTCGATCCCGGCCGCGACACCGCGCACTTCAAGCCCATCATCCGCGCCGAGCCGGCGATGAAGGAGCTTTCCGGCGGCGCGGCGGACATCGGCGATTTCCCCCTGCGCTTCGACAATCTGCCACCCGGTTTCAAGGTGACCATGCGCGAGCAGCGGCCCGGCAACGAGCTGCGCGGGCAGGTCGAGCACCTGATGCTCTCGGATGGTCTGTCGGCGGTATCGGTATTCGCCGCAGTCGGCGTCGCACCGGAAAAAGCCTTCAACGGCCTGACCCAGATGGGCGCGGTGCAGGCCTATGGCCGCAGCCTGGGGCGGTATCACGTCACCGTCGTCGGCGAAACCCCGGTGGCCACGGTGGAGGCCATCGCGGGCGGCCTGAAGCTCAACGAAAGCGCCGAAAAGCGTGCCGACAAGGGCCTCGCACAGAAGCCCTGAGCCTGCGCTGCCAGACATCAGCCGTCCGCGCCGATAAAATGGCGGCCACTCTTTGGAGCGTCAAATGATGCTTGCCGTCCCCCCGCATCGCCGGGTCGCTGCCTTTCTGCTGTTTACCCTGCTGCTCGGCAGCTGTTCCAGGCCGCCGGTATCGGCCGGTCTGCCGGCCTTCGCCGACTTGGTCGATGCCGTCAGCGGCTCGGTGGTCAACATCAGCACCACCCCGGTGGATACGCTGGCCTCGGCGGAGGCCATTCCCGAGCTGTCCGACGCGCCGCGCAGCCCCGATCTGCCCTCGCGGGAGAACCTGCCGGACTGGATGCGCAAGTTTCTCGAACAGCATGCGCCGGAGGACCGTGACAGCCAGTCCCTGCCTGAAACGCCTGAGGCCGATCCCGGCAATCAGAATCCCGACGAGCCCGAGGGCGGTGAGCAGTCGCTGGGTTCCGGGTTCATCCTCTGGCAGGACGGCTACGTCATCACCAATGCCCACGTGGTCAAGGATGCGAAGGAAATCATCGTGCGCCTGCAGGATCGCCGCGAACTGCCGGCGACGGTGATCGGCCTCGACGTACCGAGCGACATCGCGCTGTTGAAGATCGACGCCAAGGATTTGCCGGCGGTGAAGATCGCCAATATCAAGAAACTGCGCGTCGGCGAGTGGGTGATGGCGATCGGCTCGCCGTTCGGCTTTGATTATTCGGTGACGGCGGGGATCGTCTCCGCCAAGGGCCGCAGCCTGTTCACCGAACAGTACGTGCCCTTCATCCAGACCGATGCGGCGATCAACCCCGGCAACTCGGGCGGCCCGCTGTTCAACCTCGACGGCGAGGTGGTGGGGGTCAACTCGCAGATCTACTCGCAGACCGGCGGCAATTCCGGCATCGCCTTTGCCATCCCCATCGATGTGGCGCTGAACGTGGCGGAACAGTTGAAAGACAAGGGCAGGGTCACCCGCGGCTGGCTGGGCGTGGTGGTGCAGGAAGTCACCCGCGACCTTGCCAAGAGTTTCGGCCTCGCCAAGGCCGAGGGCGCGCTGGTGGCGCGCGTGGTGCCGGGCTCGCCGTCCGAGGCTGCGGGCCTGAAGTCCGGTGACGTGATCCTGGCCTTCAACGGCGAGCCTCTGCTGGTCAGCAATGCCCTGCCGCCCATGGTGGGCGCGGTCAAGCCCGGCGAAACCGTGCCGCTGAAGGTGTTGCGCGAGGGCAAGCAGATCACCCTGACGGTGAAAGTCGGCGAGCTGCCCGGCGATGCGCTTGCCAGCGAGGCGCCGCCACCGCAACTGCCGCTGGGACTGACGGTGGAGCGCCTCAATGCGCAGGATCGGGCAGATGCCCGGTTGACCGACGGGGGCGTCGGCATTGTCGGCGTCGCGCCCGGCCCGGCGCAGAAGGCGGGCGTACGCGAAGGCGACATCCTGCTGTCGCTGTCCGGCCAGAAGATCGACAGTGCGGAACGGCTGAAGGAAGTGGTGGAAAACCTAACGCCAGGGGCCAGCGTGCCGCTGCTGATCCAGCGCGACGGCGCGCCGCTCTTCCTGGCGCTCGATGTTCCCGCTCCGGATGGCAACAAGTAGTGCTTTGCTTCAGCCTGCTGACCCGGCCGGGGTGCCATCTGTGCGAGGACTTCGAGACCGAAGTGCTCGCTGCTTTTGGCGACCGGCTGGAGATCGAGGCGGTGCAGGTCGACCAGCATCCCGCCTGGCGCGAGCAGTACGGGCTGAGGATTCCGGTGCTGCTGGATGCGCAGGATCGGTTCCTCTGTGCCGTTGCCATCGATGCGGCGGCAATCGAAGCTGCGCTGCGCTGAGCCTGTGCCGATGCCTGCCGTTATACTCCGCGACCATTTTTTGACCACTGCGCCTAGCGCCGCAGCCGGTGCCTAGAAGCAGACCCCATGTCCGTGCGTCAGTCCCACATCCGCAATTTCTGCATCATCGCCCACATCGACCACGGCAAGTCGACGCTGGCTGATCGTTTCATCCAGCTCACCGGCGGGCTGGAGGCACGCGAGATGCAGGCGCAGGTGCTCGACAACAACCCGATCGAGCGCGAGCGCGGCATCACCATCAAGGCGCAGGCGGTGCAGCTGCATTACAAGGCGCGCAATGGTGAGCTGTATCAGTTCAACCTGATCGACACGCCGGGGCATGTGGATTTTTCCTACGAAGTGAGTCGCTCGCTCGCCGCCTGCGAGGGTGCGCTGCTGGTGGTCGATGCCTCCCAGGGTGTGGAGGCGCAGAGCGTCGCCAACTGCTACACCGCGATTGAACTCAATCTGGAAGTGATGACGGTCCTCAACAAGATCGACCTTCAGAATGCGGAGCCAGATCGGGTGGTGAAAGAGATCGAGGAGATCATCGGCGTGCCGGCCGAGGACGCCATCCGCATCTCCGCCAAGACCGGCCTGAATGTGCTGGACGTGCTGGAAGAAGTCACCACCCGCCTGCCCGCACCCAGAGGCAACCCGGAAGGCAGGTTGCAGGCGCTGATCGCTGATAGCTGGTTCGACAACTATCTTGGCGTGGTGTCGCTGGTGCGCATCATGCACGGCAGCGTGCGCAAGGGGCAGAAGATCCGGGTGATGAGCACCGGCCGCGATTACGAGATCACCATGATTGCGGTGAACACGCCCAAGCGCATCTTCAAGGACGTGCTTGAATGCGGCGAAGTCGGCATGATCGTCGCCAACATCAAGGATATTTTCGGTGCTCCGGTCGGCGACACCATTACGCTGGCCGCCGCCCCCTGCGAAGCGGCGCTGCAAGGCTTCAAGGAAGTGCAGCCGCGCGTGTTCGCCGGCATGTTCCCGATCGACGCCGACGACTTCGAGGATTTCCGCGAGAGCCTGCAGAAGCTGCGCCTGAACGACTCGGCACTCAGATTCGAGCCGGAGAATTCCTCGGCACTCGGCTTCGGTTTTCGCATCGGCTTCCTCGGCCTTCTGCATATGGAGATCGTGCAGGAGCGGCTGGAGCGCGAATACAACATGAACCTCATCACCACCGCGCCCAGCGTGGTCTACGAGGTGCTGACGACGCAGGGCGAGACCCTGAAAATCGACAACCCCAGCGACCTGCCGGAACCAGGCAGCCTGGAGGAAGTGCGCGAGCCGATCATCCTCGCCCGCGTGCTGATGCCGAACGAGTACGTCGGCAACGTGATGACGCTGTGCATGGAAAAGCGCGGCGTGCAGAAGAACCTGCGCTACGTCGGCAATCAGGTGCAGATGGAAGTGGAAATGCCGCTCGGTGAAGTGGTGCTGGATTTCTTCGACCGTCTCAAGTCGGTCAGCCGCGGCTTTGCCTCGTTCGAATACGAGTTCGTGCGCTTCCAGGCCGCCGATGTGGTCAAGCTCGATGTGCTGGTCAACGGCGAAAAGGTCGATGCACTGGCCACGATTGTGCATCGCGACAACAGCTACAACCGCGGTCGTGACCTCTGCGAACGCATGCAGGAAGTCATCCACCGGCAGATGTTCGATGTCGCGATCCAGGCAGCCATCGGCAGCAAGATCATCTCGCGCTCGACGGTCAAGGCGCTGCGCAAGGATGTCACCGCCAAGTGCTACGGCGGCGACGCCAGCCGCAAGAAGAAGCTCCTCGAGAAACAGAAAGAGGGCAAGAAGCGCATGAAGCAGGTCGGCACCGTCGAGATTCCGCAGGAAGCCTTCCTGGCCGTGCTCGGCATGGATCGCAAATAGGGCTCAACCAGAGAACTTCATGGGCAGTTTGTTCACACACCTCGGCACTGACTTCGCCTCGATCCTGTTCGTGCTCACCCTGGTCACCGGGGTGCTCTGGGCGCTCGACCGCTGGCGGCTGGAACCGCGCCGCAAGACAGCGGCCCTCGCCGCCGGTGGCGAGCCGGCCAAGGCCAACTGGCTGGTGGATTTCGGCCGCCAGTTCTTTCCGGTGATCGCGGCGGTATTCCTGCTGCGCTCGTTCCTGGTTGAGCCGTTCCGCATTCCGTCCGGCTCGATGATCCCGACGCTGCGCGTCGGTGATTTCATTCTGGTCAACCGCTTTGCCTATGGCCTGCGCTGCCCGGTTGGCGACTGCAAGCTGGTCGCGCTCGGCGCGCCCAAACGCGGCGACGTGGTGGTGTTCCGCTACCCGGTGGATCCGAAAATGGATTTCATCAAGCGTGTCATCGGCCTGCCCGGTGACACCGTGCGTTACACCAACAAGCAGCTGACGGTGAATGGAGAACTGATGTCGCAGGAGCCGATCGGCCGCTTCGGCGACCGCCTCGACATCGAAGCCACCGAGAGCCTGGGTGGCGTGCGACACAGCGTGCTCGCCAACGCCGACCGTCCGGCGCAGGACTTCGAATTCAGCGTGCCTGAAGGTCAGTACTTCATGATGGGCGACAACCGGGACGGCAGCAGCGACAGCCGCTACTGGGGCACGGTGCCGGAGGCCTATCTCAAGGGCAGGGCGTTTTTTGTCTGGATGAGCTGGGACTCGGACGCCATGCGTCCGGTGTGGTCACGCATCGGTCATCGCATCCAGTAACATCCCCGCGAATCCAGCCGAGAGAGTGAACCATGCAATCCAAGCACCGCCAGCAGGGGTTTTTCAAACTGTTCTTCATTTTTGGCTCGATTGCCCTGGTGGCGATCATCGGCCTCAAGCTGTTCCCGCTCTATACCAACCAGCTGAAGTTGTCGCGGGCAGTGGCGCAGACTGCCAGCGAGGGATCCATCGATCCGCTGGCGGTGCGCAATTCGCTGCAGCGCCGCTGGGACATCGAGGACATCATCATCGTCATGCCCAAGGACATCAAGATCGAGCGGGGCTCCAATGGCGGCGGCGCACTGGTCTACGATTACGAGGCCCGCACCCACCTGTTCTACAACGTCGATCTGGTGCTGAGTTTCCAGGGCAGCGCACCAGTTGCGGGCTTCTAGATGTCCGATGGCTTGAGCGCGCTTGAACAGGCGCTGCGCTACCGCTTCAACAATGCCGCGCTGCTGGAACAGGCCCTGACGCATCGCAGTGCCGGTGGTGGCAACAACGAACGGCTGGAGTACCTCGGTGACGGCCTGCTCAATTTCGTGATCGGCGAGGCGGCCTTTACCCAATGGCACCGGGCGCCGGAGGGGGATCTCTCGCGCCTGCGCGCCAGCCTGGTCTGCGAGGACAGCCTCGCGCGCCTGGCCAAGAATCTGGGCCTTGGCGACTACCTTCGCATGGGCGGCGGCGAGCTGAAAAGCGGGGGCTATCGCCGCGAATCGATTCTGGCGGACGCGCTGGAGGCGCTGATCGGGGCGATCTATCTGGATGGCGGCTTCGCCTCTGCGCGGACGACCGTCCTGCACCTGTTTGCGGCATTGCTGACGACACTGCCCGAACCGGAAACGCTGAAAGATTCCAAGACCCGGCTGCAGGAGTTTCTGCAGGCAGACTCCCGGCCGCTGCCGGAATACCGGGTTTTGCAAGAGCACGGTCCGCCGCACCGGCGGGTGTTCCAGGTGGCCTGCAAGCTGCCGGATTCAGGGCAGGAGACCGAGTCCGGAGGCACCAGCCGCAAGCAGGCGGAGCAGGATGCGGCACGATTGATGTTCGACAAGTTGAAGGGAGTGGCACATGCGTAGTGGATTAGTTGCAGTGGTGGGCAGACCGAATGTCGGCAAGAGCAGCCTGATGAATGCGCTGGTGGGCCGCAAGATCTCGATCGTCAGCCACAAACCGCAGACCACCCGGCATCGAATCCAGGGCGTGTTGCACGACGAGCGCGGACAGGTGGTGTTCGTCGATACTCCCGGCATGCACACCAAGGCCCCGCGCGCGCTCAACCAGGTAATGAATGCGGCCGCGACCGGTGCGATCCACGATGTCGAGCTGATTCTCTGGGTGGTCGAAGCCGGCTACTTCAATGACGAGGACACTGCCGTGCTGGAGCGGCTCAAGCTGAGCCAATCGCCGGTGGCGCTGGTCGTCAACAAGGTTGATAAGTACGAGGACAAGGGCAAGGAAAAGCTGCTGCCGGAGCTGGAAAAGCTCACTGCACTCGCCAACTTCGTGTTCGTGGTGCCGGTCTCCGCCCACAAGAAAGACAATCTCGAAGCCCTCAAAAACGCCCTGTTCGCGCATTTGCCCGAAGGCGAGCCGATGTATCCAGAAGACATGGACATGGGCCACAACTTGAGCTTTGCCGCTGCCGAGATCATCCGCGAGAAGCTGATCCGCAACCTGCACCAGGAGATGCCGTATTCGACGGCGGTGGAGATCGAAGCCTACGAGCGCGAGGCCACCATCGACCGCATCAGCGCCATCATCTGGGTCGAGCGCGAGGGGCAGAAAGCCATCGTCATCGGCAATGGCGGCGAGACGCTCAAGCTGATCGGCTCCAACGCCCGCCGCGACATCGAGCGTGCCACCGGCCGCAAGGTGTTCCTGAAGCTCTGGTGCAAGGTGAAAGAGAACTGGAGCGACGACCCCAAGGCGCTCACCAAGTTCGGCTATTGAGAGCTGGCGGTGCAAAGGCAGCGCATCGAATTCGAGCCTGCCTATGTGCTGCACGCGCGGCCTTACAGCGACACCAGCCTGCTGCTGGAAGTGTTCACTGCCGGGCATGGCCGGGTCGGGCTGATCGCGCGTGGCGCACGCGCCCCGAAATCTAAGCAGCGGGTGCTGCTGCAAGTGCTGCAACCGCTGCTGCTGTCCTGGCAGGGCGGCGGCGAACTGGGCACGCTGACGGCAGTAGAGGCCGCGTCGCAGCCCACCCAGCTGACCGGCGAACCCCTGTTCTGCGCCTGGTATGCCAACGAACTGCTGATCAAGCTGCTGCACCGACGCGATGCCTACCCGATGCTGTTCGCGAGCTATGCCAGCCTGCTGCCGCGTCTTGCCACCGACGCCGAGGCCGCCCTGCGTGCCTTTGAGCGGGTGCTGCTGGACGAGCTGGGCTACGGGCTGTCGCTGCCCGATGATCTCGAGTCGGCGCGGCGCTACCGCTACCACCCTCAGCAGGGCTTGCTGCCGGCGCAACCGGACGATGCCGCGGCGGACTGCTATGCCGGCGGCAGCCTGATCGCGCTGCGCGATGATCTGTTGGGCGGGGTGGATGCGCTCAGGGATGCCCGCCGCCTGCTGCGCGCCGCGATCCTGCCGCTGCTGGCGGGGCGCACGCTGGAGAGCGCCAGGCTGCTGCGGGCGCTGCGCGGGCTCTGAGCTGAAACTTTGGAAACAGGCAGCGCCGCGGGCTCCTTTTAATGCTCGCTAAAATGCTCGCCCCCGCTTGCCTACCGCCATGCCATGTCCAGCACCGCCCCCATCCGCCTCGGCGTCAACGTCGATCATGTCGCGACCTTGCGACAGGCGCGCGGCACCAGCTACCCCGACCCGGTGGAAGCAGCACTGATCGCCGCCTCGGCAGGTGCCGACTCGATCACCGTGCACCTGCGCGAAGACCGACGGCATATCCAGGATCACGACGTCGAGCGGGTGATCCGCCGCAGCCCGGCCCCCATCAACTTCGAGATGGGCGTGACCGAAGAAATGCTGGTGATCGCCTGCCGGCTCAAACCCCGCTACGCCTGCCTGGTGCCCGAAAAGCGCGAGGAGAAGACCACCGAGGGCGGGCTGGACGTGGCGGGCAATCTGGCTGCCGTGCGTGCCGCCTGCACGCGGCTGATGGCAGCGGGGATTGTCCCGGCCCTGTTCATCGACCCCGATCCCGCCCAGCTCGCCGCCAGCATCCAGTCCGGCGCGCCGCAGGTGGAAATCCACACCGGCCGCTATTGCGACGCCACGACCGATGCGGCGCGCGCCGAAGAGCTGATGCTGATTGCCAACTTCGCCCGCCTCGCCCATGAGGCTGGGCTCGAGGTGCATGCCGGGCATGGCCTCTCCATCGACAACGTCGGCCCGATTGCCGCCATTGCGCAGATCGTCGAGCTCAACATCGGCCATGCGCTGATCGCCCGCAGCGTCTTCATCGGCTTGGCCGCAGCGGTGGCGGAATTGCGGCGGCGGATGCGCGAAGCCAGGGGCCAATGATCTACGGCATCGGCACCGACCTGCTGCGCATCGACCGTGTCGAGCGCCTGTGGGCCAGGTACGGTGAGCACTTTGCCGACAAGATCCTGATGCCGGCAGAGCGTGCGCAGTTTGCGCAGGCCCACCGCCAGGGCAACTTCCTCGCCAAATGCTTCGCTGCCAAGGAGGCTTTCGTGAAGGCACTCGGCACCGGCTTTCATGGCGTCAGCTATCAGGACGCCGGCCTCGTGTCACTGCCCAGCGGCCAGCCGACCCTGGCTTTCAGCCTCGCCATGCGCGCCAGGCTCGACGCACTGGGCGTTGCCGGCGGGCATGTCTCGCTGTCCGACGAGGAGGGTCGGGTGCTGGCGTTCGTGATACTGGAAAGCCGGCAAGCCCCGTAAAATGCGCGGATGACGATTGCGACTCTCCCCGACACCATCGGCAACACGCCGCTGGTGCGCCTGACCCGCCTGCCCGGCATCGGCAACAACACCCTGCTCGCCAAGCTCGAAGGCAACAATCCGGCCGGGTCGGTGAAGGATCGCCCCGCCTACTCGATGATCCGCCGCGCCCAGGAGCGGGGCGAGATCAGGCCCGGCGATACCCTGATCGAAGCCACCAGCGGCAACACCGGCATTGCCCTGGCCATGGTGGCGGCGATGCTCGGCTACCGCATGGTGCTGATCATGCCGGCGCATCTGTCCGCCGAGCGGCGCTCGGTGATGAAGGCGTTCGGCGCGGAGCTGATCCTGGTCAGCAAGGAAGACGGCATGGAAGGCGCACGCGACCTGGCCGAAGCGATGGAACAAAGAGGCGAGGGCAAGGTGCTGAACCAGTTCGCCAACCCCGACAACCCGCGTGCCCACTACGAGGGTACCGGCCCGGAAATCTGGCGCGACACCGAAGGCAGACTGACCCATTTCGTGGCGACCATGGGCACCACCGGCACCATCATGGGCAACTCGCGGTATTTGAAGGAACAGAATCCGAACGTGCAGATCATCGGCGTACAGCCGGATGGCGATAGCAGCATCGCCGGCATCCGCAAATGGCCAGAAGCCTATCTGCCGAAAATCTATGACCGTGCGCGGGTCGATCGCATCCTCGAGGTCAGCGTCGCCCAAGCTGAGGCCAGCATGCACGATCTTGCCCGGCTGGAAGGCATTTTCTGCGGGCCGTCTTCCGGCGGCTCGCTGTGGGCGGGCCTGCAGCTGTGCCGGACGCTGGAAAACGCGGTGATCGCCTGCATCGTCTGCGACCGCGGCGACCGCTACATCTCCACCGGGATATTCCCGGCGTGAACAGGCTGATTCTCGATCTCAAGACCGTGCCCGATCCCGCGGTCGGCAAGCGCCTGCTGGCGCTGGAAAAGTTCTCCGATGCCGAGGCGGAGCTGGCGATGAAGACGCTGCGGGTGGCAGGCCACCAGTCGGCCACCGTGCCCTCCCAGCAGCGCCGGATTGTCGCTGCTGCACTGGTGATCGCCAGCCCCGGCTTTTTTGCCGTCGAGGAGTTCGCTGCCCGCGGCGACGAGGGCGAGATGCTGGCAGCCATCGAGCGCCGCGCCGCTGCCTCGGGCGGCAGCGTCTGGGCCTGGGATGCGATGCGTAGCTACCGTCCGCAGCTGCTGGCACGGGCGCTGGCGACCGGGGTGGCAATGCCCAGCCTGTTCGCTGAAACCGGGCCGCGTAGTCTCGCCGGCCATTTCGGATTTCAGACTGCGGCCGCCCCGCTGGCAGAGCTGGCGGCGGTGCATGGTCTGCCGCATCGGCTGGGTTTGCGCGCGGCCGAAACCGAAGCGGCCCACGCCCGCGGCGACACCGCCAAGCTGGTCGGCGGCAGTGCCGCCGATGCCCTGATCGCCTACCTGCTCAGCCTCGCCCTGCAGGCTGCCACCGGCGAGATCGATGCCGCGGAACGTGCGGCGCGCCGCCAGCAGGTCTGCGACTGGCTGAAGCTGCAAACCGCCGCGCACTGGCAGCAGTTCCATGCGGTCTGGAAAGCCCTGTGAGCGGCGTGCGCAGGCGCAAGCTGCCGGAAGGCAGCTTCACCGCCGAAGTCACCACGCTCGACCATGAAGGGCGAGGGGTGGCGCGCGTCGACGGCAAGGTGACTTTCATCGCCGACGCGCTGCCGGGCGAGACCGTGCAGTTCAAATACCTCAGCCAGAGGCGCGATCAGGACGAAGGGCAGGTGACTGCGGTCATTGTTGCCAGCCCTGACCGGGTCACGCCGCCGTGCGCGCACTTCGGCCTCTGCGGCGGCTGCGCGCTACAGCATCTGGCGCCAGCCAGGCAGATCGAGTGGAAGCAGAAAGAGCTGCTGCAAACCCTCGCGCGCATCGGCAAGGTGACGCCGCGCGAAGTCGCCCCGCCACTCACCGCCAACGACCTCGGCTACCGCCGCCGGGCGCGCGTCGGCGTCAAGTTCGTGGAGAAGAAGGGCGGCACTCTGGTGGGCTTTCGCGAGCGCGGCTGCTCGTTTCTGGCGACCCTGCAAAGCTGCAAGGTGCTCGACCCGCGGGTCGGCGAAAAGCTGATCCCGATCGCCAGGATGATCGACGGCCTGTCGATCCGCGCGCAGATTCCGCAGATCGAGATGGCGGCGGCCGACCATGTGGTGCTGGTGTTGCGCGCGCTGGAGCCGCCGACGGCGCAGGATCGCGAGCTGCTCTCGGCATTTGCCAACGAACATGGTTTTGAAATCCTGCTGCAGCCAGGTGGGCTAGGCAGCATCGTGCCGCTCGACGGCGCGCGCTGGCCCTTGCACTACTCACCGGATGGCAGCGCGGCGCAGCTGGCTTTCGAGCCGGCGGATTTCATCCAGGTCAACGGGCCGCTGTCGGAGGCGATGGTGCGGCAGTCCATCGACTGGCTGGCGCCCCAGCCCGGCGACAGCGTGCTGGAACTGTTTGCGGGCTTGGGCAATTTCACCGTGCCGCTGGCAAAGACCGGGGCGAGCGTCACTGCGGTGGAAGGCGACAGGGGGCTGGTCGCGCGCGGTGACGCCAACTGCAAGGCCAATGGCGTCGGCGAGGTGCAATGGCATGTGGCCGACCTGTTCAAGCCAGATCCCCAGGCGCCGTATATGCAAGCCAAGTTCGATCTCGCACTCATCGACCCGCCACGTGCGGGTGCGGTGGAGATCATGCCGCTGCTGATCGCCAAAAGGCCGAAGCGCATCCTGTATGTGTCCTGCCATCCCGCCACGCTGGCGCGCGATGCGGCGCTGCTGGTGGAGGGCGGCTATGTGCTGACCAAGGCCGGCGCGATGGACATGTTCCCGCACACCAGTCATGTCGAGAGCATGGCGCTCTTCGAGCGTAGCGAGAAGAAGAAATGATGCCCAGTGAACGCAAGGCGAAGTGATGGCAACCGAGATCGAACGCAAGTTTCTGGTGGTCGGTGACGGCTGGCGCGCGGCGGCACACGAGCGCATCGCCATGCGCCATGGCTACCTGGCACCGCTCGGCGGCGCGGCCAGCGTCCGCGTACGCATCGAGGGCTCGCAGGGCAAGTTGAACGTGAAGGCGGCGAAGGTTGGCATGAGCCGCGCGGAGTATGAGTACGACGTGCCGGCTGCTGAAGTGGAAGAGATGCTGGCGACGCTGTGCAGCGGGCTGATTCTGAAAACCCGCCATTACGTCACCGTCGGAGCGCACCTCTGGGAGGTCGACGAGTTCGAGGGCGACAACGCGCCGCTGGTGGTTGCCGAGATCGAACTGGGCAGCGAGAGCGAGAGCTTCCAGCGCCCGGACTGGCTTGGTGCCGAAGTGACGCAGGAAGCGCGCTATTACAACCACGCGCTGTCGGTTGCGCCCTACTCGCGGTGGCCGAAACCGTGATGCGGGTGACGGTGGATCTGGCAGCGCAAGCCCTGACGCTCTGGCAGGGCGCGAGCGTGCAGCGCCGCTGGCCGGTTTCCACCGCGGCGAATGGTCCCGGTGAAATCCGGGGCAGCGGCTGCACGCCACGAGGCCGTCATGTCATTCGAGCCAAGATCGGGGCGGGCGCTGCACCTGGCACGGTGTTCAGCGCGCGGCGACCGGCAGCCGACGTACCACGGTTTTCGGCTGCCGCTGCCGCGCAATATCCGCAGCGCGACTGGATTCTCAGCCGTATCCTGTGGCTCTCCGGTTGTGAGCCCGGCATCAACCGGCTGGGCTGTGTCGATACCATGCGCCGCTACATCTACATCCACGGCACGCCACACGCCGACATGCTCGGCAAGCCTGCAAGCCACGGCTGCATCCGCATGAGCGATGCCGACGTGATCGAGCTTTTTGATCTGGTTTCCATCGGGACTGAAGTGCATCTGCATGAGTGAAGCAAACCCCAAAACAACCAGCGTGCTCGGCCCGCTGATGATCGACGTGGCTGGCCAGGAGTTGAGCGCCGAAGACCGCGAGCTGATCGGCCATCCGCTGGTCGGCGGAGTGATTCTGTTCACCCGCAACTACCGCGATCCCGAGCAGCTGAAGAAGCTTTGCGACGACATCCTCGGCGTGCGCAAGACCCGCCCGCTGCTGGCCGTCGATCACGAGGGCGGGCGGGTGCAGCGCTTCCGCAACGGCTTCTCGCGACTGCCGGCGATGCGCAGCCTGGGCCGGCTGCACGAGGAGTCCGCACCGCGGGCGCTGGAAGAATCCCGGCGCTTGGGCCAGCTGATCGGCAGCGAACTGGGCTGGTTCGGTTTCGACCTGCCGTTTGCACCCGTGCTCGATCGCGATTACGAGCTGAGCCAGATCATCGGCGACCGCGCTTTTGCGCACGATACCGAGGTGCTCACCGCGCTCTCCCGCGCTTTCTGGCAGGGGCTGAATGCGGCGGGCCTATCTGCCACCGGCAAGCATTTTCCCGGCCACGGTGCGGTCACCGCCGACTCGCATACCGAGCTGCCGGTGGACCGTCGTCCGCTGCCGCAGCTGGAAGCCGACATGGCACCGTTCCGGCAGCTGATGGCGGAGGGGCTGGAGTCGATCATGATGGCCCATGTCCGCTACACCGCCGTCGACATGCTGCCCGCCTCGCTGTCGGTGAAGTGGATCAAGGAACTCATCCGCCGCGAGTGGAAATACAACGGTGCGATCTTCTGCGATGACCTGTCGATGGGCGGCGCGGCAGTCGCCGGCACGTTGGGCGAGCGGGCGCTGCTGGCGCTGGCTGCCGGCTGCGACATGATCCCGGTCTGCAACAACCGCGAAGGCAGCTTGCAGGTGCTCGAGGCGCTGAAGGACTACCGGCCCAACCGGCTTTCCAGCGCCCGCCTGAAACGGCTCTATCGTCGCCCGGTGGACCTACCGCCGCCAAACTTCGGGCGCGAGCCTTCGGCACTCGCCGAGACGCTGCGATGAACCGCATCGAGGAGGCTGCGCTGCTGCTTGGCGAAGCAGACTGCCTGTTCGACGCGGCGGCCGTGCAGGCCGCCTACGCCGCGATTGCCGCCCGTCTCGATGCCGACTACGCCGGTAAGCTGCCGCTGATTCTCTGCGTGATGAATGGCGGCCTGTACGCCACCGCCGAAATCACCCGGCGGCTGCGGTTTCCCTTCGAGCTGGACTACCTGCACGCCACCCGCTACCGGGGTGCGACCGAGGGTGGTGGCCTGATCTGGAAGCGCCAGCCCGATGCCGCACTCGAAGGCCGTGACGTGCTGGTGATCGACGACATCCTCGATGAGGGCCACACCCTGGTCGCCATCCGCAAGGCGCTTCTGGAGTTCAATCCCAAATCCCTGAAAGTGGCGGTGCTGGCCGAGAAACTGCACGACCGCCGCGCGCCGGGTGCAACCGCCGAGTACATCGGCCTCACCGTACCGGACCGCTATGTGTTCGGCTGCGGCATGGACGTGCGCGAGCTGTGGCGGCAGTTGCCGGGCATCTACGCAGTGCGAGGCCTGTAGTCCATGAATCCAAAGATCGCGGTCATCGGCGGCACCGGCATGAACAGCTGGCCGGGCCTGGAAATCGTCCGGCGGATGGAGAGCTACACCACCTACGGCAAGCCCTCCGCGCCGCTGATCGTCGGTCGGGTTGCCGGCGTCGAGGCGATCTTTCTGGCCCGCCATGGCGAGGGCCATAAAATCCCGCCGCATGCCATCAACTACCGCGCCAACCTCAAGGCACTGCACGAGGCCGGAGTGCGGCAGGTGATAGCGATTGCGGCAGTAGGGGCCATAGCCCCCTGGTTCGCCCCCGGCGAGATCGCGGTGCCGGTCGATCTGATCGACTACACCCATGGCCGGGCCCACAGCTACTCCGACGGCGAGCCCGGCAGCCCGCTCGAACATGTCGAGCTGACCCATCCGTACAGCCCGGATCTGCGCCTTGCCCTGATCGCCGCTGCAGCCTCTGCCGCCGTGTCCATCAGTGGCGAGGGGGTGATGGCGGTGACCCAGGGCCCGCGGCTGGAGACACCGGCTGAAATCCGGCGTCTGAAAAGCGACGGCTGCGACATGGTCGGTATGACCGGCATGCCGGAAGCCGCGCTGGCCGCCGAGCTGGGCATGGCCTACGGCTGCCTGGCGGTGTCGGTCAACTGGGCGGCGGGTCTGTCGCCTGCCGGAGCCGGCATCCACGACGAAATCCACGCCTCGATTGCCGCCGGCATGGGCAAGGTGCAGCGCCTGCTGGCGGCCCTGCTACCGAGCATCGCCGGTGCCGCCTGAGAGGGCGGTGCTTTCGTGGCGGTGCAAGCCTATGGTCGACTGCCTGCGTTAAGGAACTGTCGGCGCCATTTCCGTAAGATCGGCCACGGTTTTTTTCTGCGGCCGTTGCGGGGCATCTTGATCGGAACAGGCATGATGGAAACCATCGCTGCACCCTTGGCGTGGCTCTGGCTTCCGAAGCCACTCAAACTCATCGGCGTCGATGGCGTGCAGGGACACGACATGGCCGCCCCGGATTGCTGGACGACATTCTGAAATGACCCGCCGCCTGATCAACCTCCTTGCTTGCACAGCCTTGCTGTCATCACTGCTGTCGCCCATGGCGGGAGCCGCGCTGGTGGCGGAAGAGCAGATCCTGCTCATCGACCGGATCAGTGGCGTGGCGGGTGTGCAGCGTGATGGCAAGCGGCTGACCCTGAGTGCCGGCGATGCCCTGCAGGAACAAGACCTGATCGTCACCGACGACAGCGGCCGCATGACCCTGCGCCTGGGCCGCCACGGCTTCGTGGAAGTGGGGCCGAATGCCGAGGTGGGCGTCGAGCGCCTGCCGTTCGCCGCCTATGCGCGTGATCTGAAGAGCATTTTCAGCGTCGGCAAGGGCTATTTCCGGGTGGTGTGGAAGCATCCGCAACAGTTCAGCAGCTGGCCACTCTACGTCTACATGGCCGGCCAGCGGATGAGCCTGACCAGCGGCGAGTACTTCTTTCAGCACCAGGGCGCGCGGCAGAGCGCCTGCGTGGCGGCCGGACAGATCATGTTGCAGGCGGTGGCGAGCGAGGGCGTGGAGACCATCAAGTCGCCGTCCTGCGTGCAGCTGGCTGCCGATGCAGCGCCGCAAATCGCGCCGCGCGATCCGGACGACTGGATCGCCGTGCGGCGCGGCTACCGCATCGAGGCCACGGCGGCTGTCGCAACCGCTGCCGTCGTTGCAGCGGCACCGGCTGTTGCAGCCAGACCGCCGAGTGCCACGACCGCTGCGGCCACGGTGAATGCCAGCCTGCCGCAGCCCGCTCCCGCGCCGTTGGCCGAGGCCAGCCTGGCCGGCAGCTGGTCGCTGAATGTGGCCTCCTACTCCCAGCCGACGGCGGCCGAACAGGAAGTCGCGAGGTTGCGCGCGGCAGGCTACGGCAGCGCCCGTACCCGGCCGATCGAGCTCGGTGGCAAGACCTGGCACCGGGTGCAGATCGGCGGCTTCGCCAGCGATGGCGCGGCGCGCAGCGCAGCGCAGGACCTCAAGCAGAAACTGGGTTTGCAGAATGTCTGGGTGTTGAAACCCTAGCGGGCAGCGGTCTAGCGGGCGGCAGTGACCCGCACCAGCATCCCGACGCGGCTGCTGTCGAGATAATGCAGGGTGTCCATGACCAGCGTCCGCCGCTGCTGCAGGCGATTGCCCTGCGGGCTGTGGTCGGGGCCCGGCTGCACGTTTTCGAGATCGGCCGCGAGCGTCAGGCTGCGGCCACCGTGCAGGCGCAGCCAGCCGCTGAGGCCGCTGCTGCCATCGCCGGCGGGCAGGTAAAGGCGCAAGGCCGGGCCTGCGTCCGGCGGCGGCGTCTCCTGCAGCCAGCTCAGCCGCAGCATCGGCGTGTAGCCGCGCTTGGCCTTCAGTGTCGCCCACTCGGCAGCGAGGGTGCTTGCGGTTTCCGGCAGCAGGGCAATGCCGGCATAGGCTAGTCCGCGCACATCATCGATGGTGATGGCGCGTCCATCGTCCGGGTGGCGCGGTGCGCTGCCCGGCTCCATCACCGACGGCGGGTTGAGAAAGATCAGCACATCCACCCGCAGCCGCTCGGCCATCGCGCCGCAGGGCAGGGCCAGCGCGAGCAGGGCGGTGGCGAGCCGGATCATGCCGCCAGGGTCGCCAGCAGTTTGCCGAGGCTTTCCACCCGTCCTTCCACCGTCGGCATCTCTGCCGCGATGTGCAGCTTCTTCTGCCCTTCGAGCTTGTAGACCTTGGGCTGTGCCTGCATCAGCTTGATGAGTTTCATCGAGTCGATCTTGGGGTTGGGCCCGAACTCCAGCACCGCACCCTTGGCATGGGCGCGCAGCTTTTTCAGGCCCAGCGGCTCGGCCTTGGCGCGCAGGCTGGCCTGGTCGAACAG
>JBKJJE010000067.1:0-20005 GCA_046598075.1 Stagnimonas sp.
AGGTCGATGACGAAACGGTATTTCACATCGCTCTTGATCATCCGCTCGTAGGCTTCGTTGATCTGCTGGATCGGGATCATCTCGATCTCGCTGACGATCTGGTGCTCGGCACAGAAATCGAGCATCTCCTGGGTTTCGGCGATGCCACCGATCAGCGAGCCGCCGATGCTGCGGCGCGAGAAGATCAGCGCCCCGATGTTGGGCGAGGGGTGCGGATGCTCCGGCACGCCGCAAAGGCACATGGTGCCGTCGCGCTTCAGCAGCACAGTGAAGGCGTCGAGATTGTGGGAGGCCGCCACCGTGTTGAGGATGAAATGGAAGCTACCCGCGTGCGCCTTCATCTCGTCCCTGTTCTTCGACACGACGACTTCATCGGCCCCGAGATCGAGTGCGTCCTGGCGCTTGCTCTCGGAGGTGGTGAAGGCGACCACGTGCGCGCCCAGCGCGTGCGCGAGCTTGATGCCCATGTGCCCCAGTCCGCCGATGCCGACGATGCCGACTTTCTGGCCCGGCCCGACCTTCCAGTGCTTCAGCGGCGACCAGGTGGTGATGCCGGCGCAGAGCAGCGGAGCGACCGCGGCGAGCTGCGCGGCGGGGTGGCTGACCTTGAGCACGAACTTCTCGGTGACCACGATGTGCTTGGAGTAGCCGCCCAGCGTGTGGCCGGGCGCATCGGCAGTCTTGCCGTTGTAGGTGCCGGTGAAGCCTTTCTGGCAGTACTGCTCCAGACCCTCGTCGCAGCTGGCACAACTCTGGCAGCTGTCGACCATGCAGCCGACGCCGACGGTGTCACCCACCTTGAACCGGGTCACCGCGCTGCCGACCTGGGCTATGTGGCCGACGATCTCGTGGCCGGGCACGCAGGGGTACTTGGTGCCCTGCCATTCGCCGCGTGCGGTGTGAACGTCGGAGTGGCAGACGCCGCAATAGAGAATGTCGATCAGCACATCGGTCGGGCCCGGTGCGCGACGCTCGATGGGATATGCGGCGAGCGGGGTCTTGGCGGTCTGGGCCGCGTAGCTGAGCGAAGTGATCATGGCGTAGGGATTTCTGGCGGCTGGCAGGGAGAGCTGAATGATACCGATCGGTAACTGCATGGCAACCGCGACTCAGGGAACGCTCATCGCCGACAATGTCGGCCTGCCTGCACCGTGCCCCACCATGAGCGACGCCCGCTTCATCGAACTCGAAACCAAGCTCGCCTATCAGGAGGATGCGGCCAGCCAGCTCAGCGATGTGGTGGTGCGCCAGCAGCAGCAGATCGATGCGCTGGAAACCGCGCTGCGGATCCTGATCGAGCGGGTGCAAACGCTGAGCTTGCGGGAGGGCGACAAGGCCACGCTCGCGGAGGAAGTGCCGCCCCACTACTGAGCCTTCAGCTGTCCTGCCCTTGAAGGCTGGGCTCAACACACGCTGCCGGCGCTGGTGCGCAGAAGGCCGGGGGAGGACCAGCTGCCCGCCTGCGCCGCGGCTCGCTGGCATAAAGCCTGCGGTAGGCTTGCGGTATCGGGCCGGCCACGGAGATGACCATGAACGAAAATCGCAACATTGCGCTGATCTCGGGCGGCATCCTGCTGGCGCTCGGCATCGCGTTCTATTTCTTCCTGTGGCCGCAGCGGCAACCGGCAGCAGTGCCGCCGCCGGTGGTGGAGAGCAGCAGTTCGGTGGGTGCGCCGACGGCCGACGCCACCGCCGCTGCCGAGCCGCTGCCCGATCACTTTCCGGTGCCGCCGCCGGTCGCCGAGGCAGTGCCGCTGCCGGAGCTGGCAGACAGCGACGCGCCGTTTGCAGCGGCGCTCGGCGAACTCGCCGACGCAACACAGATCGCCGCCACCTTGGTGCCGGAGCAGCTCATCCGCCGCCTGGTCGCCACCGTCGACAACCTGCCGCGTGAGCGGCTGGCGATCAACGACCGTGCTTTCGCGCGGGTGCCGGGCCAGTTCATGGTGCATAGCCGCGACGGCAGCTACGCCATGAATCCCGGCAACGAGGCGCGCTATGTGCCGCTGGTGACGCTGGCGAAGCGCCTCGGTGCCGACAATGCGGCGCAGCTGTACCTGCGGTTTTATCCGCTGTTCGACAAGGCCTACCGGGAGCTGGGCAGCCCGGGCCGCCATTTCAATGACCGACTGGTGCAGGTGATCGATCATCTGCTGGCCACGCCGGAAGTCGAAGGCCCGATCGCGCTGGTGCAGCCCCGAGTGTTCTACCAGTTTGCCGACCCTGCGCTGGAGGCGCGCTCCGCCGGCCAGAAGATGCTGATCCGCATGGGGCCGGTGAACCAGGCGCAGCTGAAAGCCTGGCTGAAGCGGTTCCGCGCGGCGGTGACGGGTGCGGCCACATCCTAGAGTGGCTTGCGCGTATACTCCGCGCCCTTTTGTCGCTGGCTCCATGCCAGCACAACCCGCGCGGAGAGGTTTCTACTCCGCATTTCATCGGAGTATTCGCGTGACGTTCAACGAACTGGGCCTGCATCCGGCCCTGCTGTCTGCTGTTGCCAAAGAGGGCTACAGCATCCCCACACCCATCCAGCAGCGCGCGATTCCCGCCGTGCTCACGGGCACCGATCTGCTCGCTGCCGCGCAGACCGGTACCGGCAAGACCGCTGCCTTCGTGCTGCCGATTCTGCATCGCCTGGCCACCGTGCCCAGCCACCCCAAGCGCCAGCCGCGGGTGCTGGTGCTCACGCCGACGCGCGAACTCGCCGCCCAGGTCGCCGAGAGTGTGGCCACCTACGGCGCGCATCTGCATCTGCGCCACGCGGTGATCTTCGGCGGCGTCGGCCACCAGCCGCAGGTCGATGCCTTCAAGCGCGGCCTCGATATCGTGATTGCGACTCCCGGCCGTCTGCTCGAACACGCCAACGACCGCACGGCGGACTTGAGCCACGTCGAGACTTTCATCCTCGACGAAGCCGACCGCATGCTCGACATGGGCTTCATCCACGACATCAAGAAAGTGCTGAAGATGCTGCCGGCCAAGCGCCAGAACCTGCTCTTCTCGGCAACGTTCTCGGACGAGATCCGCAGCCTCGCCAAACAGTTCCTGACCAATCCGCAGGAAATCGACATCGCGCCGCGCAACACCACGGTGGAATCGGTGGCGCAGAAGATCACCATGGTCGAACAGCGCCACAAGCGCGAGTTGCTGGTGCATCTCATCAAGCAGGGCGACTGGCAGCAGGTGCTGGTGTTCGCGCGCATGAAGCACGGTGCCAACCGCATCTGCGACCACCTCAATGCCAATGGCATCGGCGCTGCCGCACTGCACGGCAACAAGAGCCAGAGCGCGCGCACCAAGGCGCTGGCGGACTTCAAGGCCAACCGTATCCGCGTGCTGGTCGCCACCGACATCGCCGCCCGCGGCATCGACATCGACAACCTGCCGCACGTCGTCAACTTCGAGCTGCCGAACGTGCCGGAGGATTACGTGCATCGCATCGGCCGCACCGGCCGTGCCGGCTTGAAAGGCGAGGCGCTGTCTCTGGTTGCCAGCGACGAGCGGCAGGAGCTGAAAGACATCCAGCGCGTCATCAAGCGCGAGATTCCGGTGCTGATCGTGGAAGGCTTCACGCCCCGCAACGATGCGGTGGCGATCAACAGCGAGCCGCGTCCGGCACGGCCGCCGCAGGCTGGTCGTGGTCGCTCGGGTGGCGGTGGTGGGGCGAAAGCTGCTGCGCCGCGTGGCGGCCAGCCGGGTCGCGGGCCGCGTCCGGGTGGCGGTGGCGCGCCGGGGCGCTCAGGCGCACCGCAGCCGCGCAGCAACAGCGGCAATCGTTCCGGCAACCGCTGAGGGCGGTACAGGCAAAGCCCGCTTCCAGTCAGGAAGCGGGCTTTCTTTTTGGGCGCGGGCTGGTGCGGCAGCTGCTTGAGGATCAACGCGACGAAACCTTGCTCCGCAGCATCTCGAAGCGCAGGCGCTCGCGGTGTGCCGGTGCCAGCTCGCGTGAAATGGCGGGTGCGATCCGAGTCAGCAGCGCATGGCCTTCAGCGGACTGCCCCTGCGCCAGCAGGGTTTCCGCCAGCAGGATGTCGGCGACCAGGGTGTAGGGTGATTCGGCACCGTAGCGGCGGGTGTATTCGGGCACCAAGCCTTTAAGCAGTGGTAGCGCCTCCGCGTTTCGGCCCTGGGTGATCAGGCTGCGCGGCCGACTAATCGCCAGGCGGCGCAGGTCCTCGCTGTTCGGAAAGGCGAGCGACTGCACGAGCGCGTCCAGCCTGGCCAGGGTCTGCATGGCTTCGGCGTGCGCGCCGCTGTCGCTCTCGGCCTCGGCGAGGGCCGCCAGGCGCCAGGCCGCTGCTCGCAGTGCCACCTCGCCCTGGAGTGCTACAGGGATTTCGGGCTGCAACAGCCGCATGCCCTCCGCGCGCTGGCCGTTGCCGAGCAAGGCTGCACCCAGATAGATGCGCGACATCTGGTACGAGAGGGAGGTTTCGGCAAACTGCCGAACCTCGATGTCGTAGGCCTGGCGCAAGTCGGCGACCGCGCCCGCATAGTTGCCCCGGAAGTAGCGGCACCGGCCGGCGTGGCGCAGCGCCCAGGCGTATTCGGGTGTGCCGGCCAGACCGACGTGGCGGTAGGCGGCAAGTGCCAAGTCGGCCTGCTCTTCGGCCGCCCGCAGCTGGCCGGCCAGATTCAGTTGTGCAACGAGATTGGCGCGGCCATTGGCCACCTGCACGCTGTTCTCGCCATACCGCCTCAGGTTCCAGGCCAGGATTTCCCGCGTCGCCTGTTCCGCCTTGGCGATTTGCTGGGTGAGTACGAAGACCATCGCCTGGTCGCCCAGGGCCTCGACATATTTTTCGTTGTCGGTGCCGAGTTGTTCGCGGACGATTTTCAGCTTCTGCTCCACCCCGGCCTGTGCCTCGGCGTAGCGGTGCGCCTGGATGTAGGCGGTGGTGGCGAGCTTGCCGAGGATGGTGGCCGAGGCCAGCGTCTCCGCCCCCATGCCGCTGCGCAGTGAAGCACGGGCCTGTTCCAGCATCGGCAATAGCGCGTCGTACTGGCCTTGCGCGGCCAGGGCTTCGCCTAGGTTGACGTAGGTCTCGACCAGCCGCTCCTCGGTCTGCGGCAGTCCCGCCTTCAACGCAGGCAGCGCGGCGCGCAGCGTGGCCTCCGCATCGGTATCGCGGCCTTCGATCAGATAGGCGTCGCCGAGACGCGCCTGCAACTCCGCGGTCAGTGCCGGCTCTGCGTTGGCAGTGGTGGTTTGCAGCGCAACCGCGCGTTCGAGGTCGGCCCGGCACTCGGCGGTCTGCCCCAGCTTGCAATACAGGGTGGCGATCGCCCCCAGCATGCGGGCCTCCAGCAGCGGTTGCCCGCTGAACCGGCCTTTCAGCCTGCTTTTGCCCTCATCCACCAGCTGACGCGCATTCATGGCTTTTCCCTGGTTCCTGCCAGGGTTGGCCGCCTCGAACAGCGAGGCCACGAAATCTGTGACCTGCCGTGATGCCCTGGCTTCGTACTGCGCGCGCTGCCGCTCGGCTTCGGCCTGCTGGCGGGCGCTGCGCGCGTCCAGATAAAGCTTCAGGCTCAGGCTCAGCCCCAGCAGCAGCACGCTGATGACCGTGACCAGGCCCTTGCGGCGTGCGCGCAGGCGCTCGAGCGCCTGCTGTGCGGCGGCGACGTTCTGCTGCTCGGCCTGCTCCTTTGCCCTTTGCGCGTGCCTTTGTTCGAGGCCGCGCAGCCGCTCGGCCAGCACGGCGGCGCTGGCGAGGCGGCGCTGCGGGGCGAGATCGGCGCAGGCGGCGATGTCCTCGCACAGCAGGGGGTCGTCCACTTCGCGCTCCCAGCCCGGTGCCAGCGGGCGGCGCAGGTCGCCCACCAACATCTGGTAGAGCAACACGCCCAGCGAATAGAGGTCGGAACGCACCGTGGCGGGCTGCCCGGCCATCAGTTCCGGGGCCAGGTATAGCGGCGTGCCGCTGGTTTGCTCCCCGGCAGCGAGGGTCTGGGTGAAGCCCATGCGGGTGATCTCCAGCCCTTGCCAGTGGCCAGCGTCCAGCATTCGGCCACTGCCGAAATCCACCAGGCAGACCTGCGGTGCTTCTGGCTTCCTGGTGTTGACCAGCAGATTGCCGGGTTTGAGGTCCTTGTGCAGCACGCCTGCCTCGTGGGCGGCGGCCAGCGCCTCGGCAGTCTGCGCGACCAGCTCAAGGCGCAGGGCGCGCGGCAGTGCGGCCCAGCCGCCCACGGACTCGATCCACTCGGGCAGCGAGCCACCCACGATGTATTCCTGCTCGATAAAGTACGGCAGCTCTTCCAGGTTCCAGTCCAGCAGGCGCAGCATGTCGGGGCGCTCGCCCAGGGTCTGCTGCAGCAGGCGGAACAGCGTGATCTCGCGCTTGAGGCCGCGCAGCGACGCGGCGTCACGCGCGAACTTGAACACATGCCGCTCGCCGGTCTTGCCATGCCGCGCCAGCCAGACCTCGCTGCGCCCGCCGCCCAGCTGACGCTCCAGCAGCCAATGCGGCCTGAGCGGCGGATGCTCACCCGCGCGCAGCGTCGGTGGTGGCGGCGGCAGCTTGCCCAGCTCGCGCCGAACCGGGGCCACCAGCCGATAGCCATAGCCGTAAACCGTCTTGATGAGGCTCTGCTCGGCATCGCCCAGAGCCTGCCGCAGCTTCGCCATTGCCTGCGTCAGCACCGAATCGCTGACGATGCGGCCAGGCCAGACCTGCTCGAACAGCTCGTCCTTGGTCACCACCTCGCCGGCGTGGGACAGCAGGCAAAGCAGCAGCTCCAGAGGCCGCGCCTCCACCGCCACCAAGGTGCCATCGACGGTCAGGCTCAGGCTGCGCTCGTCCAGCACGCAGGCGCCGAAATGCCAGATTGAGCCCGCTTCGGCAGGTCGAACGGCGACTCCATCCGGCAAGCATTCCGGCACTGATTCCCGTGCATCCGGCCTCATGGCCATCGTCAGCCTCCCAGCCAACAGATTGATCCAGAAAGGATTCCTGATTCTTGGGAATTGTTCCTGAGTTCTTCAGGATTCCTTTCGCGGATTTTGGCAGGGTCGCGTCTTACACCACAAACCGCCATCGCGGCTTCCACGCTAAGCGGCCCGGGGTGCTCGCTCCAACAAGCAAAGGGCATACAGCACATGGCAGACCAGAACAGCCAGCCGTCAGCAGACCAGAATCGGAATTGCGAGGCACAAATCCTGACCACGCCACCGCGAAAGCCCTAAAGGGAACCGCAGCTGAATTCGCACGAGTCTCTCGACGCCGTGACCTTCGGCACGTAACGCGATTTCAGTCCCTGATCTTCGATCTCTGGCCAGCCCGGCCTGAACGCTCTCGACCACACCACGGGTCGCTACCGATCCGCAAGGAGAACCCCATGACTTCATCCCAGATTCGTTTCCCCTCGGGGCATAGCCGCCGCCACTGGCTGCTGGCCGCCCTGCTAGCACTGGTCGCGGGCACTGTGTCCAGTGCTGCCAGTGTCTGCACGGCACCACAGGCTGCCATCGTCGCGTGGTTTCCTGGGGATGGCAATGCCAATGACATCAGCGGCAGTGGCTTCAATGGCACGCTGATGAACGGCGCGACGGCCACGGCCACTGGCAAGGTCGGGCAGGCCTTCAGTTTCGATGGCGTGGACGATTACGTCCGCGTTGGCCCGGTGATGGCGGGCTTCGTCAACTTCACCATGGAGACCTGGGTAAAGACCACCCAAAACGTCACGACCTCCCAGGCCTACGATGACCCGGCAATCATCGGCACAAAGCAGGGCAGCGGCAACAGTCAGGACATCGTGTTGACCAACCGTGGCGGCATGCTCGCCTGGTTCGACGAGTTGGGCGGCGGGGAGAATGCTGTGAATACCGGGGTGACGATTGCCGATGGCAACTGGCACCACGTTGCGGTGACGCGGCAGGGTGCTGCATTGTTGTTTTATGTCGATGGCATCGCAGCGGCGAGCAGTTCAACTGGACTCAGTGGCGTCCGCAATGACGACATCGAAATCGGCAGGGCGTTCTGGATCGACCCCTCACTCAACTTCGCCGGCCTGATCGACGAACCCGCCGTCTACGACCGCGCCCTCTCCGCCGCCGAAATCCAATCCATCTACGAGGCCGGCAGCAACGGCAAGTGCAAGGCGCAGAGTTGCGCCACGCCGCCGCCGGGCCTATTGAGCTGGTACCGGGGTGAGAACGATGTCAGCGACAGCCAGGGGCCGAATACTGCAGCCGGCGGCAGTGGCGTCACTTTCGTCGCTGGCAAGGTCGGCAGGGCAATCCGCTTCAACGGGGCTGAAAGTCTCGATACCAATTTCACCCCGCCCAACATCTTTAGCCTCTCCATGTGGTACTTGCCTGACGCCAACCAGGCGGACAATGCCGGGCTGTTTTCCACCTACGGATTCGGTAACTTCAACGGGCTATATATCTCGCGGGCCAGCGGCGCATCCGCGCAGGAGTTCTATCGCTTTGACGGCAACCAGTCAGGCTCCTTGCCCGCTTCGCCCGCCGGAGTGTGGACGCACCTGTTGGTGACCAGCGACGGTAGCGAAATCAGGTTCTACAAAAACGGTCAATTGGCTGCCACGTCGGTCGGCACCACCACGCACGCCGGTACCCTCTTCCTGGGCGACAGCCGCTTCAATGGACGCTTCTTTGCCGGTGCCCTCGACGAGACGCAAGTCTTCAACCGCGTGCTGTCCGCGCAGGAGATCAAGACCATCTTTGCCAAGGGCAGCGCCGGCCAGTGCGCCACCTGCACGCCCAAGCCAGCCAGCAATGTGCTCTGGCTCAAGGGGGAGGGCAATGCCAATGACAGTTCCGGCAATGGCATCAACGGCAGCTTGCAGAACGGTGCTGCGGCAACAGCCGCAGGCATCATCGGGCAAGCGTTCACGATGGGGGCCAGCGGTGTTGTCGAGATTCCTAATGTGCCAGCTTTGCGCAATGCCCAGCCGACGTACGCTGCCTGGGTTCGTCCTGAGGCCGTGCAAACGGCTGATTTTGGTTTCGCCTTCGTCCAGTACCACAACGCTGGCAATCTAGCTGTCGGTTTTGCGTGGAAAGCGTCCGAGCAACGTTTTGTGCTTCTGGCACCCCTCGATTCTCTTGCCTCGTCAGCCGATGTGTTCCCTCCCGGGGCTTTCTACTTTGTTGCGGTCAGCTACGACGGCTCCAGATATCGGCTCTACGTCAACGGTAAGGAGCAGGCCAGCTTGTCGGGCGCCGGGAACGCATATGGGGGCCAGTTCCTGGTCGGCAACACAGTGGGCAACAATTATCCGTTCAACGGAATCATTGACGAATTCCAGATTTTCTCTGGCACCCTGTCTGGTTCCGAGATTGACGCGATTTACCGTGCCGGTTCGCGTGGCGTGTGCACCTTCTGCTTTGCCCCTGAGAACAATGCCGATCTCAACCGGGTGTACACCAGTGCTCCAGCCACCATCACCGGCGTTGCCTCCCCTGCAGCGGTGTCGGTCACTGGTGGCAGCTACAGCGTGGGCTGCACCAGCAGCTACATCACCACCGCCACCACCATCAGCAACGGCCAGTCGGTGTGCCTGCGGCTGACCTCCTCCGCCAGCACCAACACCCCCACCACCGCGACCCTGACCGTCGGCGGCGTCCCCGCTGACTATGTGGTGACCACCCACAACTGCGCGACCGGCACCGGCAGGGTGACGCTGGCTGCCACCACCGCCAACGTCGCCGAAGCTACTGGCCAGGTGAACGTCACCGTCAACCGCACCGGCATCACCAGCGGCTGTGCGCGGGTGAACTACACCACCGTCAACTCAACCGCCGCTGAGCCGGGTGATTTCACCGCCCGCAGCAGCAGCCTCAACTGGCTGGCCGGAGATGCCAGCGCCAAGACCATCAGCGTGCCGATCATCAATGACATGCTGGGTGAAGCCACCGAAGCCTTCAGGGTGCAGTTGGCAACCCCGGTTTCTGGCGTCACCCTGGGCACTGCGGTCAGCACGGTGTCGATTGTCGATGACGACAGCTCGGTGCTGTTCAGCCCCAATGGCTATGCCGTGGCAGAAGAAGCCGGCACCGTGAGTTTGACCGTGCAGCGCACGGGAGGTGGTACGGGCGCTGTCAGCGTCGGCTACTCCACCAGCAACGTCACCGCCTTGGCCGGGCAGGATTACGCCAGCACCAGCGGCATCCTGAACTGGGCAGCTGGCGATACCACCCCCAGGACCATCGTGGTGACGGTGCTCGACGACGCCGCATCGGAAAACATGGAAGGGTTCCGGGTAACGCTGAGCGCAGCCACCGGGGCAACGCTAGGCCGTACCTACATTGCCCAGGTCAATATCACCGATACAGATACCGGCAGTGGCAACGACACGCTGCAGTTCAGCCCAGTCGATTACGCGGTCAATGAAGGTGCAGGCGCCGTGACGCTGACCGCCACCCGCAGCGGCACAGGAGTCGGCGCGGTCAGCATCAACTACCAGCTCTACGCCTGGCCGCCGGGTTATTTCCCGCACAATGGCGTTGACGAGGCGCTCGCCGGATCGGATTACACCGGCGTCACCACGGGCACGCTCAGCTGGGCCAATGGCGATACCACCGCGAAGACTCTGACCTTCAACATCGTCAACGACGCCGTCGCCGAAAACCCGGAGACCTTCGCCATTGAAATGACCACCGCGACCAACGCACAGCGCGGCAGAACCTATCTCGGCGTCGTGAAGATTACTGATAACGACTGACAATCAGAGGCATCTATCTCGTGACTACTGAATTTCCAGCCTTACCCGCACCAAAGGCAAGGGACGCCTGATCTACTTCTTCAGCGTCGGCGCGCTGCTCACACAGGTGCAGCTCGGCTCGCGCTGGCAGCTGCCATCGCCCATCGCGGCGGAGACCTTGCCTGGCTTGCACACGGCGGCTGCGCCCACTGGGCAGCTGACGGTGCAGCTGCTGCAATCACCGACCGTGGGCACGCCGCAGCTGGCATTGAACTCCTGGCGATAGCTGAAGCTGCTGTCGCCGCGCATCTGCGGGTTTTGCAGTACCACCACGGGGTCGGCGGCCAGCACCGTAAGCGGCAAGGCGAAGGCGAACAGAAGAGCGTGAAGACGGTTCATTGGCGTTCTCGTGTGACGGGTAAAGACATGGCCGGGATGTTAGGTCCGCAGACGCTGAACACGATCTGAATGGCGGGCTCTTCAACCGTCCTGACCAAGCGATTTCTTGAACCGGATGACTGCACGCCGAAACTGCTTGCTCGGCTTCGCGGCGCTGAGCATCCCCTCGGCGGATTTGCGCGCCAGTTGCTGCTGCTCGCGCTTCGCTACGCTCTCGGCGTTCTCGGCGTAGAGCTGCTGCGCCTCGGGCGCACTGCGGCGGACATCGGCCAGCGCCAGTACCGCCACCTCTCGATACTCGCTGCCCTGCCGGATGCGCAGGCGCATCCCGGTCAGCACCGACTTGCTGGGCTTCACCGGCTCGCCATCAACGCGTACCTGGCCTGCATCGATGGCGGACTTGCATAGCGTGCGGGTCTTGTAGAAGCGTGCCGCCCATAGCCAGACGTCGAGTCTGACTGAGGTTGCCGCCGTCATGGTTCGACCCGGCAGGCCGGGCCGGGGATCAGCGGCAGCTGCAGCGCGGCGCGCAGCGTCACCCGCGCGTGGCGCAGGCGTGCGGGGTCGGCGCGCTGGCTGGCGAGCGCTTCCAGCCCCGCCAGCAGCGCATCGATCTTCACCGGCTGGTTGGCTGCCATCGCGCAGGCTTCGTCGAGCGCGCCGGGCTCGTCGTCGATGGCGTAATCGGCGAGCCAGTCGAGCACGGCCTGGGTCTGGTCAGGGGGTGGCATGAGTTGCTGGTGTGCGGCTAGCGGGGGATGTGTTGTTCGATGCCGATAGCCTGCCACAGGCACCCGCTGCTGCGGCAGGCACTATGCTGCCGGGCAATGGAAATCCTCACGCCCGCTGATGCTGCCTTCCACGTCGTGGGCCTGTTCACCGCCGGTCTGGGCGCGATCTTTTTTTTCACCGACCGCAGCGGTCGCGCCAGCCGCGCGCTGGCCCTGTGTTTCCTGGTGCTGGGCGTGCGGCTGCTGCTGGCGCCGGTTGAGATTGCCAGGCCATCGGTGGCCATCACCGCGGCAGTGCGGCTGCTGGAGGCGCTGTCGATCCTGTCCGGCATGGAGTGGACGCGGCGCATCGCCGAAACCGTGCGGCGCGGCTTGCGGCGTGCGGCGCAGGCACTGATCCGCGCAGCGCAGATCCTGGTGCTGGTCTACGCCGGTCTGTCGCTGGGCTATCTGGCCCTCGACCCTGGGGATGCGACCACCGGCGCCACCGGATTTTTCCGCGTGCGTGCCATCGAGTGGGCGGTATTCGCGCCGGTGCTGGGCACCGGGGTGCTGCTCTCCACCATCGCGATGCTGCTGCTGGTGTTCGGCCGCAGCGATCCGGCCGAGTCGATCCGCCTGCGGGCGCTGCTGGGCGCTTCGCCGTTCCTGTTTGCGGCGCTGCTGGTGCAGCCGGCGGTGGTGCCGCTGTGCATCACCCTGGGGCTGTTGATCTTCCTGTTCGGGGCCGTCCGTTACCTGATGGTGCTGGGGCGGCGCGGACAGCTGATGAGCCAGTTCCTGGCGCCGGAAGTCGCCCAGCTGATGCGGCTGGAAGGTGCCTCCCAGGTGCTGAAACGCGAGCGCCGGCAGCTGAGCGCGGTGTTCTGCGATCTGCGCGGATTCACCGCTTTCTGCGAGACCCGCGAGACCTCGGTGGTGGTCGAGCTGCTGGAGCAGTACTACGCGGTGGTCGGTGCGGCTGCCGCCGAGCTGGGCGCGACGGTGAAGGACCATGCCGGCGACGGTGTGCTGCTGCTGCTCGGTGCGCCGATCGCGCAAAAAGATCACCCTGCGCGCGCGTTGCAGCTGGCCACGCTGCTGCGCTCGCGGCTGCCGCCACTGCTGGCGACATCAGGTCTGGGCTTTGGTATTGGCGTCGCCAGTGGCGAGGCCACGGTCGGTGCGATCCAAGCGGCGGGACGGCTGGAATACGTCGCCGTCGGGCCGGTCATCAATCTCGCCGCGCGGCTGTGTCAGCGAGCCGCAGAAGGCGAGGTGCTGATGGACCGATACACCCGTGATGCTCTGTCGGCTGAACAGGCGGCAGGTCTGCTGCAACGGCCCGCCGAGGTGCTCAAGGGCATCGAGGAGGCTGTGCAGATTTACCTGCTGCGCTGAACACCTTCGAGCATCAACAGCGGCGAGGGCACCACGGGATCATCGGCATCGGCCACCAGCAACCAGCGGCCTGCGCCCGCCGTTGCCAGCCCCTCGATCTTCAGATGTCCCGGCACGCGCCATTGCTGCGCGACATTGAAGGCGGCATCAAAACAGCCGATCACACTGCCGGCGCAGGGGCCATCGTCATAACGGTTGTCGGTGACTTCGGCAGCGGCGCTGAACCAGAGTCGGCCTTCGCCATCGGTGGCGAGATCGGTGAGGGTGAGCGGGGCCTCGTCGATCTGCCCCAACTGCACGGCAACCAGTCCGCGTCTTGCCTTCGCAGGCAAGGTGCCACTGTCAATGCCGGCCACCACGCTGTTCAAATCCACCAGCACCAGCGCATCAGCGGAACCTTTGCTGTTGCCACGGTGCGCGAGTACCAGAACGTCGCCGAGCGCGCAGGCGCCTTCGATATTGAGTTCCGACAGCGATGCTTCGAGCGCCTGGTAGAGCGGCGCGGCGTCGATCAGTTGTGTGCTCTGGGTGACGGGATCAAACACGCTGCCGAGTGTGCGATTGCGGCGCGAGCCGGAGCCCAGCGCCAGCAGGCGGCCATCGGGCAGCAGGCACAGGGCTTCGAGATCGGGCTTGGCTTTCTTGCGGGCCTTCGGCTCGAGCGGAAGGGCGGGGCGATCCGCGAACAGCGAATGCCGCGACTGGTGCACGCCCTGCATACTGAAACGGTGCAGCTGCAAGTCGTCGTCGGCAATCACCCAGAGCGCATCGTGGGCTGTGACCAGGCCACTGGCCGCGGCAAAGCCGAGGTTTGCCACCACCGTCAGTACGGGCTGGCTGTTGGGCATGGCGGTTAACGGCGCGCGGCGTCGGCAACAAAGCTGCGCGCGGCCAGCAGAAGCACCAGGCCGGTCACCGCGATGGCCAGCGGCACCGCCAGCGCCAGTGACTGGTTGAGACCGATGGCGCGGAAGGCGGGCGTGAGTTCCAGGGCACCGGCCGCACTCATCGCCGCCTTGGCATAGTGGTCGGACAGTGCGCCAGTCACCAGCGAGCCGACGGCGCCGCCCAGCACGTACTGGAAGAAGAAATACACCGCCATGGCAGTGGCCCGCAGGCGGGCATCGACCACGTCCTGCAGCGCCGGATACACAGTGACGAAGTAGAGGAAGTACAGCAGCCAGCCGGCACATAGAAACAGCGTCAGCGCCGTCACTGCGCCCTTGGGCTGGGTAAGACCCAGCCACAGCAGCGGGGCTGCGATCAGCAGCGCCACGGCGCCGCACAGCAGCCGCCCGCGCGGAAAGGCCTGATGCAGCTTGTCCGCCAGCACGCCGCCGAGAGTAAGACCCACCAGGCCCGTCGCACCCAGCACCAGCGAGGCCACACCGCCGGCCTGGGCTACGTTGAGGCCGTGCACGCGCACCAGCAGGGCCGGCAGAAAGGTGTTGAGCGAATAGGCTGCGAAATTGATGGCCGCACCGGAGACGATGATCCACCAGACGGTCTGGATGGAAAGGATCTGCCGAAAGGGATTGCCGGTGAGTGCGGCTGTCGCCGCCTTGTCCTGATGCCCGCGCAGCGGTTCGTCGAGCCGCCAGACCAGCAGCGCGACGATCAGGCCCGGCACCATCGCCACCAGAAACGGCGCCCGCCAGCCGTAGGTCTGTGCGAGCCAGCCGCCGAACGCGAAGCAGGCCAGCGACCCAAGCGGCAGGCCGAGCATGAACAGGCCCAGCGCGCGGGCGCGGCGATTGCTGGGGTAGAGATCGCCGATCATCGAGTTGGCGGCGGGGGCGCAACTCGCCTCGCCAATGCCGACTCCGAGCCGGGCGAGAAAAAGGCCCGGCAATGTGGTCACCATCGCTGCCGCACCGGTGAACACGCTCCAGGCAGCCACACCGCCAGCCAGGATATGGGTGCGGCGCAGGCGATCTGCCAGCCGCCCCAGCGGAATGCCGGCGAAGGCATAGACCAGGATGAAGGCGGTGCCGAGCAGACCGGACATGGTGTCGGAGAGGCCGAACTCCTTGCGCAGAGGCTCCAGCACCACGCCGGGCAGCGCACGGTCGAAGAAGTTCAGGAAATTGATCAGGAACAGCACGAACAGGGTGTATCGGGCGCTACTCTGCACGCCGTTTGCAACGGTACTGCTCATGCGATTCTCCTCGCCGGTGGTGCTGCCGTGATGCCGCGCCGCTGCATGGCGGTGCCGGGTTCTAGTTTTTAAGATGCCTGAGAAAAAATGCCGTCTGGTCGCGCACCGAATCCTCGAAACCGTCGCCGACATAAATCTCGAAATGCCCGCGAGGATAGCGACACACCTCGGCCTTGGTGCCCGCACGGCGCGCAGCGTCCTCGACCGCGGCGGGCGGCACCACCAGATCCCGCTCGGCGATGCAGAACAGTGTCGGGCAGGGCAGTCGCCTGGCCATCAGGTTGGGGCGGAACAGCGGCAGCGTCAGCATCCAGGCCAGGCTGATGCTATTCACCCAGTCTGGCGGCGTGATGGCGAGATAGCCGGGTTTGGAATCGGCGGTGGTCAGCACCGCCATGCTGCCGGGCTCGCCTACCACCGGCAGGGTGATGCGCGAGAGGCCAAGCCGGGCACGCGCGGTGTCGAGAGCGGCGAGCGCACTGATCCGGGCCAGCTGCACCGGCCCTTCCATTTTCAGCAGATGGGTGAGCGCGGCCAGGCCGTCGAGCATGCCGCCTTGTGAACTCACGGCAGCAACGCGGCCATCTTCCACGGCCGCAGCCACTACCAACCCGCCGGAAAACGAGCTGCCCCAGAGCGCGATGCGCCGGGGGTCGAGGTCTTTCAGCGAGCGCGCGTGGGCGATGGCGGCCGCCCAGTCCTGCAGCTGCATGCGCACATCCACCACCTGCCGCGGCTTGCCGTCGCTGCGGCCGAAGCCGCGATAGTCGAATACCAGCACCGCCAGGCCTGCTGCCGCGAAGCGCAGCGCGAACGGTTCCAGCCCCGCCGCGCGGACCCCGCCCAGACCATGCGCCATCACCACGCAGGGCACGCCAGCGGCGCTGCGCAGGGCGTTGCCGACGGGGTGGAAGAATCCGGCGCGCAGGCGCACGCCCTGGCTGTTGAACTCGATTTCTTCGCGCTTCACGGCCATCGGCTTCCCCTGCATGGCGGACAATTGAGATGTCTGGAGTCTACGACGCCATTCGCGGTGCAGATGTGCCAAATCAGCCCAGCAGTGGACCGACGCTGTCCACATTCAAACCCCGCGGCGGCGCGCAGCCGTCTAAGCTGGTGTAACTAGCTCGCATTTCTGGCGCAGGAGAATGCCATGCAGATCGGCGCATTCGGACGACTATCGGCGGGGCTGCTGATGGCCTGCCTCGCGGGCTGTGCCAGCGTGCCGACCCTGCCGGCGGCCGAGACCCTGTTCAAGGACTCGCTGTTCCAGCCCCTGCCGCAAGGGATCGACGCCGACGCCATCTTCGCGATGACGCCGGCGATGCAGCGTTACGCCGAGACCGAACTCAAACCACTGATGCGCTACGACGGCCCCGAACGGGCACTGATCGACGCGCTGTACGACCAGGGGCGCCTGCAGCTGCAGTACGACTCGACCAGCACGCTCGACGCTGCCGGCGCCTTTGCGGCCCGCGCCGGTAACTGCCTGTCGCTGGTCATCATGACCGGTGCCTTCGCTGAGCATTTCGGCCTGAATCTGCAATACCAGGAGGTGTTTGCCAAGATCACCTGGAGCCGCAGCGGCAATCTGGCGATGGCGAACCGGCACGTCAACCTGAAGTTCACGCCGCAATCGGGTCAGCCCAGCGTCTCGCTGGAGCAGGGCGGCAGCACAAGTCGCAGCGACGGTCTGACGGTGGATTTCCTGCCGTCCCAGCAGGCGGTGCGCTACCGCTCGCGGGTGATCTCGCGTGACACCGTGATCGCCATGTTCATGAACAACCGCGCAGCGGAACTGCTGGCCGAGGGCAAGCCCGATGCTGCCTACTGGTGGGCGCGCGAGGCGATCCGCCGGCTGCCTGCCTTCATGGACAGTTACAACACGCTCGGCGTGGTCTACCAGCAGCACGGCAATCTCAGCGAGGCCGAGCAGACGCTGCGCCAGGCGCTGCTGCTGGAGCCCGAAAACAGCATCGCCATGTCCAACCTGGTCAGCGTGCTGGCGGCGACCGGCAAGCAGGAAGAATCAAAACAGCTGGCAGCCCGGCTGGCAGAGATCGAGCCGTTCCCACCGTTCCATTACTACGACCTGGGCTTGGCGGCGCTGAAAGCGCAGGACTTCGCCCTGGCGCGCCAGCTGTTCCAGCGCGAGCTCAACCGTGCCGCCGACGATGCCGATTCGCACTTTGGTCTCGCTATCGCCAACCTGTATCTCGGTGATCTGCGCAAAGCCAGAAAACAGCTCGCCAAGGCGATCGACAGCAGCACCAGCAGCGAATCACGCAAGCTTTACAGCGCCAAGCTGGACTGGCTGAAAGCGCAGGGTTATGTCGCGCCGCGCAGTCGCGAGTCGCCGCCGGCGCGAGGCAGCTGATCGCCGCGGCTGGACGCTGGCGGCGTGGCTCGCCAAACTGCCGCATGACTCTTGATGCCGCTCCCTGGCAAAGCCTCGCGCCAGACCGCCAGCGCAGCCAGCGCGAAGCCCTGATGCCGTACCTGCAGCCGGAACGCGGCGCGCCCGGGCATAGCGCCTGTGTACTGCTGCCAGCCAGCGAACTGGAACTGGCCGCGGTGCTGCGCGAAGCGCAGGCCAGCCGCCGCGCCCTGGTGCTGAGTGCCGGCCGCACCGGCCTGGTAGAGGCGCAGCGGCCCGAGGGCGAGACGGTGCTGTCGCTGGAAAAACTCGACCGCATTGTCTCGATCGATGTCGTCTCGCAGCGCGCCGAGGTCGAAGCCGCCGTCGCGGTAGACACCCTCAACGCCGCCCTGGCGGCACACGGTCTGGTGTGGCCGATGGAGATGGGCTCGACCAGTGCCGCCACGGTCGGCGCCTGCGTCGCCAATGGCTCGGCAGGCGCCAACGCCGTCTGCTACGGCACCGCCGCACATCTCTGCGAGACCGCCTGGGGGCTGTGGGCCGATGGCAGCGAGACTGGCGCGCAAGCCGGACCGCAGTGGAGCGCACCGGCGCCGCAGGTGCTGGCGATCGATTCCGCAGCCCCTGATGTGCGGCTGGGACTGATCGGCACCCAGGGGGTGCTCGGCGTCATCACCCGGCTGTCGCTGCGTCTGCAGCGGCTGCCGGCGCAACGCGAGGCCGCACTCATCCCGGTGCCCGACATGCCCGCCGCCATGCGGGTGCTGGCCCTGGCGCGCGATGTGTTCGGCAACGATGTCGAGGAGTTCGAGTTCATCAGTGCCAGCGCCATGGCGCTGGTGCGGGCCTTGCAGGGTGAAACCTTCCGCTGGCCTTTCGCACGCGATCCGCAGGCGCCGTTCTACCTGCTGTTGCAGTTGAAAAGCGATGAGGCCGGCGAGGATCTGGCAGCGCATCTTTACGACTTTCTCAGCGACACCCTGCGGCAGCCGGACGATGCCCTCGGCTATGCGCCGCTGAAGGCGCTGAAGCGCATCCGCCATTCGATCACCGAGGCCAGCAATCACGCCATGCGCTCGCTCGGCGGCGGGCGGCTGGCGTTCGATACCGCCACCCCGTTGGAATGCTTCGGCGACTATCTCGCCGCGCTCGAAGCCGCTCTGCGGCGCACATATCCCGCCCTGCAGCTGCTCGCCTTCGGGCACGCCGGGGTGGGTGGCGCGCATCTGCACCTGCTCGGCGCCCAGGCGCAGCCGGTAGCTGCCGATGCCGATGCCCTGATCGCTCTGGTGTTCGATGTGACGGCGCAGTTTCGCGGCACTTTCAGCGCCGAACATGGGGTGGGCACCAAGTGGGGCGATGCCTTCGCACAGCGGGCGCAGCCGCAGGTGCTTGCCGAACTGCTTGCCGCCAAGCGTGCGCGCGATCCGGCGCGCATCCTCAATCCGCGCAGCTTCGGCCTGCACCGGCTGCCATGAGCGCCCTGATCCTGCTGGGCGTCTGCATGGCGCTGGGCGCGCTCACCGTGCGCCTCAGGCCCGACGCCAGCGACTGGGTGCCGGGGCTGAACGGCTTCGTGCTCAACATCGCGTTTCCGGCACTGGTGCTGCTGCTGATCCCCAAGCTGCATCTGGAAGCCGGGCTCTGGTTTCCGGTGATGGCGATGTGGGGCACGGCGCTCGGCGCGCTGGCGGTGATGGTTCTGCTCGGACGGTGGCTGCACTGGTCGCGCAGTGTGACCGGCGCGCTGGCGCTGGTGGCAGGCTTTGGTAACACCTCTTTCACCGGCATTCCGCTGATCGAGGCGCTGCGTGGCAAGGACCACCTGGGCGCGGCCGTGCTGGCGGATCAGGCCGGGTCGTTCCTGGCCCTTTCGACGCTCGGCGTGTTCACCGCCGCCTGGTATTCGGGCACCGCCACCAGTGTCGGCGCGGTGCTGCTGCGGGTGGCGCGGTTCCCGCCGTTCATTGCCATGCTGGTCGGGTTTGGGGTCGGTGCGGTGGGCGGCTGGCCGCTGCTGGTGGACGACGTTCTCTATCGGCTCAGCGTGTCGCTGTCGCCGCTGGCGCTGTTCGCGGTGGGCCTGCAGTTCAAGCCCAGCGACATCCGCGCCAACCTGCCGCCGATGACGGCGGCCCTCGGCTGGAAGCTGCTGACCGCCCCGCTGCTGGTGATGGCGACCGGCCGCCTGCTGGGCGTGAGCGGCATTCCCTACGAGGTAGGGGTGCTGCAGACCGCCACCGCGCCGATGATCTCGGCGGGCATATTGGCGCAGCAGTCGGGCCT
>JBKJJE010000154.1:0-14507 GCA_046598075.1 Stagnimonas sp.
CTGCACCACGAGCTGCGGATGACCGAAAGCCGCATCGGCGTGTCGGTGCTCTGCCCCGCCTTCGCGCCTACCGGCATCGCCGATTCCGGCCGCAACCGTCCCGCCGAGTTCCCCGCCGCCAACAGCCACCCGATGGCGCTGATGATTGAGCAGATGGCGAAAAAGGGAGTGGCCAAAGGCAAGATCAGTGCGGCCGAGATCGCCGCGATCACTGTGCAGGCGGTGAAGGACAATCAGTTCTACATCCTGCCGCACGAGAAGACCAAGCTCGCCGTCGAGGGCCGCATGCGGCATATCCTTGACGGGCTGCCGCCCCACGATCCCATGTCCAGCAGGGTGTTCTGAATCCATGCACGACGCCACAACCGCCCGAAGACTCGCGCCGCCCTCGAAGTGGCTGCTGCTGCTCGAAGCCCGCGCGCTACCGGAGCTGGGCGCCTACTTCGCCAGCCGGCCGCTATGGCGCTGGCTGCCGCGCGGCGACGGCCATCCGGTGATGGTGCTGCCGGGCATGGCAGCCGATGATTTCTCCACCCGCCCGCTGCGCAGGCTGCTGCGCCAGCTCGGCTATCGCGTGCACGGCTGGCGCATGGGCCGAAACATCGGCGACCCGGCGCTGGAAACCCCGCTGCGCGAACGGCTGCTGGACTTGAGTGGGCGCTATGGCGGCCAGCCGGTCAGCCTGATCGGCTGGAGCCTGGGCGGCATCTACGCCCGCGAACTGGCCAAGCTGGAGCCCGACCGCGTGCGGCAGGTGATCACCCTCGGCAGCCCGTTCACCGGCGATCCGCTGGCCTCCAACGCGGTGTCTCTCTACACCCGCCTGAGCGGCAAGGTGCCCGCCGTCGAGCCGCGCTGGCAGGCGCTGCGGCTGCCGCCACCGGTGCCGACCACTTCCATCTACAGTCGCAGCGACGGCATCGTCGCCTGGCCCTGCTCGATCAACGCGCCGGGCCACGAGGTGGAAAACATCGCCATCGCCGCCAGCCATTGCGGCCTGGGCCATCACCCGCTGGCGCTCTACGCGATTGCCGACCGCCTGGCACAGGCCGAAGGCGGATGGAAGCCCTTCCAGCGCAATGGCCTGCGCCGCTTTGCCTATGCAACCGCCTGCGACGAGGAACTGGCAGGGTGAAGCGCCTGCTGTGGCAGGCAGGACTGGTGGTGCTCGCCGCCGCCATCACCGGCGCCCTGCTCGTCAAGCCGCTGCTCGGCTATCTCATTGACCGGCAGGCGCTGCGCAATGGCCCCTGGCGCACCGGCGCACACACCGGCAGTGCCGCGGCCAATCCCTGGGAGCGCGCCGCCGTCGCGGTCGCCGGCCTGTATGCATTGACGCCGGCGGAGGCCATCTATTTCACCGCCTTCAGCGACAGCCATGGTGATGCGCTGCGCGGGGACTGCCGCTACCGCGTGCAGGGCCGGCCGCCGCCCGCGCGCTGGTGGAGCCTGACCGTCTACGGCGCCGATCACTATCTGGTACCGAACACGGCGGGGCGCTATGCGCTGCATCCGGGCTCGCTGCCGGCCCGCGCCGATGGCGGCTACGACATCGCGCTGGCTGCCGATGCCATTGGTCCCGGCACGCTGCCAAGCCCTGCCACCGGGCCGTACTCGCTCACCCTCAGGCTCTACAACCCCGCCGCCGGCGTGCTTGATCAGCTGACCACCCTGCCGCTGCCCAGCATCCTCCGCGAGAGCTGCCCATGAGCTGGCGCGCCGCCCTGCTGTGGTTTCTGCTGCTGGTACCGGTGTTCAACGGGCTGACCGTGCTGCTGTTGCCGACCGCGATCAACCGACTGGTGATGCATCGCATCGCCGCCAGGGGTCTCGAAGGTGCGGCCGAGCCCGACGACCGTCCGGCGGCACGCATCCGCAAGGCCGAGATTCTCGCGCGCCGGGGCATCAATGTGGCCCTGCCCGCGCCGCGTGCCGATGCCAGCGCCCGCACCGTGGTGCGACCCAGTCCCGATCTGCTCTACACCGCCTGCGTGTTCGATCTCTCGAAGGGGCCGCTGCACATCACCGCACCGGTACAGGCGAGCTATATGTCGGTATCGGGCTTTGCCGCCGACACCAGCAATTTCTTCGCCCTCAACGACGCCGCGATGGCAGCCGACAGCCAGGGCCAGAAGCGGCTCGACGTGGTGCTGACGCGCGATGCCGGCACGTCGATTCCCGCCGGAGCCCGGCGCATCCTTGCCCCCAGCGACCGCGGCCTGATCCTGTTCCGTTCCCTGATTCCTGAGGATGCAGCTCTGCCGCAGCTGCAGGCCGAGTTTCAGACACAGCAGCGCTGCGACCCGCTTTAAGCCAAAAAAAACCCGGCGCGCCAAAGCCCGCCGGGTCTCCATGCAATAGGGGTTTCAGCCGACTTTCGAATAGTCGAACAGCGCGCCCAGCTTCTGCGCGAACATCATGTCGCCTTCGAGTTGCAGCTTGCCGGTCATGAACGCAGTCATGCCGTTGAGCTCGCCGGTGAGCAGGGCGAGCATGTCTTCGTCGGCCATGTTGATGGCGACGGTGGGGTTGGCGGCCACACCTTCGTTGATGGTCATGGTGCCGTCCTTGATGACGACGTTGCGCGGCTTGCTGGCATTGAACTGCACGGTGGCATCGACGCCGGCGGCGGCGCTGGGGACGAAGGCAGTGGGCATCTTGGTGAAGACATCATCGAGGGTCATGGCGAAAACTCCTTTGAGGGTTGAACAGCGAAAACGGCGGTCAGGCTTGCGTGTGGGGAGTCAGTCCTTGAACGGCGGCGCGGGGAGATCCCAAGGCGTGCCGCCGAGCAGCTTCAGGCCATACCAGCCGCGCGCGTTCGGGTAGTGCTGCTTTAGCGGTAGTTCGAACTCGGCATCGAGCCCGGCGGGAATGTCGTGGGCGGCATCGAGCCAGGCGCCGATGCCGGCCGCAGCCAGGTGCGTGCGCACGGTCTGTTGCGCGCTGGCATCGAGCGCGCGCCAGGCCTTGAGCAGTTGCTCGCGGCAGGCGACGCGGTAGCGCACCACCGGCATCTTTGGGTAGCGGGCGTCGCTCAAAACCAGATCGAAACGTTTCGCGCCGCGTGCCCAGGCCTCGGCATTGGCATCGAGATAGGGCAGATAGTCGCGGCCGATCTCGGCGAACACCGCATCCCAGTCGCGGCTGCTGAAGTCGTCGAGTGCGACATCGCCCTCGCGGCTGGCGCGCGCATTCCAGACCCGGCCGACCCAGGCATACACGGCGGGGGCGGTGTCGACCATGATCTTCGCCGAGTACGGGTCGAGCGCGAAGTGACGGAACATCGAGGCGAAGAACGCGAAGTCGACAATACTCGGCCGGCTGCCGAGCAGGAACGGCCGGTGCGCAAGCAGCGCGCCAAGCTGTAGCAGGCTGCGCGCATACAGCGCCTGGATGGCGCCCTCGTTATGGCGCCGCACGCCGTCGCCGCGTACGTAGATCAGGTACTGCCGCCAGCGCATGAACCAGCCCAGACTGCCGGCGTGGTAGCTGGTGCCGGCCGAGAGATCGCGGCCCAGGCGGTGCCGCAGCAGGCGCTGCGAGTCGCTGAAGTTCCAGCGGTAGTACATGGCCGGTCGCCACAGCCATTCGTCGGCATAGTCCTCCACCAGCAGGGCGATGAAGCGCGCGGCGGGATCAGCGGGGTAGATCGACGGCGCGCCGTGCTGCGCATCAAGCCAGCGGATCATCGGCGTGGTGTCCTTCAGCCAGCGGCCGTCCGGGCACTGCATGGTCGGCACCTTCATGTAGCCGGTGGCGGGCAGCAGCACCTCGCGCATCACGCGGGTGTTGACCTCGATGCGCTCGTGCGGGAGTTCCGCGTAGTGCAGGTAGGCCTCCAGCTTGCCGCTGTAGTAGCTGACATCCGAGACGTAGGCGCGGTAGCGCGGCTCGCCGCTCATGGGCTCAGGCCGTCTCGGGCGCGACGTGCAGCGCCATACGCTTGAGCCGCGGGCGAATGTCGAGCTGCATCGCCTCGTTGCCGCCGACGCTGGCGAGCCAGGCCTGCACGCTCTGCTGCTCCCGGGGCCCCAGCGCGCGGAAGGCGTCGAGCGGGCGCTGCGCCATCCACAGGCTGTAGGGGCGCGCAGCCAAGCGAAAACGCTCGCCCGCCAGCCGGATGTCGATCTTGCCGAGCTGCCGGGCAAAGCCCCGCCCCGGCGGCACTTCAGGCAGCGCCTTCTGCACCTCCACCAGCGTCGCCGTGAGCTGCGGCCAGAACTCGCCGAAGATCGACTGGAATACCGGCGTCAGCGTCTCCGGAATCTGGTCGTCGGGCAGAAAATCCCCGCCCTGCGGCCGCTCCGGGTGCTGCATGCGCTGCACCCAGGCAGCGAGCTTCGGGCGCTTGCCGATCAGCTCGCGCGCCGGCACCGGGTCACGGCCCAGATGCGCGTAGAGCGGGCCGATCAGCCCGAAGTCGCCTAGGCAGGGCTTGCTGCCGAGAAGAAAGGGGTGCTGTGCAAAATGTGCTTCGAGGGCATCGAGCATCCCGACCGTCCAGCGCTCGATGGTCGGCAGCTGTGCGGGAATCACGCCGAGGCCTTTCAGAAAGCCGCGCAGCACGCTGGCCGAGCGGTCGATGACGCGGTTCTTCAGGAAACGCGGCGCGAACGGCAGCAGATGGTCGCCACCCTCGGGGCGGAACAGCAGCCGGTAGTTGTCCGGGAAGTTCCAGCGATAGTGCATCGCCGAGGCCACCCAGAACTCATCGCCCCAGGCTTCGAGCAGATAGGTGGCGATTCTTTGCCGGGGCGTGGCCGGCACCACCGGCGCCAGCGGAAAGCGTTTTTCCAGCAGGTCGATGATGTGCGAGGTGTCCTGCAGCCACTCGCCCTCGGGCGTGACCAGCACCGGCATCACCTGCGCACCGACCTTCTTTTTGATTTTCGCCATATCCCACAGGCGGATGATTTTTTCTTGGTGCGGTATGGCCTTGTAGCGCAGGTAGGCGCGGGTCTTGCCGCTGTAGAACGAGAGCTGCCAGGCGTAATGCAGGTACGGTTTCGGCATGGGCTCTATTTCTGCAGCAGGGTCTGCGCGCCCTTGATAAAGGTGGTTTCGGCTTCGCTGGAGCTCTTGCCATCGCCCAGGTTCGGCAACTTGAACGGTACCTCGATGCCCTTCACGCAGGCCGGTCGTGCATACAGCGCATCGCTCCAGCGCTTGAGGTGGACGAGGCCTTCGGTGGATACGCCGGACCAGCGGTGCGTGCGGACCCAGGCCCAGTTGGCGATGTCGGCAATCGAGTAGTCGCCGGCCAGCCATTGCTGATCGGCGAGCTGGCGGTCCAGCACCTCGAACAGTCGGCGCGACTCGTTCTGGTACCGCTCGATGACCGGCTGGATCTTCTCCGGAAAGTAGCGGAAGAACACATTCGCCTGCCCCATCATGGGACCTACGCCACCCATCTGGAACATCAGCCACTGCATGACCTGCGAGCGGCCCTTGGCATCCCGCGGCATCAGCCGACCGGTCTTTTCGGCGAGATAGATCAGGATTGCGCCCGACTCGAACACCGCGAACCTGTCGGCCTCGGTATCGACGATGGCCGGGATGCGGCCGTTGGGATTGATCTTCAGGTAATCCGCTTTCTTCTGGTCGCCGCCCATCAGGTTGAGCGCGTGCACGGTATATGGCAGCGCCAGTTCCTCCAGCGCGATGGACACCTTGTGGCCATTGGGCGTGGGTGCGGTGTAGAGCTCGATCATCGCCTTGGGGTCTCCTCCCGAATGTGACCAGATGCTAGCAACAACTTTACAGTGTGTAAAATAATCATCACGCCCACCGCTTCAACCCTAGCCATGAGCCTCGCCCTAATCTGGATCACTGCCGCCCTGCTCTACGCCGGCTTCTATGCCTGGTATGTCGGCTTCAAGCGCAAGCTCGCACCCGATGAGGTGGCGCGCGGATTGCAACAGCTGGAGGCACATTGGTCGCCCGAGCGCATCGCCCCGGTGCGCGCCTTTTTAAGCGAGGACAGCGGCCGCGACCTGTTCATTGCCAACTACGTGAAGCTGGTGCAGCAGACGGCCGATGGCGAGACCGGCCGGCAGGCGATGCAGAAATATCAAAGGCCCTTTCTGAAAGGTATTCTGCCGCGCGCCTGCCACCCCATCGCAGTCGGTCTTGCCGCCTCGCAAGCAGTGGAGATGTGGGGCATCGACAAGGGCGAGCAGTGGACTGTCGCCGCCTTCGTGCGCTACCGCAGCCGGCGCGACCTGATGGAGATTTTGCTGTCCCCGCAGTTCCAGGATATCCATCCGTTCAAACAAGCGGCAGTGGAAAAAACCATCGCCTTCATCTGCGACCCCGCCTTCATCGTTGGCGGCGGGCCCAAGATCACCGTGCCGCTGGCGCTTGTTGCGCTGGCTGCGTGCAGCAGTTTATTTGTCCACTAAAACCATCGGGAGAGAGACATGCGAGACACCAAGGGCTTCTGGGTAATACAGATGGTGGCGCTGCTGGCGTTCTATGCCTATGCCGCGTTCCAGCTTTCGCAGGGCCACACCGACAGTCGTCAGGTGCTGGTGGCCGCACTCATCCTGGGCGCGCACACCCTGGAAATCCCGCTCGCCTTCTTCATGCTCAAGGGCAGGAACGCCCAGCCGCTGCGGGTGATCCTCGCCACCCAGCTGTTCGGGCTGATCTGGTGGGTGCCGGCGAAACGCGGAATTTTTGCGGTGCGCTGAAGGGCTAACCGGGCATTGGCCGCGGGTTGAATGCGTCGGTGCCCGGCAGCAGGTCTGAGACTGCTGCCTGCTGTGCCGGTGAGAGACCTGCCCAGCGCGTTTGGCAATCCCGCCAGCTGCGCGCCTGAAAACTCTTGGCGACGCTGCGGTAGGGCTGGCCGTCGAGCATGCCGTCGTAGAGTGCTATGCCCGCATCGAAGGCGACTTCGTTGAAGTGCAGCTGTCCGGCCTGCCGCAGGCGCTGGTGCGCGGCGGCGTTCTGCTGCATCAGCGGCAGGTGGATGCGGGCGATCTCGGCAAGCAGCGGCTGTAGCGCCGCATCGACACCGAGCGGCTCGTCGGCATCGGCGACGGCCGGTGTGCCCGTGTGCAGCGCCACGAGCCAGCGGTAGAGCTGCGGCGTGCGCGCCTGCAGCGCGCTGGCGGTGGTCGGATCGCTGAGGTTCATCGCCAGCTGGCCGTAGAGCGCGGCGTCGGCCAGCGTGAAGCGCGCGCCCAGCACGTAGGGGCGCTGGCTGAGCAGCGCGTCGAGCACCTGGGTGAGTCGGCTATGTGCGTCTTCGAGCAGCGTATGCGTCGATGGAAAGCCCCCGCGCGTCGGCGGCTGACGGCGCTTCGGCAGGCCGGCGATGGCAGGGCCTGCAGGCGCGACACTGAACAGATACGGCAGCCGCCGCGTCTGCCGCGCGCTGAACCAGCGCGCCATCAGCGGCCGCAGCGGGCCCAGCTGAAAGCGGTATTCACGCGCCAGCCGCTGGCCGGCGTCGTTGTCGCGCGCCGACACCACCCAGCGCTGGTGGTGCACCAGATACAGCCCCCACTCGTCAGCGTAGTCGTCGATCAGCCGGGCAATGAAGGCGGCCACCGGCGCCTCGGGAATTAGCCGCTGCGGCTCGGGTCGCCCGCGATCCAGCCACTCGGCGATGGCGCTGGAGTCATAGAGATTTTCATTCCCCGGCCCGAACAGATAGGGCACCAGCGGCAGCTCGTCGTCGGCGCTCATCGGCGGCCAGGTGAGTGGCAGGCGGCCGCGCTTGAGTGCGGCCAGCCTGAGCGTAAAGCGCCAGTTCTCGGCCCAGCCACCCTGCTCGGGCAGGAAGCGATAGGCCAGCCCCGCCTGCCGGCAGCAGAGTGCGAGCTTGAGCGCGAACGGCGAGAGCTCCGAGCCCCAGACGATCCACTCGCCCTGCGCTGGCATGGCTAGCGGCGGCCGACCTTCACGACGCTGCTGTTGGCCGGCAGGCTGACCCAGCTGCGGTCCTTGCCGATGGTGACGCCGCCCTGGTAGACGCCCGAGACGCCGCGCAAGTAGATCGACTCCAGCCGATGCAGCGGCAGCGGCGGCACGATGTGGTAGTAGAGCAAGTGCTTAGCGCCCGCCGCCTGCGCGATCTCGGCGGCCTCGACCGGCGTGGTGTGGTAGTTGTGAATGTCGTGGCTGATCTGCTCGATGTTGCTGGCGCCGGCCTGCTTGGCACCGGCGCTGATCACGTCCACCAGCACCGGCGACAGCGCCTCGTGCACCAGCAGGTCCACACCCTTGGCGAATCGGGCGAGGTTGGCGGATTTCTTGGTGTCACCGGAGATCAGTGCGCTGCGGCCCTTGTAGTCGAAGCGGTAACCGACCGCCGGTGATACCGGCCCGTGATCGACGGTGAACGCGGTGACCTTGAGACCCTCCTGCTCGTAAACCACCAGACCCTCGCCGGGCTGCGGCGGCACGAACGGCTGGGCGATGCCGCCAGCACCGCCGGGCGGGATGATCTTCGGCCCGTGATGGGCGACGCGATAGCCGAAGTCCTGGCTGTAGGCCAGGTTGAAGCCGGCCACCACCTGCTCGACGCCGGTCGGCCCGATCACCGGCGTCGGTGTGGTGTGCGAGCCATTGCCCCAGCGCTGCAGCAGCAGTTCGCCCAGGCCGTCGATGTGGTCGGAATGGAAGTGCGTCAGCAGCACCGCCGCGATCTTGCCCGCCGGAATTCCCGCCGGTGCGAGGTTGCGGGCAGCACCGGAGCCGGTATCGACGATGAGAATCTGCTGGCCGGCAATCACCGCCACGCAGGGCCCGGCGCGGCCGAGATCGGGGAATGGCGAACCCGAGCCGCAGAGCACGATGTTGAGGCCATCCGGATACTCGGCAAAGCTCGCGCCGGAGAGATTCGCTACCACCTGCCGCTGCATCAACTTCAGGATCAACCGATCACCGATGGTGCGATTGAGGATGGCCAGCACGGCAACCACGGCGATGAGGCCGATGACGATTTTTTTCCACATGGGGATGTTCCGGTGTGCAATAAAAGGGGGAGTGATACGACTCAGGGCCGCGCCTTGAGCCGGCGCCGCAGTGCCCAGCCGGCCAGCACCAGCAACAACGCGCCGAAACCCAGATGCCAGCGGTAATGCTGCAGCTGCACCTTGATGGAGTTGATCTTCACCTGCCGGAACGGGTCGAAATCGTCCGGCAGTTTCAGTACGCCGTTGGTCTTGGCGTAGCTCTCATAGTCGGCGAGCATCTGCGTGAATTGTTCGGGCGCTTCGGCTTTCAGGTCGCTGGTCTCGCCGGGGTCGACGGCGAGGTTGTAGAGCCGCCACTCTGCGTCACCCCAGGGCAGGCTGTTGCGGGTCAGCTTGTAGTCGCCCTTGAACAGCGCGGCATTGCCACCCACCTCGATGCCGATGGCGGCATCGGCTGGATAGGTTTGCGTGGCCGTGCCGGTCAGCACCGGCTTCAGGCTTTTGCCGGAAACCGGTACCGCGCCGCTCCAGCGCGCCGAGTCCATGCCGGCGTAGTCGAACAGGGTCGGGGTGACATCGGTGACGAAACTCTTGCTGGCGATGCGCTGCCCGGCCGCAATGCCCGGCCCAGCGGCAATCAGCGGCACCCGGATACCGCCTTCGGAAGCATGGAACTTGAACAGGTTGCCCGGCGAGGCGGTGGCATTGGCCCATTCCGGGCCGATGAAACTGATGCTGCCTTTCTCGCCCAGGTTTTCTAACCGGTGATCGTAGCCGTTGCGCGCCATCCAGGTGCTGTAGCCGGTCTGGGCGATCGGGTCGCTAGGCTCGGGGCCGTTGTCGGAAGTGAGCAGGAAGATGGTGTTGTCGTACAGCCCGCGCGTCTTGAGATATTCGATCAGCCGGCCGATGTGCAGGTCCATCGCCTCCAGCATGCCGGCGTGCACGGCCATGCTCTTGGCATAGATGGCACGCTCGTCCGGCGTGAGCGAGGCCCAGGCGCGCAGCTTTTCGTGTGCCGGGGCGAGCGGCGCACCCTGCGGAATCAACCCGCGCGCCTGCGCCTGCTGCCAGCGCGCCTGCCGTGTCACCTCCCAGCCCTGGTCGTAGACCCCGGCGTAGTGATTGGTGAACTCCCTTGGCGCCTGCACCGGAATGTGCACGGCCTGGAACGCGACATAGGCGAAGAAGGGCTTAGCCCCGGCCTTGTCGCGCTCGAGATACTCCATCATCTTGTCGATGAGAAACGCCGAGGAGTAGAAGTCCTTCGGCAATCTTGCCGGCTCACCATCCTCGAACCAGTCGGCGCTGGTGTAGTACGGCATGTACGGCTTCTGCTCGTAGTTGTCCGCGCCCGAGGCGTCGAGCGCGAACGAGTGGTCGAAGCCGTGCGCACTGGGCAGGTTGCCGGCGCCCTGCCCCAGATGCCACTTGCCGGTCATGTAGCTGCGATAGCCCTCTTCCTTCAGGCGTTCTGCGACGGTCTGCACGCCGGCCTCGAAATGCATGCTGTAGCCGGGCTTGCCGCGCTGCGACTCCGGCAGCGTTTCGGGAATGGTGCCGACACCGGTGCGATGGTTGTCGATACCGGTGAGCAGCATCGCGCGCGAGGGCGAGCACAGCGGCGAGGTGTGGTAGTTGCTGAAGATCGCCCCCTGGGCCGCCAGCGCATCGATGTTGGGCGTGCGTGCTTCGCCGCCATAGGCGCCGAGATCGCTGAAGCCACCATCGTCGATCAGGAGCAGCACAAAGTTGGGCTTGTCGACGGCCAGCTGCGGTGCAGCCGGGGCAGCGGCTGCAAGCGGCGAGACATGGGCCAGCAGAATCAGGCCGGTCGCCCCGACCAGGGCGGTAAGGCAAGTATTGGGGCCTGGGCTGGATCTGTGCATGCCGCTCTCCTGGAAGTCACTCGATGGCGGATCGCTCGAGAGGCGCCGCTCTGCGATAAACTTTACACTATGTAAACAGAACTGGTAATGCGCGAGTCGAACTGCGCAGCCGCCCCAATCGAGGACCGCAGATGAGTCTTGCCCGCGTCATTCGCAGTGCCATGATCCGCCGCTACGCCGACCCGGCACGGCTTGCGCAGTGCCGCCAGCGCGCTGAGCTAGCCCGCCAGCGTGCCGGCCGCGCGCACCAGGTGCTCTACTTTCACCAGGTCGATGATCCCTACAGCCAGCTGGCGGTGCAGGCACTGAAGCCGCTGCTGGCGCGCTACGACATCCAGCTGCTGCCCAAGATCGTGGCGCAGCCGACACCCATCGCCATCCACGAACAACAGCTCTGGGATGCCTGGGCCGAGCGCGATGCCGAGGCGATTGCGCCCCACTACGGCCTGCGCCATGACGGCGCGAAGCTGCCTGCCGATGCCGCGCTGCTGGGGTTGGCGCGCCGGCTGGCGCTGGCGGCGGCCGCCCGCCCCGACTTTGCCGACTGCGCCATCGCGATCGGCAGCGCCTTGCGGCGCGGTGCCGGCGATGAACTGGCGCTGCTGGCCGGCACCCTGCAGCCAGTCTCCGCCGAGCAGGCGGCGCAGCAGCTGCAGGCCAACTTCGCGTTGCGGCATCGCTTGCGCCACTACCTGGGCGGCATGTTTTATTACGAGGGTGAGTGGTACTGGGGCATCGACCGCCTGCACTACCTGGAGACGCGGCTGGACGCCCTGGGCGCGCGCCGCGCCGAGGCCCCTGCCGGCCCCAGCCTGAGGCTGCAAGCCATTGCGCCGCCGACTCCGGCGGTTACCACGCGTCGGCTGCAGCTGGAGTTCTATCCGTCGCTGCGCAGTCCCTACACCCACTTGGCATACCCACGCATCGCGGCGCTGTGTCAGCGCTATCCCATCGACCTCATCCTGCGGCCGGTGATCCCGATGATGATGCGTGGCGTCAAGGCGGATCAGCGCAAGGGCGTCTACATCATCCAGGACACCGCCCGCGAGGCGGCGCGTCTGGGCCTTGCCTTCGGCAATGTCTGGGATCCATTCGGCAAGCCCATCCTGCGTGCCTATTCGCTGTTCCCCTGGGCCCGTGACCAGGGCCGCGGCTTCGAATACCTGCATGCCTACAGCCAGGCGGTGTGGGGCGAGCGGGTCAATGCCTGGTCGCTGGACGGCCTGCGCCGCATCGTCGAGCGCGCCGGCCTTAGCTGGCAGGGTGCGCAGAGACATCTCGACCGTCGCGACTGGGAGGACGAGATCGAGGCCAATGTGCAGGCGATGATCAGCGCCGGCTCCTGGGGCGTGCCGACCCTGCGCCTGCTGCCGGGCGCCGGCGAAACCGCGTTCACGGTCTGGGGACAGGATCGGCTGTGGCTGATCGAGGCCCAGATTCAGCATCGGCTGGGGATGTCTGCTGCCAGCACCAGCGCAGTGACGACGGCGATGCCTGGCACTCGGGTTTGAGCCTTCGACATGCCTACACTCCGCTGCGGGCGGTCGTGACCATCACGCCTCTATGCCCTGACGCGATATCCGGATTCATAATATTTACATCTTGTATACGATAGGCCGGCCCGGCATCGTCCACCACCCTCCGCGTCCATGACCCGCAAAAAGGAAAATCCGAAACGCGCCTACCTGGCCCGCGACGACCGCCGCGCGGCGCTGCTCGACGTGGCGGCGACGGTGGTGGAGCAGCAGGGCTGGCAGGCGCTAAGCATGATCGCGGTGGCCGAGACCGCGCAGGTCAGCCGCCAGCTGGTCTACCAGCACTTCACTTCGGTGGACGAGCTGATGGCGGACACCATGTCGCATCTGTTCCGGGGCCGCTACGAGCAGATCCGCAGCAGCATTCAGAGCAATTCGAGCGATCTCGTCGAGCTGATGCGCGTCGTCGACCAGCAGACTTTCGACGACAAGCCGGGGCGCGTGCGCGCGCTCTGGCAGATGATCACCGCCACCTATTCCGACAACGCCGAAACCAGCCGCATGGGGCGCCGCCTGCGGCACCTGCTGACCAAGCTGTGGGCGCCGATGATGAGCGAGCGCATGGGCTTCAGCACGCCGCAGGCCAGGGCCGTGGCCTGGATGCTCAACATGGCGTTCTGGGGCGCGCACCAGCTGGTGCACGACGGCGAGCTCAGCCGCAAGGATGCCAACGACCTGTTCAACTGGATGCTGTTCCGGCTGATGGCGCCGGACAGCCTGGCGACCCTTCCGGGCGAGCCGATCAAGCCGGTAGCCCGGCCGGCAAGCCGTGCGCGCAGCGTGGCCCCGGATCGGCCCAAGGCCACCGCCCCGCGAAAAAAAGCACCCGCGCGGCCAGCCTGACTCCTTCATTCTCCGCTTGCAGGAATCTTCCCCATGAACCTTTCGTTCTCTACCGAAGAGCAGCAGTTTCAGCAGGAGGTGCGCAGCTGGCTGGCCGAGCACGCACCGCAGGCGCCGCCCGCGCTCACCTATGAGCGCGACTTCGTGATGGCCTGGGAGCAGAAGCTCGCCAGCCGTGGCTGGCTGGCCACCGCCTGGCCGAAGCAATTCGGCGGCACCGGCTGGAACGCCACCCAGCGCTATATCTGGGACGAGGAATGCGCGCGCGCCAGGGCACCCGGTCACAGCGTGTTTGGCCTGTCCATGTGCGGCCCGGTGATCATGGCCTTCGGTACGCCCGCGCAGAAGGCCGAGCATCTGCCGCACATCACCGGCGGCACCCGCATCTGGTGCCAGGGCTACTCCGAGCCGGGTGCGGGCTCCGATCTGGCAGCACTGAAGACCAGTGCCCTGCGCGATGGCGACGACTACCTCGTCAACGGCCAGAAGATCTGGACCACCGGCGCGCACATCGCCGACTGGATTTTCTGTCTGGTGCGCACCAGCAGCAGCGATCGTCGGCAGGAGGGCATTTCCTTCCTGTTGATCGACATGCAGACCCCTGGCATCGAGGTGCGTGCCATCCACAGCATCGACGGCGAGCACCATCTGAACGAGGTGTTCTTCAAGGATGTGCGGGTGCCGGTTGCCAACCGCATCGGCGAGGAGGGCAAGGGCTGGGTAATCGCCAAGTACCTGCTCAGCCACGAACGTACCGGCATTGCCGGCGTGCCTATGTGCAAGGCCGGCTTGCAGGGCTTGAAGGACGTTGCCGCGAGCGACCCTGGCCTGCAGGGCGACCCCAACATCGCGCGCCGCATCGCCGAGATCGAGGTGGATCTGCTGGCGCTCGAGTTCACCAACCTGCGCGCCCTCGAACGTGCGCAGGAGGGCAAGCCACCGGGGCCCGAAAGCTCCGGTCTGAAGATCAAGGGCACCGAGCTGCAACAGGCACTCAGCGAGCTGATGGTGGAAATGGGTGGGCCCTCGACGCTGCCCTGGAAGACCGAGGCCATTGGCCATCCGGCCTATGCCGGCGCAGCCGCCCGCTACAACATCGGCCGCGCCTCCACGATCTACGGCGGCACCAACGAAATCCAGAAAAACGTGCTGGCCAAGTTCGTGCTCGGCCTCTAGGAACGAATATCCATGGACTTTGCATTCAGCAGTGAACAGACCCAGTTGCGCGACGGTTTCCAGCGCTATCTGCTTAAGGCCTATCCGTTCGACAGCTATCGCCGGATCACCGCCAGCCCGGCAGGCTACAGCCC